>QKAK01000178.1 GCA_003247225.1 Spirochaetota bacterium | reverse complement strand
GCCGAGCGCCAGGGCGCAGTCCTCGGCGCTGTGGTGGTCGTCGACCCCTAGGTCGCCGTCGCAGCGCAGGGACAGGCTGAAGCCCCCGTGGAACGCGAGGCTCGACAGCAGGTGGTCGAGGAAGCCGACGCCGCTGCGCACGTCGATCGGGCCGGGCTCCAGCGCGAGCTCGACGCGTACGCTCGTCTCCTTGGTGCGACGCTCGACGACCGCCGAGCGGATGATGGTGTTTTCGCTCATCGTATGAACTCCTCGGCCCCGTCCAGGGCCTCGATGACCGCGGCCAGGCCGGCCGGGTCGCAGGGGCAGCTGACGCGCACGGCGTCCGCGAGCAGGGCGCGCCCGCCGTAGGTCCTGACGGCGACGCCGGCCCGGGCCATCGCGCCGGCGAGGCCGGCGGGGTCGCGCACGCGCGCCAGCACGAAGTTCGCGCCGCTCTCGGCTACCCGTGCGCCGAGGGCGCGGAGGCGCTCGGCCATGACGGCGCGCTCGGCGCGCGCGGCCGCGACCGAGGACAGCATCGCCGGCCGGTCGGCCAGGGCCGCCAGGGCGGCGGCGCAGGCCAGGCCGGAGCTGGGGTACGGCATGCCGCAGGAGCGCAGCGCGGCGGCCGCGCCCGGGTCCGGCGCGACGACGTAGCCGATGCGCAGGCCCGCGAGTCCGTAGGCCTTGGAGAAACTGCGCACGACGTAGGCCGAGCCGTCGGAGATCAGGCGAGCGCTCGGGTCTTCGTCGGCGTACTCCCCGTAGGCCGCGTCGAACAGCATCGCCGCGCCGCCGTCGGCGCAGGCGGCCGCCACGGCCAGCGCTTCGGCCTCGGATACGACGCCGCCTGTCGGGTTGGACGGCGAGACGACGGTGGCGAGCCCGATGGACGGGCGTCGCCGTGTCGCCTCTATCGTCGCCTCCAGCGGGAAGGGCTCGCCGTCCAGCCAGCGCAGCCCGAGCGTCGCCGCTCCCCTGGAAGCGGCGTAGGCGCCGAACATCTCGAAGGCCGGCTCGTGGACGAGTATCTTGGCGCCTGGCGCCAGGCGGGAGGCGACGACGCGGCCTATGGCGTCGTCTCCGCCGGCGGTCGCGACGACCCGGGCCGGGTCGACGCCCCAGGCCGCCGCCACGGCCGACTCGAGCTCGCCGAACGACGGGTAGCGGCGAACCCCGGACGCCGAGCCGGCCAGCGCCTCGCCTATCGCGGCGACGACCGACGGGGCCGGCCTTCCCTCGTTGGCGTCGAGGAACCAGCGGACGCGCGGATCCGGCTTCCTCGGTACGTAGGCGGCGCCTCCGCGCACCCACGGCGAGCGCGACGACGGCCGTTCGGGCCGTACCGCGGTATCGTTCGCCGTCATGGCACTATCTGCGACGGCTGGGTGATGACGATGCCCGTCCCTCCGCGCGCGCTGATCGCCGGCAGGAGCGACGGCAGCGACGACCTCGGCGCGGCCACCTTGACCGCGTAGCCGGCCTCGCCGATCAGGCGCGAGACGGTAGGCTCCTTCAGCGCCGGCAGGATCGCGATGAGGCCGTCGAGGCGCTCGGCGTCGACGTTCACCTCGAGCATGACGCGGCCGCGGGCCGCCAGCACGCTGCCGCAGAGCATCGCGAACCACTCGACGCGCGCCCTCCGCTCCGGGTCGTCCATCGCGCGTCGGTTGGCGTAGAGCCGCGTCGTCGAGCGCATCACCTCGTCGACGACGGCCAGGCCGTTGGCGCGCAGCGTCGAGCCGGTCGCGCTGTTGTCGACGATGCAGTCCGCGTCCTCCGGAGGGAAGACCTCGGTCGCCCCGTAGGAGCGCACGAACTGGGCGTCCAGGCCGCGCTCCGCTATCCAGCGGCGGGCCAGCCCCTCGTACTCGCTGGCGACGACGAGGGGGCGCGCCGGCAGCCTGCCCGATTCGAGTATGGCCGCGGGTGCCGCGGCGACGAGGCGCACCGGGTCGAGGCCGGTATCGAGCACCTCGACGAGGTCCAGGCCGAGCTCGGCCACCCAGTCGGCCCCGGCGAAGCCGAGGTCGCGGCTGCCGGCGGCGAGCATCTCCACGATATTCTGGGGCTTGAGCACCTTGACGTCGAGCCAGTCGAGGCCTGCCGCCGGCCTGTAGTCCCGATCGGCGGCCCTCATGTCTATGCCTGCCTCCCAGAGGAGGCGCAGCACGCCCTCCTGCATCCGTCCCTTGGGCAGCGCCAGGCGCAGCTTCCCGTCTTTCCGTTCCATGTCGGCTCCTTCCGAGTCAGGAGGCCGCCCATGGCCGCGTCCGTCTCGAGAAGGCCCGGAAGCCCCGAAGAAACGAAAACGCCGGCCTCAGGCGGCCGGCGTATCGTTCCGTTCGGTTCCCGTACGGGAACCTAGGGTATGACGATCATCGCGACCGCGTGGGCGTGGCCGTGATGATGGAGATGGCTGAACTGTACGAACAAATCGTTACTCATCGTAGATACAATAGACGGAACGGCCGCGGCGCGTCAAGCGCCCGTCGCGCCTACTTGCCGTTATAGCAGACAGCCAGCTCGAAGGCGCCGAGGCTCGTATTGAAGTCGACGGCGACGACCGGCGCGATCTTGGGCCAGGTAATCTGGTGATTCTTGCCCTTGATGACGACCGGCGGCGATATCTCGAGGTTCTGCCCGGCTATCCCGCCTATGGCGTTGCCGGCGACGATGTTCGTCATCTCGGCCACCAGGCCGGAGGCCGTGGCCAGCCTGTCCTGCTCGTCCCGCGTCTCGACGCCGCTGGCCTCGAGGAGCCTGTCGACGAGGGCCATCGTGAACCTGAGGGCCAGCACGCCCTGCGACGAGCCGGCTATGCCGAGCAGGCCGGAGACCTCCCAGTCATGGGACTCCGCCCCGTCGAGCGCGCGCGGGGCCGAAGCCTCCGGCTCGAGGCCGAACATCTGCGAGAAGACCGAGCCGGCCGCTTCGAAGAACGGCCGCAGACTGTTTGTATCCATGGAATAGCATCCTCGTTATCGGTGTACGCATCGCGGTTCCGGTTGTCCGCCCGCAGATACCGTATTAGAATAGTGCGAACCATGGCGAACCACAAGGGCGAAAAGGCAGGCGACGATACGGGCCCTTCGGTGGGTGCCACGAGGCGCTTCGCGTTCATACTCGTTATCGCGCTTCCCCTGCTCGCGCTCATCCCCTATGCGCTCCGCTTGCCCATGCCGATACCGCGTTTCCTGCTTCCCGTCCGGGACTACGCGACGAAGGGGTCCGGCGTCGACGACGTCCTCCGCGCGTCAGCCGGCCGGCTCGGCGCGGTCCGCGTCGATCTCGGCGCGCCGCCGTCGGTCGCCGACGTCGCCGCGGCGCGGGAGCATTATCGAACGACCGGTATGCCGGTCGAGTTCAAGGCCTACGCGCGCGCCAGCGCCGATTCCCCGCTCGAGGCCTATTCTCTGTCGATCGCCGGGGACGGCTCGCCGGCCGCGCTGACCCTGCTGCTCGACGCCGAGGCGGCTGCCGGTCCGGCGCGCGTCTCGGTCGACGGCAAGCCGGCGCTCGCCCGGGCGACTGTCGGCCCGGACCGCAGGCTCGTCGTGCCCATAGCCGCCGCGGACCCGCCCGGCGCGGACGGCGCGGCCGCGGTCGTCGTCGAGCTGGAGGCGGGGCCGCCGGGATCATCGAGGACGGCCCGCGTCGAGCTGGCCGCCCCGCCGTCAGGGGAGCCGCGCGCGCTCCTGGCCACGCGGCGGACGGGCGCCAGGAGCGTGATCGAGGCGCTGCGCCCGGTGCGGACGGTCGGCTACGACGAGCTCGGCGGCGCCGGCATCTACGGCTACGAGCTGATCGTGCTCGACGGCCCCGACCTGTCGGCGCTCGACGGCGCCGTCGCCGAGGCGATAGCGGCCTACGTCGAGCGCGGCGCAGGCAGCCTGTTCGTCGCGGTCGACTCGCCGGAGGTCGGCAAGCCCGGCGACTGCCCGCCTATCGAGGAGCTCCTGCCGGTCGAACTGTCGCCGCGCTCGCTATCCCGCCTGCCCGACGTCGCGATGGCCGTCGCCCTCGACGTGTCCGGCTCGATGTACGGCGACAAGCTGTCGCTGGCCAAGGCCATAGGCCTCGAGCTGTTCGCGAACCTGAAGCCGACCGACGAGGCCGGCATCATCCTGTTCGACGAGGAGTCGCGCTGGCTATACCCGCTGGCGTCGGTCGGCTCGCTCGACGCGGAGCGCAGCCTGGCGCCGCTCCGGGCCGGGGGCGGCACGAGGCTGTTCCCGGCCGTCGCCGAGGCGCTCGGCTCGCTCGAGTCGTCGGGCATGCCGGAGAGGCGGCTGGTCGTCGTCTCCGACGGCATCACCGAGCCGGCCGACTTCGACGCGCTGGCCGCCCGGGCCTTCCGCTCGGGCATAGCGATATCGGCGATGGCGGTCGGCGGCGAATACGACAAGGCCCTGCTGACGCGCCTGTCGGCCGGGTCCGGCGGGAAGTTCTACCGCGTCAGGGACGCCTCCGAGGTGCCGTCGCTGATCATCGAGGACCGGAAGAGCGTCGCCAGGACGGTATTCTCCGAGAGCCGCGTCGCCGTCGTCGACATGGCCGGCGAGCCCGCGGGCCATGTCGACGGCATGGCCAGGCTCGGCCCCAAGCCCGACGCGCTGGCCTTCTACTCGAGCGCCGCCGGCGACCCGCTGCTCGCGACGAGGCGCGTCGGCTCCAGGTCGACCGTCGTCTACGCGAGCGACCTCTACGGACGCTACGGCCGCGAATTCCTCGAGAGCCCCGGCACGCTATCGGTGCTCGACGCGATGCTCGACGGCATGTTCGGCGAGTCGGCGCCGTCGCTTACCGTGACCGAGACCGCCGACGGCCTGGCGCTGACGCTCGCCGCCGACTACCTCGTCGAGCCGCGGGCGGCCATAGCCGACGGCTCGGGCCGTCTCGTCGCCGACGCGCCGTTCGAGCGCGTCGCGCCCGGCTACTTCAGCGCGGCCCCGGGCAGGCTACCGCCGGGATCGTACACGGCCCTGGTCGAGGACCGCGGCCGGACCGTCGCCAGGGCGGCGCTGGTCTGCAACGGCGGCATGGAAGGCCGCCCGAGCGACTCGGCGGCCGCCGAAGCCGGGTACCGAGTCCCGTTCTGGGCGTTGCCGAGGGGCGGCGCGCCGTGGCTGCTCGCGTTCTTCGCGTCGTCCCTCGCGGCGACCGTGATCCTGAGGTTCAGGCGATGAGCGCCTTGACGCATCGCCGCGTCCTGGCCTGCCGCGTCGCTCTGGCGGTCGCTCTGGCGGTCGCTCTGGCCGCGGCTCCTCGCATCGTCGGGGCCCAGGCGAGCCAAGTATCGGGCTCGGCCGCCGCTTCGATATCGCTCGGCTCGCCGTTGCCCTACGCCTTCAACGAGGCCGTCGTCTCGAGCCGCGCCGGCCTGTCCGGCCGGCTGACGGTCTACGGCCTCGGGTCGGACGGCGAGCGGTCGGAACTATACAGGGCCGACCTGGACTACGCCGGCGCCGCGACCGTTACCTACTACGCCTGGCCCGGCCTCGACTCCGTCGTCGCCGAAGGCCGCGACGGCGACGGCCTGCCGTTCGAGGCGCGCTCGCGGCTCGAACGCCCCGGCTTCGGCTCGAGGCCCGGGGCGGAGACCGCCCCCGACCTGTCGACGCTCGAATTCCCGATGCGAAGGCGTATGCCCGAGGCCCTCGAAGCCGACAGGCGGCCGTGGCCGCTCGCGCTGCTGTCGATGTGGGCCGTACTGTTCACGCTGGCGCCGCTCGCCGCGGCTAAGGCGCGCGGCCGGCCCGATTCCGCCGGACTCGGGCGGACCGGCGCGACCGGCCGCCGCGCCGCGATAGCGGCGGCCGTCGCCCCGATCGCCGTCGCGGCCGTCGCGGCCGGCCTGGCCTACGCGCTCGGCTCGGCCCGGCCGGCCGTACGAGCGGCCCCGGACGGTAGCGGCGCGACGCTGCTAGGCGTCCGCTCGCCGCTCGAGCCGCTGCCGCTGTCGTCGCTCGACGGCTACGGGCGGCTGAGGTTCCAGCGGCCGCCGCTCGTGACGCCGGGCGACGACGGACTGCCGGCCCTCGCCCCGGCCCCGTTCCAGGCGGCCTGGGCCCTGCCCGGGAGGCCTCGTGAGTAGGCGCATCGGCGTAGCGGGCGCGGCCGTCGTCGTCGCGCCGCTGCTGGCCGCCGCCTTCGCGCTGCCGGGCGAGGCCGACGCGGCCGTAAGCGCCGCCCTGGCCGGAGGCCTGCCCCTCGCCTGGGCCGCCGCCGCGTCGCTCGCGGCCGGACTGGACGCGGCCGGGCTTTCCGCCGCGCTGGCCGGCGCCCTGCCGTTCGGCGCCTGGGCCCTGGCCGCCTACGCGCCGAGGCCGTCGTGGCCCGACATGATCGCGCTGGCCGCCGCGGCCGCGGCCGGCTGCGCGTCGGCTTTCTCGATCGAGCGCTCCGCGGCTTCGGGGACGGCCGTCCGGGCCGGACGCGGACGCGCGCGCCTCGTCCCGCCGATCGTCGCCGTGGCTATCGGCGTCGCCGTAGCGGAGCTGGCCGGCCCGTGGTCGGGCGCGGCCGTATCGTCGCTCGTCGTCGCCCTGTCGTCGCTATCCTTCGCGAGGGCCCGATGAGGATCGGGAACGCCGCTCGGGCGGTCCGCCGGCTCGTCGTATGGGACGCGCTCGGGCGGCTGCGGTTCCGCTTCGCCGCCTGGCTCGGAACCGCCTTCGCCGCCTGGGCGCTGACGCTGCTGTCGTCGGTCTGCCTGCTCGACACGAGGTTCATGCCGTCTCCGCTGGTTTTCAACGCCGTCGTGATGGCGATAATCGGTTCTCTCCCGGCCTTCCTGGCCTATCCGGCGCGACGATCCTGGGGCATCGACGCCGTGCGGGCGGCCGACCGCGAGGCGGCGATCGAGGCCTGGCTAGGCTATCGCGGCGGTCCCGCCGAGCGTCTGCTCGAGCGGCGGGCGATCGAGGCCATCGGCATCGCGACGATAGGCGGGCCGACGGCGACGAGGCGGCCGGCGAGCGCGCGCCGCCTCGTCGCGGCGCTGTACGCCTTCGGCCTCGCGTGCTTCGCGGCCGCCCAGATCGCGGCGATTGGCTCGGGCTGCGGCATATCGCTCGGCTATCCGGAACGGGAGATCGTCCCGGCCGCGCCGGGAGAGCCGAGCGCCTTCGACGAGGCCTACCCCCCCGTCGTCGAGGCCGAGGCCGCCGAAGCCGACGAGAGGCCGCCCGAGTACGGCGCGGCCGAGCCGTTCTCGTCCCGCCGGGCCGACGCGGCCGACGAGGGCCGGCTCGAGGAGCCCGACTTCGTTGCGGCGGCCGACGACCGCCCCGGCGACGGCGCGGCCGACGCGGGCGCGCCCGAGCCGACCGAAGCCCCGAGCGGATCGGCGGCGGCCGGTTCCGGGACCAGGCGGAGCGGCGCCGTATCGGTAGGCGGCGACGACGGCCGCGGCGACGGTTCCGGCGGCGAGGCCGCGAGCCCCGGCTACGAGGGGCGCGGCCGCGCGATCGAGCCGAGCCCGATGATAGACTATCGCGCCCGCTTCGAGCGGCAGTACGCCGAGGCGACCGGCGTCGAGACGGCCATCGGCCCGGAGCCGAGCGCCGAGACGGTATCGGCGGCCATCGCCGAGCTCTTCTCGAGCTACGACGCCCGGGTGGTCGTCGGCGGCGCCGTCGACGCGGAGCTGGCCGGCCTCGGCGCCGCCTGGCTCGAGGCCTTCGGCGCCGAGGCCGAGCCTGACGGCGAGAGGAGGCCGTAGCGTGCGGCGAGATTCGATCCTGGCCGCCTCGGCGCCCGCGCTCCGGGTCATAGCGGCCGCGGCGGCCGGGGCGGCGCTCTGGTACGCGATGCGCCTGTGCCAGGGCGCGCTGCGCCCCGTCGTCGAGCGGGCGCCGGAATGGGCGGCGCTGGCGGCCAACGCCGGCGTCGAGGAGGCCCTCAGGCTCGGCCTGGCCATGCTGCTGGCGCTGTACGTCCGCCGGGCGCGGCTCGAGCCGGGCGCGGTCGGCCTCGGCGTCGTGGCGGCGTGCTCGCTCGCCGCCCTCGAGAACGCGTCGTACCTCGCCGCCTTCCCGACCCTCGACGCGTACTGGCGGCTGGGCTACGCGCTGCCCATCCACGCCGGGGCGGCGGCGCTGTACGCGATCGCGACCGGCGATAGCGAAGGCCCGGATCGCGGGAGCCGCCCGGCCGGCAAGGCGGCGGGGATCGCGGCGGCCTTCGCGATCGCGTGGGCCTGGCACTCGGCCTTCAATATCGTCGCCGCGCTATTCCCATTCCCGGCCCTGCCGATCGTCGGCACCGTCGTCAACCTCATAGCACTCTCGGCGCTCGTCGCGGCGCTTATAATTCGGTACGGATACTGGAGCGTGTATGCAGCCCGATGAATTCGAACGATCGCTCGCCTCGATCAAGGACCTCTACGACGACTACACCGCCTTCGTGGGCACCCGCGTGCTCGGCTACCCTAGGATACTCGAGCGCCTGTTCATAGCCTTCCTCTCAGGCGGCAACGTGCTGCTCGAGGGAGCGCCGGGTCTCGGCAAGACGACGCTGGCCAAGACCTGGTCGGAATTCTTCGGGCTCGGCTTCAGCCGGGTCCAGTTCACCCCGGACCTGATGCCGCTCGACATCATCGGCTCGAACCTGCTCGAGGAAGGCCCGTCCGGGCGTTCCTTCCGCTTCTACCGGGGACCGATCTTCTCGAACGTGGTGCTCGGCGACGAGATAAACCGGGCGACGCCCAAGACCCAGTCGGCCTTCCTCGAGGCGATGGAGGAGAAGCGCGTCACCTTCCTCGGCGAGGTCCATCCCCTGCCCGACCCGTTCTTCGTCATAGCGACGCAGAACCCGATAGAGCTCGAGGGCACCTACCCGCTGCCCGAGGCGCAGATAGACCGCTTCTTCATGAAGCTCAACTTCGCCATGCCCGACCTCCACGCGCTGCTCGGGATCATGGACCTCCAGGCGGCGGAGAAGCACGGCCAGGCCATCGGCGCCGAGGCCTCGAAGGCGGCGGTCGCCGCCTGGCGGGCCCTGTCGCCCCATATAGCCGCGCCCGACGGCGTGCGCGCCTACATCGCCCGCATCGTCGAGCATAGCCACCCCGACCGCTCGCCGGTCGAGCTGGTGCGGAACTACGTGCTGTACGGAGCGTCGCCGCGGTCGGCCATAGCGCTGCTGGCGGCCGCCAGGACCAAGGCCGCGATGGCCGGCCGCCCGAGCGTCTCGTTCGACGACGTCGACGACCTCCTCGCCGACGTGGCCGCCCACCGCCTGATCCTGAACTTCGAGGCCGAGGCCGACGGCGTCAAGGTGGCCGACGTGCTCGACGCGGTCAGGTCCGACGCGGCCAAGGCCTTCGCCAGGGAGCGCCGATGAGGCTCGTCGACCCGGAGTGCGCGGCCATCGCGGCGGCCTTCTCCAGGCGCGACCTGCGCGCCAGGCTGCCCGAGTCGATCGCGGCCAAGGACCCGATGTACCGACGCTCCGGCTCGAGCTACGACCTCAAGAGCATCCGCGAGTACCAGCCCTTCGACGACCCGAGGGCCATCGACTGGAAGCTGTACGGGCGATCCGACCGCGCCTTCGTCAAGGAATTCTACGACGAGGCGGACGACGAGGTGGCCTTCCTCGTCGACTCCTCGGCGAGCCTGTCGTGCGCCCCGGTCGAGGAGTACCTGAGCTTCGTGTCGTCGATGGCCTTCATCCTCCTGTCGCTCGGCATGAGCGTGCGCCTGTGGACCTTCGGCTCGCGGCTGTCCGAGGGCTACGTCGCGGCGCGGTCCAGGGGGGCGCACGGCTCTATAGCCGGGGCTCTCGCGGCGATGCGCTTCGAGGGGCGGACCGCGTGCTCGCGCTCCTTCGCCCAGTGGCGCGCCGGGGCCAGGCAGCGACGCGCGTTCGTGTTCTCCGACTTCCACGAGCCGAACCCGACGTTCAGGTCATCGGGCGGTCTGTTCCTGATACGCTATCGGACGCCGTTCTCGAGCCTGGCCCTGCCGGGCACCGAGGCCGAGGTGCGCGACCCCGAGACCGGCGCCGTCGTCGTGGCTCCGTGGAGCGGTACCGACGAGCGGGCCTGGGCCGAGGCCGAGGCGGCGCGGGACGCCGCTCTGGCCTCGATCCCGCGGGTCTTCTACCGGCGGCTCGATCCCGGTACGCCCCGTGCCCCGGTATACTGGGACGCGTTGGAGCGGCTCTATGCCTGACGCGATAGCGCCCGTCGCCTGGCTGCTGGCGCCGGTCGTCGCCCTGCTGTTCGTGGCGCTCAGGCTCAGGCGCAGGCTGGTCTACCCGCACGAGCTACTCGCCGACCGGAGCGGCGCCAGGCCGACCGCCCTGCTCCTGCGGACGATCCGCCTCTATTACGACGCGGCGATGGACGCCGCCTGCGCCGTCGTCGTCGGCCTGGCGATCGCCGGCTACCCGAGGCCCGCGGCGGACAAGGGACCGGCCGTCGTGATAGACGCGTCGGCCTCGATGCTGGCCGGCCTGCGAGGCGACCGCCCCCTCGACGAGGCGGCGCGGCTGGCCCTGACGCGGTACCGGCTCGACGAGCCGGGCGCGCGCCGTACGAGGCTGTTCGCCCTCGGCTGGGACCCGGCGAGGCGCAGGCACGTCCTGACCGACCGGAGCGACGCCCTCGAGGCGGCCAGGAGCCCGCAGGAGCTGGCGGCCGGGCTCGAGTCGTCGGAGTCGTTCATGTCGGCCGATTACGCCCTGCTCAAGGACCTGGCGCGCCGCGGCTACGGGGAGATCCGGCTACTGACCGACGACGCCTCGGTCGAGGGGCTCGGCGTCGAGATCGTCAGGCTGCCGGCCAAGCCTCCCCGCTACCTGCTCCTGGCCAAGGCGGCCTGGGACCGCGGCTCCGGCCGGAGCGTCGCTCGCTTCGTGTCGGCCGGCGGCGCCGAGCCGGACAGCCTGTGGCGGCTCGGGGCCGACGGCGCCGCGACGCGGGCCAAGCCGGAGGACTTCGAGATCAGGCGCTCTCCGTCCGGCTTCGAGCTGGCCCTGGCGATACCGGGCGCCTGGGCCGTCCGCTGGGACGGCCGCCTTCTGCCGTTCATCGCGCCGGGCCAGCCCGAGCCGCTGCGCGCGCGCGGGACGATGGCCGAGCGCGTCGTCGCGGGCCTGCCTCGGCTCGTCGCCGGCAATACCGGCGTCGCCGGGGGCGCGGCGGGCGCGCGTCCGTCGGGCGGATGGACCGGGCGCGGCGTCGAGGTCGCCGACCGCGGCGGGGCCGGCAGGCCCGGCTCGCTGTCGGTAGCCGAGGCCCGGGACGAGTCGTGGCTGCTGCCGCCTCGGCTGACCCTCGGCGCCCTCGTCGCCTCCGGGCTGGACCGCCGTGCGGACCTGGCGCTCGGGCCGGCCGCCTTCGCCTCGGCCGAGGCGGCGACGCCGTTCTGGCTGGCCTGGGCGTCGTCGGCCGCGCCGGACGGCCGGGCGGCCATGGCCGCCGCCTCGAGGCCTATACGCGTCGGCGACGGCTACCTGTACCCGGGAGAGGCCGTCGTCACGCCGCCGCCGGGCGAGTACGCGCCTACGGGCCGCAGGGTCGTCGCCGCGGCCGGCTCGCCGCCGGAGCGCAGGGTCGTCGTCGCCCTGGCGCTGGCCCTGCTCTACTGCCTCAAGGCCTGGCTCGGCCTCCGGCGGCGGCGCGGGGCCTAGCGGCGCTTAGGCCCTGGAACCCCGATAGCGCTCCACGAAGCCCAGCTTGAGGTCGCGCAGCTTCCCGCTGATCGACACCTTGTAGATATGCGGGTTCAGGAAGCGCAGGAAGGTATGGTCGAACGACCGCATCGACGACGCCCTCCTGGCGCGCAGCTCCTGCATCGTCGGGGCCGGCGCGAGGCGCCTGCCGCCCTCCATGACCTTGCCGAGCAGCGGCCGTATCTCGCCGCACGGCGCGAAGGTGACGCGCCTGGTGTCGAGCGACGGGTGATGGAAGGTAGTTACCTTGCCCGGCTCTATCGTCTCGCCGGCCAGCGTCATCACGTCGGCCACGGCGGCGCCCGACTCGTCGTAGACGCGGTACAGGTCCTTGACGCCGGGGTTGGTCGACTTGTCGGGGTTGTCCGAGAACTTCATCGTCGGCGACCATACGCCGCCCCTCTCGAACGCGGCCAGCTTGTACACGCCGGTGAACGACGCCTCGTCGCCGCCGGTGACCAGGTGGGTGCCGACGCCCCAGACGTCGACCGGCGCGCCCTCGGACACGAGGGTCTCGATGATCTCCTCGTCGAGCTCGTTCGAGACGACGATCGAGGCGTCGTCGAGGCCCGCCTCGTCCAGGCCCTCGCGGACCTTGCGCGACAGGTAGTCTATATCGCCGGAGTCGAGCCTGACGCCCAGCTTCTTGCCGCGCTCGGCCAGGCGCTTGCCCACCTTGATCGCGTTCGGCAGGCCCGAGCCGAGGGTGTCGAAGGTGTCGATCAGCAGCGTGGTGCCGTCCGGGTACATGTCGGCGTAGGCCTCGAACGCGGCTAGCTCGCTCTCGAAGGCCATCACCCAGCTGTGGGCCATGGTGCCGAGGGCCGGGATGCCGAGCCGCTTGCCGGCGAGAGCGTTCGAGGTGCCGTGGGCGCCGCCGATATAGGCCGCGCGGGTGGCCGACATCGCGCCGTCGAAGCCCTGGGCCCGCCTGAGCCCGAACTCCATCACCTTCTTGCCCTTGGCCGCCATCGCGACCCTGGCGCTCTTCGTCGCGATGAGGCTCTGGAAGTTGATCGTATTGAGGACGAGCCCCTCGATGATCTGCGCCTCAATCAGGTTGGCGTGGACGCGCAGCAGCGGCTCCTGCGGGAATACGAGCTCGCCCTCGGGCACCGCGTAGATGTCGCCGGAGAATTTGAAGTCGGCGAGGTACGCTATGAAGGCCGGGTCGAAGCCGGGCTGCGCCGACAGCCAGGCCAGGTCGTCCTCGGAGAACCTGAAGGCCTCGAGCGCCTCGAGGAGCGGCTCCAGGCCGGCGAACACCGAGAAGCCGCCCTTGAAGGGCTGCCGCCTGAAGAAGACGTCGAAGACGGCGCTGGTATCCAGGCCGTGCTTCCAGTAGCCCTGGGCCATGGTCAGCTCGTAGAAATCGGTGAATAGGGCGCTTGAGTTCAACGGAAAACCTCCAAGGAATCTATGATCGCCACGCCCCTGGACCGTAGGTCCGCGAGCGCGGCGTCGACTGAGCCCTCCGGCGAGCCGACCGCCCTGGTCGCGTCGGAGACGACGGCGACCGCGTAGCCGAGCCGGGCGGCGTCGAGGGCGCTGTAGTATACGCAGTAGTCGAGGGCCAGCCCGGCGATGACGACCGCCGAGGCGCCGAGGCCGCGCAGGTAGCCGTCGAGCCCGGTCGGGGTGGCGCGGTCGTTCTCGTAGAAGGCCGAGTAGCTGTCCAGGTCGGGCCGGAAGCCCTTGCGGAGTATCAGCCGGAAGGGTTCCTGGCGCAGCGCCGGGTGGAGCTCGGCGCCGCGGGTGCCCTGGACGCAGTGGTCGGGCCAGGGCCCTCCGCCGGGCCTGGCCGACGCGAAGGAGCAGTGCCCGGCCGGGTGCCAGTCCTGCGTGGCGACGCATAGCCCGAAGGTCGCGGCCAGCTCGTTGACGAGCGGCACGATCTCGTCGCCGCCCTCGACGGCGAGCGCGCCGCCTGGGCAGAAATCGTTCTGGATATCTATGGCCAGGAACGCCGTCCTCGATCCGTCGATACGCATCGGCCCCTCCCCCGGGCCTCAAGAGTACCGGATAATCCGACGCCGGTAAAGACGACGGGCCCTATGGCAGCCTAGCCGTCAGGCGGATCGAGCCCTCTATCGACTCGGGCCAGCTCGAGCCTTCGGGTATCCACCCGTCGCTACCGGCGCGGAGGCGGACCGAGGCGCGGTCGCCGGAGGCGCCCAGGGATAGGCCGGCCTTGTACAGCCTCCCCTCCGGGACGAAGCGCAGGCCAGACTCCAGCTCGAGCGGGAAGCGCTCGCCGACCGATATCGCGGCGCCGAGGTCGAAACGCTCGGCCGCGCCGTCCGCGGCCCGCCACGAGCTGCGGAGCGACAGCCACGGGGCCGGCGCCGGACGGTAGCGCGCGTCCAGCTCGACGACGCTCCCGTCGGCCCCGTCCGCGTCGGCTAGGCCGACGAGCGCCCGTACGCCGAACAGGCCCGGCCAGGCGGCCAGGTCGCAGGAGGCCCGCAGCGCCGAGGCCGCGCCGTCGGCCGAGTACGCGTCGGGGCGGAGGTAGCGCCAGCCGAGGGACCAGGCCAGGCCGGCCCGCGCGCGGCGCAGGCTCAGGTCGGCGCGTACGAACGGGGCCGAGCCGCCGCCTAAGTCGACCCAGCTCGGGCCGGCGCACGAGGCGATCGCCTCGAGCCGGAGACCGGCGACCGACAGCCTCGCCTCAGCGCGGCCGGCCGCCGCGTCGCGGCCCGGTAAGCCGAGTCCGGCGGCCGCTGCCCCGGCGAGCGCCCAGCCCGTCCCCGCGAACGAGGCGCCGAGCGCTCCGAAGGCCCGGCGCCCGGCCGGGACCGGCGGATCGTACCAGCCGGGGCCGCCCGGCTCGGCGGCGGTATCGGCGACGCAGGCCAGGGCGGACAGCGGGAAGCCTCGAGGCGCCAGCCAGGCCCCGTACGCGGCCCACTCCCCGGCCGAGGCCCCGTCGAGGGCCGGAAGCTCCGCGTAGGCGCCGAAGGCCTTACCGACGGCCGCGCCGGCCCGCGCTGCCGACAGGGGCCAGGCCGCGTCGAGCGGCGCGCCCGAGCGGCCGAGCAGCGTCACGGCGGCCGAGGCCGGCGCCTCGACGAAGGCCGCCAGGCCCACCGGCCTGGCCGAGCCGACGAGCAGGTACGGCAGGGTCAGCGCGAAGCCGGCCTCGGCCGGGTCGCCGGAGCCGGACGGCGGGACGGAGCACCTGAAACGCAGCCCGGCGTCGGCCGCCTCGAGCCCCAGCTTGCAGTCGACCCCGTCGGCGCTCGACAGCTCGAGGGCGCCGGTCGCCGATACGGGCGGCCCGGGCGACGCCCAGGCCGCAGCGCCGAGCAAGATAGTCGAGAGAGCGGCCGTCGCAGCCAGCGAGGCTGCGCTAGAAAGACGCGTCGCCGGCGCGCGGCATCCAGTACGAACCATATCCGGCCATACGGCGCTAGGAGCACCGGCGCTTGACGGCGGGCCGTACGATAGGTATTCTATACATATACTTTTTCATATATACGGAGGCGCGCTATGGCTGTATCGGTATACTCGACGCCGAGCTGTTCGTACTGCAGGATGGTAAAGGACTGGCTGAAGGCCAGGAACGTACGCTTCGACGATTACAACGTGGCCCAGGATCAGAGGAGGGCCGAGGAGATGGTCAGGAAATCCGGACAGATGGGCGTGCCGGTGACGGACGTCAACGGACGCGTCATCGTCGGATTCAATACGGCCGAGCTGGAGCGCGCGCTGCGCTAGTCGCCGGCCCGGGGGGAGCCTATCCGGACGGATCGGCTCCCGCTACTCGTCGTCGCCCTCGTCGTCGTCGTCGTCATCAGAATCGACGATGGGATTGCCGTCCGCGTCCACCTCGATCTCGACTACGTTGCCGTACTCGTCTATCTGTACGATAGTCTCGACGCCGGAGGCCTTGCGCTCTTGCTTCTTCTTGAGCTTCTCTTCGCGCTTCTTCTTCTTAGCCAGGTCTTTCTGGCGCTTCTCGAACGAATAATTGGTCCTTTTCGCCACGGATATCCCTTTCATGCATTGACTTCGGTTGGGGCTTGGCGCTGCGAACCGGCGCCGAGAGGCAACATCCTAAACCTTTTTCGCCTCGTGGTCTATGCCGAGCGGCGATTTTAATCGCTTGCCGCCCGGAGGGGCGTCGTAGTACAGTGCGCCGCGGAGGCCATCGATGAACCAGGACCAGGTAAAAGAGCTCTTGCTCAAGGTCGAGGACTGCAAGACGGAGTTCAGCGTCGTCTTCACGGGTAAGAAGAGCGGTATGGTCAACGGCCTCTACAAGCCCTTGACCAGGGAGATACTCATCCATAACAAGAACTTCGAGAACGACGGCCAGCTGGTCTACACGGCCATCCACGAGTACGCCCACCACATCCACTGCGAGCGGGGCGGCTTCGTGCCGGGCGCCAGGTCCCACACGAACGAGTTCTGGGCCATCTTCCACGAGCTGCTCGAGAAGGCCGAGGGCCTTGGCCTGTACGAGAATAGCTTCGACTCCGACCCCGACTTCGTCGAGATGACCGGGCGCATCCGGGCCCTGCTGCCGGAGAACGGCCGCGTGATGCTCGAGTTCGGCAAGCTCGTCGTCGAGGCGGAGGCGCTGTGCCGCAAGCACCTGGTCCGCTTCGAGGACTACCTGGACCGCGCGATCGGCATCCCGAGGACGAGCGCCGCGGCCGCGATGAAGGCCTACGGCTACCAGGTGCCCGCCGAGATAGGCTGGGACGCGATGAAGGTCGTCTCCGGCATCAAGAAGCCGGAGCTGCGCGGCCAGGCCATAGACGCGTTCAAGGCGGGCAAGAGCCCGGACACCGTCAAGTCGCTCGTCAGGCGGGACAAGCCGGCCGACGACCCGTCAGAGCGCCTCCAGAAGGAGCGCGAGCGCCTCGAGCGGACGATAAAGAACCTGCAGGACCGCCTGACCATGGTCGAGTCCGAGCTGTCCAGGATCACCGCCGACTAGTCGGGCCGACGCCTACCCTAATCCGTAGAACAGCGGAACGAGGACAGGCACGAGCAAAGACAGTATCGCCCCGCTCGTGAAGCTGACCGGCACCGAGTCCGGGCCCAGGCACTGCTCGACGAGCGGCAGGGTCACGTCCATCGCCTTGACTCTGTTTTGTATATGAGTATTCTTTTTGTATGGTATTCATCTATTGTCGGGTATCTACCCGCCATCAAGAGGACAACTATAGCTTTCCTGCCCAAAAGGCGGACGGCATAGCCTTCGCCGAATCCATCGGTATCGAATATAGGCTATATAGCGATGTCGAATCGGGAGCTAAGGCTACCCGCGATGGTTGGAGGCAATTACTTTCCGACTTGTCCGACAAGGCTACCGCAGACGATATAGTTTGGTATGGAAGCCAATCCCGTATCATGCGGGATGCTGAAGAGTTCCAAAGTTTTAAAAAGTTATCCATTCGCAAGCGATTCCGAACCTACGAACAACACGAGCGAAAGTACCTCGATTTTGCAACCTCCAAGGGTGACAGATTGGCGGCTGGTGTAAAATCCTTAATGGACGAGGAGGAACGCCTCGATATCCGCGATAGAACATTGAAGGGACTCAAAGATAGTTGGAAAGCTGGCAAACGTGTTCATACCCGTATTTATGGCTATGATTCTACCGAATATGACTCGGCTACGGGCAACAAACTTTGGAAGAGAATACCCGAAGAGGCAAAAATCATACAACTTGCTACAACGATGTATATAGCAGGCGAAGGTGTCCGTAATATCGCCCGCCAGTTGAACGAGCAGGGATACAGAGCAAGGAAGGGGCGGCTATTTACACATGATGATGTAAATAACATGATTCGTAAATCAGTTTATGCTGGACTTACTAAGGATGAACAAGGGAAAGAAATCGAAAGTAAACTATACGAGCCAATTATTACGATTGATGAATACAGACAGCTACAAAATCTTATACCTACAAGAACGTTCAAGGGACGGGCTGGGCGAGCCGTTCAGCATCCTTGCTCAACTATTCTTCGTTGTGGCAGTTGTGGGCAAGGATTTGAATTTTGCCGAATGCGGACACGGACTTATTATCGACACCGAGGACCAAAGCCCAAAAACTGCACTGGACGCAACCTGATAACGGAAGTCGGTGCAACCTACCTTGTCTATTCTGTCTATGTATGGGCAATCCTTAATATATCCGACTCTACCCTATCGGACATTAAGGCTCGATTATTGCCATCTGATGCAGAGGAGCGGATAGAACGATTCGATAAGTTGATAGCCGCAATCGAAGCGAAAATTAAAAACTATGACGCCGCAATAGGAGCAGGCGGCGATGTCGCCCATTACATCGGACTTACAAACGATGCTCTAAAGGAGCTTAAAACGCTGAAAAGTGACAAGGACAGGGTTATATCGGAAAATCAAGATGCTTTAGAAAAATACTACAAGGCGATTAAAGCCTACTCAACCGACAGCTTGAAAGACTTTTTCCAAAATAAAGAAGGTAAATATAGACATGGAAAGTTGAAAGAAGTAATCAAGGTTGCCGCTGTCAATAAAGAGAGGATAAATTTTGAGCTTGTTGACGGACGGACTATTAGCAAAGAATACAAACCTGTGATCGATGAAAGTACATTGTCAACTATAAATGTGATAGCTATGGAAGAATGGGATGATTCTCAATGGGAAACTTTTATAGATGCACAAATCCATGGACGTGGAACCATTGTCAAGATGAAAACTCCATAAGCAGTCTACATTGCATCTATCCACGCAGTTGAAACGTAATGCCAGCAAATAATACCTTCACCATATGGTTTATCACCCGACAAGTAAGACACGAGCAGAAATAGTCAGACTATAATATATCTTGAGATAACGAACGAACTTTTAGGAGACAAGGATTTAGATAATAATCTATAAAAATGCCCATTCGACAGCCAATAGACACTAAACGCAATCCAGAGATCGCCGCATTATCAGAGCTCGTAGCTAACGAAGCCAAAAAGCCGAGTAAGACTACCATGAAGACCACATCTTCAGCGAAATGCTCCAAGCGCGAATCATATAAGGCTGATTCCAAGAAGACTATAAAGCCGAAGCGTAAGTAACCCCAAACGGTCACCTGACCAATATCAGGGCAAAACCGATTGCCCTCAAGCCCAGTTCCTTGAAAGTGAAGATCAAACAACCTGTCAACGTCTATTACCGCTCAAGGCTCAATGATGATTCTACCTTCTCCGCTCAGGAAGAGGCGGTTAAGCCGAGGAGGAAAAGAGACAAACCGTCTCACTATTCTCAACGCTGATCCAAGTTATCCACTACCCATGTCCAGAGGAATAATGTTGTGGAAGACGGGGGAAGCCCACTTTTCTTTGCCCCAATCTACAGGTTAGTATCTATACTATTCTAAGTAAGGAGTCAGCATGCCCAGACCAGCCAACCCGCTTACCGGTATCGCGAAAAAGCTCGAAGCCCTAAAGACGAAATCAGAGAAGCTCGCCCAAGAGATCGCCGATCTCTCTGCGCTCGTTGCCGAGGAAGCCGGAAAGGCGCAGACGGCTGTTCCTACTCCTGTCGTCAAGAAGCCCGCCGCCAAGAAGGCTACTACCAAAGCTCAGGGTGAGCCAAAAAAACGCGGGCGACCCGCCAAGGCGAAGACGCAGATGCCCAGCGATTATCTTCCCACGCTCAATGCCAATCCAACGGAAGAGATGCCTCCGAAGAAGAGGGGCAAGAAGTAGGACAGAGGCGGGCGAAAGCCCGCTTACTTCGCAAGATCACAAAGTAACACTACTTGTTTAGGAGAAGTAGTTGAACTTCATCTAAACGGGTGATTATCCCTTCAATACTACGCCTTACGATTTCTATATCATCTGTTGTGACTCTTTTTTCCTGACCCCACTCTTCTGTTAGCGTTTCCTTAATCTTATCTGAGCATTCCCGAGCACCCGACTTTAGCCTTTTTGTTTCGGCATCTGAGCATTTTATTTTTTCAAGCACAACAAGTTTGTTATGTATTTTTTTTATCATGAGGAGTATTTTCTTTTTTGCATCTGCATCGAGCCCATCATTGAGGAGTGCCAATAAAGTATCCTTGTCATCTTGAATCATTACGACTGTGTCATTGAGTAGTCTCAAACTAAACTCAACTCGCTTAGACTCCTTCGATCTTCTATGGCTGACTATTGCTGATAAGTACACTCCCACAAGAAGTGTTATTAGTAATTGTAGAACTTGAAATAATGAAAGTGTAAAAAAGGCTTGACCGAATGTCGTGTTAATAATGAGTACCATCACAATCACCGTAAGCAAGGAAGATACCAACATTACAATGAGGTGGTTATTTTTGAGCATCGTTAATATACCTCACGACTTTGTTGATAATGTCCGGCTCATCATCAGACTTGAATCGAAGCACTTCAATTACTCGTCTTGCGCCTTGCACTCGTGCAAGTCCTCCAAAAGCTTCCTCAAGAAAGGATTTTGGATATCCAAAAGCTCCATCAAAATCAATCAGCAACCTTTCACTTTCAGGAAGAGCATTAATTTTCGGGATGAGGACAGTTTCCCTAAAATGCTCTCCTGAAAACGGACCATCTTTTATGAAGCGTCCACCGGGGGCATCGGTATACATTTCAGCTATCTTATACACTTGCATGGAAGCACTCCTTTTTCATTGTCCAATAATAAAGCGTCCCATGAAGATTTGTTTTCATATCAAGTTTCTTCTTTTCAGTGTAATAGCCAAAGTTGGAAATAATCATTAAGTTCAAGATTCGCCTCCTCTTCATTGAATCGTATATACCCGGCATTCCCTTCCCTCGATTCTGTTCTTGAGTCCGTGTCTTGAAAGCGCCCTGCAAGGATGCCTCTATCAAATCTACTTGCCCAAACACCAACAAGCCTCGACTTACAAACCATTGCTGAATCTTCTCCATATTGGTTTTATTAACTGTAGTCGGGATGCCAAGTCCGTTATCAAGAAATGCAAAATGCATTTCTCTTGAATCTTGGTCATAGTGAACATAGATATACCAATTTGAGACAGTATGCATACCTTCAACATATGCATGTTCTATAGTATTAGTCATTAGTTCAATAATCATGTCATATATCGCGTACAAGGCTTTCTGTTCTACCTGCATTTTTTCCATAATAAATTGACATATATTTCTTGCGAGCACATTATCAACATGATCGCTTTCAGCGATCTCGAAAGTGTCACCATTATGACTCAAATCCAATCCGTTTGAGTTCACATATCGGAAAAATCCAGAGTTGAGCAAAAGATTATAGTTTTGTGCCGATGATGGCACATTGCCACTTATCTTAAAAGGAATGTTATTCCACTTGAGGTTTTTCATGATGGATAGCAAGTACATAATGGATTCGATGGACATTGATGAAACCATTTTCATATCAACATACACAGGGAGCCCATTTCCAAGAGCTATTTCCATCTCATTGAAACCAGCAAGAACTTGCTCTGGATTAT
>QKAK01000189.1 GCA_003247225.1 Spirochaetota bacterium | reverse complement strand
GGCCATGCCGCCCTTCGAGATCTCGAAGCCGTGGGCGCGGATGTACTGCTCCCTCTCCATATCGTAGGCGACCATCCTGGAGAGGCGAAAGCGCTTATCGTTCCGTCGCTCTTCGTCCATGACGTAACTATACTACCGATACCGCGTGAGCGCTATACGAATGCGCGGGCCCGTAGCTCTGTCCCCGGGTACAGAGCTACGGGCCCGCCGGGGACAGAGCTCGGGACCCGTTGCACGTCGCGGTGGCATCGGTCCCGTAGAGCGCCTATCTCCTGTTCTTGAGCAGCTCGGCGAACGGGTTGTAGCTCGTGCCGTCGTCGTCTCGGTCCTGGACCGGCCGGCCGGCCGATCGGCCGCCGACGGAATAGGGGTTCTTCTCCGACCTCTGTCCCCCGACGGTCGAACCCTGTCCCCCGGCAGGCTTCTTCGCGACGACGACGCGCCTGGCGCCCGAGGACGAGCCCTGCGAGCCGGCCTGGCCGCCTGAGCTCTGTCCCCCGGCGGATCGCTCGCTCTTGAGCGACAGGCCGATGCGCTTGCGGGCCGCGTCGAGGCTGATGATGCGGAATTCCTTGACGTCGCCGACCTTGAGCACGTCCATCGGGTCCTTGACGAACTGGTCCGACAGCTCGGAGACGTGGATCAGCGCGCTCTCCTTGATGCCGATGTCGACGAAGGCGCCGAAGTCGACGACGTTCTTGACCTTGCCGGTCACCTTCATGCCCTCGCGGAGGTCCTCGAACGAGAGGACGCCCTGCTGGAGCACCGGCTTCGGGTAGTCGTCGCGCGGGTCGCGGTTCGGCTTCTTGAGCTCGGCGACGATATCGTCGATCGTCGTGTCGCCGACGCCGTACTTGGCCTTGAGCGCGTCGCGCTGGGCCTTGTCCGGGTCCTTGCCCGCGCGCACGCCGTCGAGCAGCTCGGAGGCGAGAGCGTAGTTCTCGGGGTGCACCCAGGTATTGTCGAGCGGGTTCGGGCTCTCGGGTATCTTGAGGAAGCCGGCGCACTGCTCGAAGCTCTTGTCGCCCATGCCGGAGACGTTCTTGAGCTGGTCTCGGCCGGTGATCGCGCCGTTCTCGTCCCTGAACTTGACTATCTTCTTGGCCAGGGACGAGTTGATGCCCGACACGTACTTGAGGAGCATGTGGCTGGCGGTGTTGATGTTGACGCCGACCCGGTTGACCACCGACTCGACCACCTCGTCGAGGGTCTCGGAAAGGCGCTTCTGGTTGACGTCGTGCTGGTACAGGCCGACGCCGATGCTCTTCGGGTCGATCTTGACGAGCTCGGCGAGCGGGTCCTGGATGCGGCGGCCTATCGATATGGCGCCGCGTATGGTCAGGTCGAGCTCGGGGAACTCCTCTCGGGCGACGTCGCTGGCGGAGTAGACCGAAGCGCCGTCCTCGTCGACGACGGCGTACTTGGCCTCGCCGCCCAGGTCGCCGAGGGCGTCCGCGACGAGCTTCTGGACCTCGTGGCTCGCGGTGCCGTTGCCGACCGCGACGAGCTCTATCCTGTAGTCGCGTATCGCCTTGGCGAGAGCCTTGCGCGCCTCGTCGGGCTTCTGCTCCTGGTAGATCACGAAGTAGCCGAGGTACTTGCCGGTCTCGTCGATCGCGGCGCACTTGGTGCCGGTGCGTATGCCCGGGTCGACGCCGAGGACGCGCGTGCCCTTGAGCGGCGCGGACAGGAGCAGGTTCTTGAGGTTCTCGCTGAACACCGAGATGCCGTGCCCGTCGGCCTCGTCCATGGCCTCGGACCGTATCTCGCGCAGTACCGCCGGGGAGACGAGCCGCCTGAGGGAGTCGTCGACCGCCTCGGCGTGGAACTTGTTCGCTATCGCGTAGCGGGCCTGGAGGAGCGCCGCGGCGGCGTCCTCGTCGACCTCGAGGCTGACGTCCAGCTCGCCCTCGCGCTCGCCGCGGTTGATCGCCAGCACGCGGTGCGGCTTGAGGGACGCGAGCGGCTCGCGGTAGTCCCAGTACATCTGGTAGGTCGAGGATTCCTTCTTCTTCTCGTCGCCGACGCCCTTGACGACCATGGCGCCGTCGCGCAGGTAGCGCTTCTTGACGGCGGCGCGGTTCTCGGGGTCCTGCGAGACGCGCTCAGCGACGATATCCATCGCGCCCTTGATCGCCTCCTCGGCGCTCGCGACGGCCAGCTCAGGATGCTCGGCGTCCTCGCGGACGAAGCCGGCCGCGGCGGACTCGACCGAGGCGGCGTCTTTGGTCAGTAGGATCTCGGCCAGCGGCTCGAGGCCCTTCTCGACGGCGATCATGCCGCGGGTCTTCTTCTTGCGCTTGTACGGCGCGTAGATGTCCTCGATCTCGGTCAGCGTCGCGCACTTGCGGATGTTGCCGTACAGCTCCTCGGTCAGCTTGCCCTGGCCGTGGATGGCCTGGATCACCTCGATGCGCCTGGTCTCCAGGTTGGTCAGGCTCTGGTGCAGGTGCACCACGTCGCGGACCTGCACCTCGTCGAGCTCGCCGGTCCGCTCCTTGCGGTAGCGGCTGATGAACGGCACGGTGCAGCCCTCGGCGGTCAGGTCGACGACCGCGGCCGCCTGGCTGGCGCGTATGCCGAGCTGCGAGGCTATCTTGTTGAGCAGGTCGGCCTTGCCGACCTCGAGCCCGGCTATGAATTCGTCGTTCAGTTCCATGGTCACACCTTGCCTTATCGCTTACGCAGTTCCGTGAGCAGCCCCTCGGGGCTGAAGCCGCCTAGGTACGCTATCTTGCCGCCGATACAGATGACCGGCTCGAGGCTGGCCATCGACAAGAGACGCTGAACGTCGGCGTTGCGCGCGATGTTCTCCGGCGTCGACTCGTAGAAGCTCACCCTGTATCGATCGGCCAGCTCGGACGACTCGAGGAGCCGCCTGAACTCGTCGACCAGGTCGATGGTCGCCCGTTTGGCGCCGGGCGCGCAGGTCGAGCAACCCTGCTCGGAAGAGCCCTCGGTCGCGTGGGAGCACCCGGCGCAGATGAGGTCGGCCGCCTTGCCGTATACGTCTATATCGTGTTTCTGGTTCATAGGCTTCGTAGGATCGTCACGATACGGGGAACTCCCATAAAAATCAAGCGCTATTCGTCCCCGGAGCCGCCCAGCGTCTCCGCGAGCGACGATAGGATGCTCCGGAACGACTCGTCCTCGACCTTGCCGATGGTCTCGCTGACGCTTGGCGCGTTGGGGACAGAGGTCGACGCGTTGGGGACAGAGCTTCGCTTTTTTTCGGAGCTCCGTCCCTCGGCGCCTATCGGCTCGGGCGGCCTGGCTATCTTGGCGGTACCGGGCAGGCTCGGGTCCTTGGCCAGCCTGAAGGCTATGCCGGAAACGTCGAGCTCCGGGAAGGCGCGGCGTATCGCGGCGAGGATCTGCGTCTGGCGCATCTGCAGGAGCTGTATCCACCCGGGGTGGGTGGCCTCGACGAAGACGATGCCGTTGCGCAGGTCGACCGGCCGCGAGTGGGCGGCCAGGTTCTCGCCGGCGGCGCGGTTCCAGAACGAGAAGAACTTAGTCCAGGCGTCGGCCTTGGCCGCGGCCTCGGGGGACAGGAGGGCGCCGAGCAGGTCGGAAGCCTTACGTACGCGTGAATCGTCCATCGTCCGTCCAGTATACGATAGTGCCGTCGCGCTGGTAATCCCGGTACGGCTCGCCGGGCAGGAAGGTGAAGAACGACTGCTCGGCCTCAGGCAGCGCTTCCATGAACCTACGGCGCTTCTCGGGGTCGAGCTCGAGGAGCACGTCGTCGAGCAGCAGCGTCGGCCTGCGGCCCGAGACGCCGGCGTAGTGCTCGGCTTGGGCTATCCTGAGGGTCAGGCTGAGCAGCCTGAGCTGGCCCGTGGAGGCGCGGTCGGAGAAGTCGCCCGAGTCGTCGGTGAAGACGAAGCGGTCGCGGTGCGGGCCCGAGAGGCTCGTGCCGAGCGCCAGCTCGCGATCCCTGGCGGCCGCGAGCCTGGCTACGACGTCGTCCGAACCCTCGTCGAGCCGCCACGACGGCCGGTACGACACGCCGACGCGCTGGCCGAGCCTGGCGACGCTCTCGAAGCGAGGCGCGAAGCGCTCGTCGAATTCGCGTGCTATCGCCGCCCTCTCGTCGCGCAGCCCGATGCCGTAGCTGGCCACCTGGAGGTCGAGCACTTCGAGCACGTCAAGGCTGCGGTCCTTGAGCGCCTGGTTCCTGGCCTTGAGCGCGCGGCGGTAGGCGCGCAGGAGGTCGATATAGCCGACCGATACGAGGCTGGCGGTCTGGTCGAAGAAGAAGCGTCGCCGCTCGGGCTCGCCTCGGGCGAATTCCATGTCCTCGTGGCAGAAGACGATGGCCGGGTTGCGTTCGACGAGGCGCTTGCGGTCGCGGACCGGCTTGCCGTCCTCCTTGATCGCCTTGATACCCGATTCCCAGGCTACCGCGCAGCTCGAGCCGTCGGGGCCCACGCCGCGCAGAGACCAGGACCGCTCGCCGTCCCTGCCGGCGTCGGCGTCCTGGCCGCCGCGGAAGCTGGAGCCGTAGCACAGCGTATACACCGCGTCGAGGAAGTTGCTCTTGCCCTGCCCGTTCTCGCCGACGACGAAAACGGACGGGGCCTCCGTCTGGATGGCCCCGTCCGCAAGGTTGCGAAAGGATACGCTCTCGATGCGGCTGAACGGCATGGAGTCCCGTCTGCCGCTCTAGTCTACCTGCATCGGCATCAGGATGTGGAAGTAGTCGGATTCGGGATCGGGCGCCACGGTGACGGCCCTGGAGGTCTCGGTGAAGCGCATGGCGACGTCGTCGGTCGAGATGGCGCGCAGGGGATCCTCGATGTACTTGTAGTTCATCGCTATGACCGCCTCGGGGCCCTCGTAGGCGCAGGGTATCTCCTCGCGCGCGGTGCCGATCTCGGTCTCCTCGGACGAGATGACCAGCTTGTCGGCCGACAGGGCGAAGAAGGTACGCCTCGACTTCTGCTCGACGAAGATCGAGACGCGCTTGAGCGCGTCGATAACGTCCTGCCGCTTGACCGATACGGTGTATTTCTGGCTCTCGGGAACGACCTTCTGGTAGTTCGGGAACTGCCCCTCGATGAGTACCGTGCTCAGGCGGTACTGGCCGAACTTGATGAACAGGTTCTTGTCGCTGACGGCCAGGTCTATCTGGCCCTCGTTTCCGGCCCGGTGCAGCACGACCGACAGGAGCTTCGGCGGTATGATGACGCCCTTGAACTCGGGAACGCCCTCGACGATGCCGCGCTTGATATACGCGAGCCGCCTGCCGTCGGTCGCGACCATGACGAGGCCGTCCTGGGCTCGCTCGAGGTAGACGCCGTTCATGAAGTACCTAGTCTCGTCGTCGGAGACGGCGAAGATGGTCTGGCCTATCATGTCCCTGAAGTCGGCTATCGGTATGGAGAAGTACTTGTCGTCGTCGATGTCGGGGAGCTGCGGGAACTGCTCGCTGCCTATGGTCTTGAGGCTGAACTGGGCCTTCTTGAAGCTCGGCTTGATGACGACCTTGGCGTCCTTCTGGTCGACCTCGATGCTGCCCTCGGGGATGCTGGCGAGTATGCCGGTCAGCTTGTCGCAGAAGACGGTTAGGCTGCCTTCCTCCTGAACCTCGACGGGCATCCTGGTCTCGAAGCCGATTTTTATATCGGTAGCCCGTATCAGGAGCGAGCCTTCGCGGGCCTCGAGATACACGTTCGATACGACCGACATGGCGCTCTTGGAGGAGATGATCTCCTGGGCGAAGGCTATCTCCCGCTGCAGCGCGCTTTTTTCGCAAACGAATTTCATGGCTAACCTCGTACGGATTCTTCCGTCTAGGATATCACGGATGCGTCGTGCCGCGCAATAAAAGGATATATGGGCTTCGGGTCCTCGTCCTTATTGAACTTGAATTTATATAAATTCGTAATAGATATAGTAAGGGCCTTGTATAAGTGGATAAGCCCCTTCGTTCCATGCTGCGCCGAGACTTGCGCTGTTGATAACCATGTCGCCCCGCGAGCGCGGATTTACACATGTCCACGGGCGACCGCGCGATGACCCTAGGACGAGGGCCTTATCTACAGGAAGGCCCCAGCCCGTCAACCGCCTAGCTCTTCACGCTCATCTGCCTGACGGCCTGGATCAGCTTCTGTATCTTGGCGTCGAGCATGGGGTCGAGCTTGAGCTGCTCGTCTATCTTCTGGCACGAGTGCATGACGGTCGTGTGGTCGCGGCCGCCGAATTCGAGCCCGAGCTCCGTGGTCGAGTACTCGGTTATCTCCCTGGCTATGTACATCGCGATCTGCCTGGGGACGACGATGCTCCTCGTCCGTTTCTTTCCCTTAAGATCGTTCGCGCTGACCTTGTAGGCCTCCGATACCGTGCGGATGATGTGGTCTATCGTCACGTTGCCGTGCCTGGTCTGGCTGAACACGTCCTTGAGCTGCTGCTGGGCCACCTCGAGGGTTATCTCCTTGCCGACCAGGTCGGCGTAGGCGTTGAGCTTGACGAGGGCCGCCTCGAGGTCGCGCACGTTCGTCGAGATGTTCCTGGCTATCACGTCGAAGACCTCCGGCGGGATGTTCAGGTTGTTGGTCTCGACCTTCTTCTTGAGGATGGCGTAGCGGGTCTCGTAGTTAGGCGGCTGCAGGTCGACGTTGAGGCCGCGCTCGAAACGGCTGCGCAGCCTGTCCGACAGGTTCTTGAGCTCGGAGGCCGGCCGGTCGCAGGTGAAGACCATCTGCTTGTTGCCGTCGTACAGCGCGTTGAAGGTATGGAACAGCTCCTCCTGGGAGCCCTCCTTGTTCTCGAAGAAGTGTATATCGTCGATCAGGAGTATATCGACGGTACGGTAGCGGTTCTTGAACGACGACATCGCCTTCTCGTGGATAGAGTGGATGAAGTCGTTCGTGAAGTTCTCCGCCGAGACGCAGATGATCTTGAGCTTGGGGTTGAGCGCCCAGGCGCGGTTTCCTATCGCCTGCATCAGGTGCGTCTTGCCGAGCCCGACGTCGCCGTAGATTAGGAAGGGGTTGTACGCGGTGCCCGGGTTGGCCGCTATGGCCATCGCGGCGTTGGCCGCGAACGAGTTGTTCTCGCCTATGATGTAGTTCTCGAAGGTGTGCGCCAGGTTGAGCTGCGGATGCTTCTCGCGCGGTTTCTCCGGTTCGGGCTGGGGCTTCGCCGGCTTCGTCTCCTGGCGCGGCGCCGGGGCGGTCCTGGGGACGGAGCCCGAGGAGTCGGGCCTGACCACGACGAATTCGATCGTCAGCCGCTTTCCCGATAGCTCGAACAGCTTGGCCTCTATGGCCTTCTGATACGACTTCGCCAGCTGGTCCCTATAGAAGGCTGAAGGTACCCGCACCAGGATCGAGTCCTGCGTCGACGAGTCGTACTCGATATTGAACCACATCGAGAATTCCTGTTCGCTCAGCTCGTTGGAGAATTGGCTCATCGCTTCGTTCCAGAAGACTTGATAATCCCAGCTATTCATCGTTCACGTATCTCCCGATAAAGTTTTCCAACAACTTTTCCACAATCTATCACAGAAGACGGGTGGAGTATATCACTCGGCAAATTCAAAAAAAAGAAGCCATCCCTGTGAAATCTACTAAAAATCCATGTAGTGGATGTATATAATTACAATTATGATAAAGACTTATATTCAATATGCCTTTACCGCTCATGTTTGGCGCCTTTATTCCGATATGCGTCTTTTCTATATCTGATAGAGGAATACCAGATTCTGCACAAGTTTTGCACATGCGGTATACAGTGGCGCTTCCTTCTATATATAGGCTCGTATCCTTTACTTTTTAGCGCATCGAAGATATACTGCGCACTCGCAGGCACGCTCGGCGCAGTCGATGCAATCCGGGCGGATAGAACCAATACGAGACGCCTACAAGGCCTCTATCACTCATACCTCCGCGGAAAACACAATGGAATCAACGTATTCAGCAACGAGCATTCAGGTCCTGAAAGGCTTGGAAGCGGTCCGGAAACGACCGGGCATGTACATCGGCTCGACGAGCATCGACGGTCTCCACCATCTCGTCTACGAGGTGGTCGACAATTCCATCGACGAGGCGTTCGCCGGGTACTGCGACCGCATCGACGTGGTCCTCGAGAAGAACGACATCGTCAAGGTGACCGATAACGGCCGCGGTATCCCTACCGGGATCCACCCGGTCGAGAAGGTATCGGCGCTCGAGCTCGTGATGACCAGGCTCCACGCCGGCGGCAAGTTCGACAAGAACACGTATAAGGTCTCCGGCGGCCTGCACGGCGTCGGCGTATCGGTCGTCAACGCCCTGTCCACCTGGTGCGAGGTATCGGTGCACCAGGAAGGCAAGGTGCACTACCAGATGTACAAGACCGGCCTGCCGGTCGAGGACGTCAGGGTCGTAGGCGAGACCGACAAGCGCGGTACCGTGGTCCGCTTCTCGGCCGATCCGACGATCTTCGAGACGACCGTGTACAGCTTCGACGTGCTGGCCAACCGGCTGCGCGAGCTGGCCTTCCTCAACAAGGGCCTCCTGATCACGCTGACCGACGATAGGCTTTCGACGCCCAAGGTGCACGAGTTCAAGTTCGACGGCGGCCTGATGGAGTTCGTCACCTACCTGAACAAGAGCAAGACGGTCCTGCACCAGGACCCGATCTACTTCAGCGGCACCAGGGACGACGTCGAGGTCGAGGTCGGCCTCCAGTACAACGACTCGTTCAACGAGACGATGTTCGCCTTCGTCAACGGTATCAATACCAAGGAAGGCGGCACCCACCTCGTCGGCTTCAGGAGCGCGCTGACCCGCATCCTCAACGAGTACTTCAGGAAGTCGAAGCTGGCCAAGAAGCTCGACGATACGCTGTCGGGAGACGACGTGCGCGAGGGCCTGACCGCGGTGCTGTCGGTCAAGGTGCAGAACCCGCAGTTCGAGGGACAGACCAAGACCAAGCTCGGCAACTCCGAGGTCAAGGGCATCGTCGACTCGCTCTGCGCCGACCAGCTGACGCTGTACTTCGAGACCAACCCCGGCGTGATCGACAAGCTGCTCGAGAAGTCGGTGCTGGCCGCCAGGGCCCGTATCGCCGCCAGGCAGGCCAGGGAGCTGACCCGGCGCAAGTCTGCGCTCGAGAGCTCGGGACTGCCGGGCAAGCTGGCCGACTGCTCCGAGAAGGACCCGTCCAAGTGCGAGATCTATATAGTAGAGGGAGACTCGGCAGGCGGCTCGGCCAAGGGCGGACGCGATCGTACCATCCAGGCCATCCTGCCGCTCTGGGGCAAGATGATGAACGTCGAGAAGACGCGCATCGACAAGGTGATAGGCAACGACAAGCTCAGCCCGGTCATCCAGTCGCTCGGCTGCGGCATCGGCGCCGACTTCGACGTGTCGAAGCTGCGCTACCATAAGGTCATCATCATGGCCGATGCCGACGTCGACGGCTCGCATATACGCACCCTGCTCCTGACCTTCTTCTTCCGCTACATGACCGACCTCCTACGCCGCGGCCACGTGTACCTCGCGATGCCGCCGCTCTATAAGATCGTCATAGACCGTAAGATCCAGTACGCCTACGACGACGCCGAGAAGGATCGCATCCTGGCGGAGAGCGGCAAGGATCCGGACAAGGTGGCCATCCAGCGCTATAAGGGCTTGGGCGAGATGAACCCCGACCAGCTCTGGGAGACGACGATGGACCCGGAGCACCGGAACATCATCCAGGTGCATATGGAGGACGCCGTCGAGGCCGAGACGGTCTTCTCGACGCTCATGGGCGAGCAGGTGGAGCCCCGCAGGCGATTTATAGAGGAGAACGCGCTGTCGGTCTCCCGCTTGGACGTGTAACATGGCAGAATTAACCGGAAAGATCATACCCGTAGCGGTCGAGGAAGAGGTCCGGACCGCGTACCTGACCTACGCGATGAGCGTCATCGTCAGCCGCGCGCTGCCGGACGCCCGCGACGGCCTCAAGCCGGTGCATAGGCGCATCCTCTACGCGATGGACGAGCTCGGCCTCAAGCCGACCGCCGCCACTAAGAAGAGCGCCCGCATCACCGGCGACGCGATGGGAAAGTACCACCCGCACGGCGACCTGTCGCTGTACGACGCGTTGGTCCGCATGGCGCAGACCTTCAGCCTGCGCTATCCGCTGATCACCGGCCAGGGAAACTTCGGCTCGGTCGACGGCGACCCGCCCGCGGCCAGCCGCTATACCGAGGCCAAGCTGTCCAAGGTCGGCGACGAGCTGCTCGCCGACCTCGAGAAGGAGACGGTCGAGTACGTCCCCAACTACGACGAGAGCCTCAAGGAGCCGTCGGTCCTGCCGGCCGCGGTGCCGAACCTGCTGATCAACGGCTCCTCGGGCATCGCGGTCGGCATGGCGACCAACATGCCGCCGCACAACCTGCGCGAGGTGTCAGAAGCGGTGGCGGCCTATATCGACGATCCGGAGATCACGATAGACGGCCTGATGAAGTACGTGAAGGGCCCGGACTTCCCGACCGGCGGCATCATCTTCGGTAAGCGCGGCATCCGCGAGGCCTACACGACCGGCCGCGGCAAGCTGACCGTCCGCGGCAAGTTCATGATCGAGACGCTCAAGGGCGGCAAGGAACAGATCGTCTTTACCGAGATACCCTACGTCGTCAACAAGGCGACGCTCGTGGCTAAGATCGCCGAGCTGATACGCGACAAGGTCGTCGAGGGCGTCAGCGACATACGCGACGAGTCGGACCGCGAGGGCATGCGCGTCGTCATCGAGCTCAAGAAGGGCGCGGTCGCGAAGCTGATCCTCAACCGCCTCTTCGCCCATACTCAGCTCCAGACGACCTTCGGCGTGATCAACCTGGCCCTCGTCGGCGGCATGCCCAAGACGCTGTCGCTCAAGGACCTGATCAAGTGCTTCGTCGACCACCGCGTCGACGTGGTCACCAAGCGCACCCGCTACGACCTGCGCAAGGCCGAGGAACGGGCCCATATCCTCGAGGGCTTGGTCATCGCGATCGAGAACATCGACGAGGTCGTCCGCATCATCAAGGCGTCCAGGAACGTCGACGCCGCCAAGGTCGCGCTGATGGAGCGCTTCCAGCTGTCGGAAGCTCAGACGCAGGCCATCGTCGACATGCGCCTCGGTCGCCTGACCAGCCTCGAGATCGAGAAGCTCCAGGCCGAGCTTGCCGAGGTCCGCGCCAAGATCGCGTACTACAAGGACCTGCTGGCCCATCCGGAGAAGATACTCGGCGTGATCAAGGACGAGACCAAGGTAATCTCCGATAAGTTCGGCGACGACCGCAGGACCGAGATCGTCCACGACGAGGTCGAGGCCATCAACATCGAGGACCTGATCACCAAGGAAGAGATGGTGATCATGCTGTCGAACAAGGGCTTCGTGAAGCGCGTACCGGTCAGCGCCTACCGCAGCCAGAGCCGCGGCGGCAAGGGCTCGAATTCCGCGTCGCTGCTCGAAGACGACTACGTGCAGCAGATCTTCGTCGCGAACACCCACGACTACCTGATGTACATCTCCAGCGCCGGCAAGGCCTACTGGCAGAAGGTGCACGAGATTCCCGAGGCGTCGCGCGCGGCCCGCGGCGGCCACCTCAAGAGCCTCCTCGCGATCGGCGCGAACGAGGAGATCACCACGGTGATCGACCTCAAGGGCTTCTCGGACGACACCTACCTGATGCTCGGGACGCTCCGCGGCGTCGTCAAGCGCGTCGCGACCAGCCAGTTCGTCAACGCCAAGACCCGCGGCATCATCGCCATCCACCTCGACGAGGGCGACAAGCTCGTGTCGGCCTGCAGGACGCGCGGCAAGGACGAGGTCGTGCTCATCACCCGCCTCGGGCAGGCTCTCAGGATCAGCGAGGGCGACGTACGCGTGATGGGCCGCGGCAGCCGCGGCGTCTGCGGCATCAAGCTATCCGACGCCGACGAGCTGAACGCGATGCTCCGCGTCAATCCCGACGAGCAGATGCTGCTGATCAGCGAGACCGGCTACGGTAAGCGCACCGAGTTCGATAACTTCAACGCCCACGGCCGCGCGACGCGGGGACAGAGGATCTACGATCCGGACGAGAAGTCCGGCGAGATCGTCTGCGCCATCACCGTCAAGGAGAACGACGACGTCGTCGTGATGACCAGCCTCGGCAAGACCCTCAAGACCAGGGCGGCCGACGTCCGCCTCTGCGGCAAGACCGCCCGGGGCGTCCATATCGTCAACATCGACAGCCCCGACTTCGTGATCGGCATGGACCGCATCGTCAACGAAGAGACCGAGATAGCCGCGTCGAAGCAGGCCCGTGACGAGGACGACAAGCGCGTCGCGCCGGCTGACGAGCCCGTAGAAACGGATCCGATCGACGACGATTCCGAGGATTTGACCGCTGCAACGGACGCTGACGGCGACGAGAACTCGGACGATTAAGGGCTCCTGAGAGTATTCCGCCTGACACGGCCGCGATTCCAAACGGGATCGCGGCCTTTTTTATTGGTTTTAGATGTTTCACGTGAAACAGGCGACTAACCTCTGTCCCCAAGATGAAGCTCTGTCCCCGACTACGGTGCGATGATGCGCGAATGAGATCCTCTGTCCCTCTCGCGATGTTTCACGTGAAACGCTAGACTTGTGCTATGCGCGAGTATGTCGTCAGCGAGGCCCTGGGTTTCGCGATTCATGATTACCGATATCTTCTGGATCGCGGGTATCCAGGCGCGAGCACGCTGGCGCTCGTCGGTAATCGGTATAGGCTCGACGCGCGCGAGCGGATGATACTGATGCGGGGCGTGCTCGACGCGGAACGGTCGCGGGCGAACGTCGCGAAGCTGCTCGGCTCGCTCGCGCCCGGGGCGAGCCTATGCGTCGATGGCTATAACGTGCTGTTTACGCTCTGGAACTATATACGCGGCGCGCCGTTGTTCGTCGCGACCGATGGGCTACTGCGTGACGCGGGCGCTTCGCACGGGCGATTTTCCGGAACGAACGGCTTCGAGCGCGCGCTCGAGGCGTTGGCTGAGGGGATCGGAGCGTTTGGGCTGGGCTCGTTGACCGTCGCGCTCGACGCGCCGGTGTCGTTCAGCGCGATGCATGCCGCCGCCCTGCGCGACCGCCTTGGCGAGCTCTGTCCTTCCGTTGAGATCGTTGTCGCGGCGTCGGCCGATCCCGTCGTCGCGGCTTTCGAAGGAGACGCTATCGCGAGCTCGGATTCGGTCCTGGTCTCTTCATCGAAGGCGCCGGCGTTCGATCTGGCCCGCGCCGTACTCGAACGGGCTTTCGGCGCTCGTTTCCCGATGCTGTCTGAGTGGACGGGCTATACCGGCGACGGCTCGCCGTAGTACGGTTCGACGAGGAGGCTCGGCGGTGACTATAGAGGCTAAGCGACGGCTCGAGGGTATCGCGCTCGTCAACGTGGCGACCTGCGCCTGGGCGACGAATATCATGATAGGCAGGATGGTACGCGACCAGATCGGCCCCTTGACGCTGACGGCGGCTCGTTACGTCGTCGCGTCCATCGTCTTCGCCATCGTCCTGCGCGGAAGGCCCGCGGAGGAACGGCGTATCGGGAAGGATGGCCTCCTGCTCGGAGCGATGGCGCTGACCGGGGTCGTGCTGTTCGCGCCGACCCTGTACTTCGGCCTGGCTCGCACGCAGGCGATCAACGGTACGCTGATCAACGGCGTCGGGCCGCTGCTGACCGCCGCGTTCGCCGCCTGGCTGCTGCGCGAGCCGTTCTCGGGCCGTCAGCTGTTCGGTTCGATCATGGCGCTCTGCGGCGTCGCCGTCCTGTTGTTCGGGACCGCGTCGGGTTCGGGCCCGGCTCTGTCCCTCAACGCCGGCGACCTGCTGATCGTGCTGGCCGTGACGTTCTGGGCGCTGTATTCCGTGGCCACGCGCCGCGCTGTTCGCGATCGTTCGCCGGTATCGGCCACCGCGCTTTCGATGTTCATCGGCCTGCCCGTGCTGCTCGTCCTGGCGTTCCTGGAATACAGGTCGCAGCCCGCGGCCTGGTCCCCTCGCCTTGTCGGCCTCGTCGTCTACGTCGGGCTGGTCCCGGCGGCGCTCGGGTTCCTGTGCTGGAACGCCGGCGTCAAGCTGCTCGGCGCCGGGGGCGCGATGGTGTTCTATAATACCCTGCCGCTCTACGGCGCTCTGTTCGGCTTCCTGCTGCTCGGCGAAACGCTCGGGCTTCCGCACCTCGCCGGCGGCGCGCTGATACTCGGCGGCGGTATCGTGGCGGCGCTGCGGAAAAAATACGCGGCGCACGAAGTTAATAAAAAGTAATGAAATCCGAGTCGAGCTTTCGCCGAGCTGGCGGGCGCGCCTCGAAGGCGCCCCGTGGCTAATCGCTTCATCCGCGCCGTCGACGACGGGGAGATCACGACCGAGGGCGAGCTCCGGTCCGCGTTCAGGGCGCTGGCGCTCGCGACGCATCCAGACCTGGGCGCCGGCGGCGACGGATCGGCCGCAGGCCGCGAGTTCATGCGCGTCCGGGGGGAGTACGAGGCGGCCGTGCTCTACCTGGCCAGGGGCGCCGGCTCTAAGCGCGGCGGCGCGTCGCGCGGGGGCGCGAGCGCTAGCTTCGACCGGGGGCTGTTCTACGCCGACCTGTCCGCGCTGCTCAAGGCCGGCTTCCCGAAACGGCCGCGCCACGATCAGGAGCGGCGCAAGTACGCGCGACTCAGGCTCAACCTGCGCTCCTCGCTGGCCAGGCTGGAGCCGCTGACGTTGGCTGATCCGCTCCCGGTTTTCGACGCGTTCGAGGCGGCGCTGCTGGAGCTGAAGGACGCGGGGACAGAGGACTGTCCCGCGCTCGTCGGGCGGATCCGCTCGCTGCTCGAGGACATGATCGCGTACGAGGCCTGCGGCCTGACGCCTCTCCGGGCGGCCATCGCGATAGAGTACTCGGCGCTGCGGTCCTCCTGCGACCGTCCTGAGCTCCTCGGCTTCGTCGAGCTCATGGTCGGCGGCCTGACCGGGGCCCCGCTCGGCGGTTAATCCGGGCTCGCGCGTCACGAGACCGCCGGCCTAGCCGCAGCCAGGTTATCGTGGATTTACCTGCTTGTTGTGATAGCATCTATTAGATAGAATGGAGATATCTGGTATGTTGCGACGACGATCGAGAGGTATCACACAGGAGACGGCGACGCGTACGCATTCTCTGCGTCGGGGCCTATCGACGCGCCTCTTCTCGATCATCGTTATATCCTCCGGGGTCGCCCTCAGCTTCGCGGTCGTCATGCTGTTCATGACGAGCTACGAGAACCAGAAGCGCCTCATGATCTCCTCCTGCCTCGATTTCGAGGCGGCTATCATCGACCGGACCGTGGCCGCATCGGAGCTCTGGTTCCGGTACCGCCGAGACGAGCTGCCCGCCGACGAGATCGAGCTCGAGATATTCCGCTTCTTCGTCGAGCCCATCCACGCTTTCAAGAGCGGCGACGCCTGGATCTACAATAAGGGCTACGTCGTGTACGACGAGAGCTCGGATTTTCCGGCCGAGTACCGCGGTAAGTCGATCGCCGAGATATTCGCGATGCAGGCCGCGCTCGGGGCGTCCCACTACGACGGCGTGGTCGACGGCGTGCTCTCCGGGAGTTCGGGCCGGGATTACTACGTTTGGCTCCCGTCGAAGGGGCGGGAGTGGGTCGCCTGGCGATCGTTCTCCGTGGGCGACGAGACCTGGACGCTCGGTTTCTCGTCGCCCGAGGACGAGATCTTCGCCTACTACGACCTGCCCGGCTATCTCAGCTCGGGCCTCGCGTTCTGCGCCTCAGTCGCGGCCTGCATCGCCGCCTTCGTCGTCCTGCTGATGGCCTGGTATCGCTACAAACAGACCCTTGCGGACGCGCTGTCCGAGGCCAAGCTCCACGCCGAGAGCGCTAACAGGGCCAAGAGCGATTTCCTGGCGTCGATGAGCCACGAGATACGTACGCCGATGAACGGTATCCTCGGCTTCGTCGAGCTCCTGGCCATGGATCCCCCGGAGGCGGAGCGCCGCGAGTACCTATCGATCGTCGCGTCGAACGCGAGGAACCTACTGTCCATCATCGACGATATCCTCGACGTCTCCAAGGTCGAGCGCGGAAAGCTCGAGCTCGACGCCGTCCCGTTCGACCCCGTCGAGACGGCGGGGAACGTCGTCCGGCTGTTCGCTAACGATGCCCGCGAGAGGTCGGTCGAGCTCGCCTTCGTCCGCGACGCCGCGCCCGCCTGCGTCGGAGACCCGCTCAGGCTGGGCCAGGTACTGATCAACCTCGTAGGCAACGCCCTCAAGTTCACGCCCGGAGGCGGGCGGGTCGAGGTCTCGCTCGCGTCGGCCGACGAGGGCGGCCGCGTCCGGCTGGACCTCGCGGTCTCGGACACGGGCATAGGCATCCCCGCGGACCGGCAGGCCGCCGTCTTCGAGGCGTTCGAGCAGGCGGACCGGACGACCTCCGCCCGCTTCGGCGGCACGGGGCTCGGGCTGACCATATGCGCGCGCCTCGTCGGCCTGATGGGCGGGTCCCTAGCCTTGGAAAGCGCCCCCGGGAAGGGTAGCCGCTTCTCGTTCTCCCTGTCCCTGCCGAAGGGCGAGCTCTCTCGGCCCTCGGCTTCGTCGACCGGGGCCGAGGCGGCGGCGCCGACGGCCGAGCGATCGGGCGCGGGGATCCCGGCGGCGCTCAGACCGGGCGCGAGGGCCCTCGTCGCGGATGATACGCCCGATTCCCTCGCCCTAACCGTCGCCATGCTGGATCGGCTCGGTATCGGCGCCGACGCCGTGACCGACGGCGAGGACGCCGTGACGCTGTTCGGCGAGCGCGAGTACGACGTCGTCATCCTCGACGGGTACATGCGGCGCGCGGGCGGGGTCGAGGCGGCGGCGGCCATGCGCCGCATCGAGGCCCGGGACGGCCGCGGCCGCTCGCGGATCGTCGCCCTGAGCGCCGCGGCGCTCGACGAGCAACGCGGGGCGTTCGTCGAGGCGGGCGCCGACGCGTTCCTGCTCAAGCCCCTTTCCCTGGCCTCGCTCTCGGCGGCCCTTGGGCTACGTCCGGGCGCCGAGGCCCGCGGCCGAGACCCGGGCCGGCCCGCGCGGCCGATCGACGACGAGGCCCTGCTCGAGCGGCTCGGCGGCGACGTCGGGCTCCTCAGGGATATCCTGAGGATCTTCGTCGACGAGGCGCCTATCCGTCGGGCCAAGTTCTCCTCCGCGCTATCGGCCATAGACGCCGACGCGCTCCGGTTAGCGGCCCACGGCCTCAAGGGTAGCGCCCTCTCGCTCTGCGCCGCGGGCCTCGCGGACGCGTGCGCGTCCCTCGAGCGCGTCAGCGGCCAGGAGGCGCCCGCCGGGCGACTCGACGAGGCGCTCGGCGCCGGGGTCGCCGTCGTGATGGACCGGCTCGACGAGTGCGCTCGGGCCGCGCTGGCCTTGCTGGCGGACGCGCCCCGCGGCGACGATTCCCCGCGCTAGCGCTTCTACACGTCGGGACGCTTCGGTATACTCCTCCGTAGGAGGATTCATTAATGTACCGAAAGAGCTATCTACCGATCGCCGGGCTCCTCGCGGCGATCGCCCTCGCCTTCTCCGGCTGCGCGACCGCCCCGGAGGCGTCCGCTCCGTACGCCTTCAGCGCGACGGACGTGAGCGTCCCGTCGCGGGGCGTCATGGTGCCGGCTATCCTGACCCTGCCCGAGGCCAGCGGAAAGGTCCCGCTCGTCGTCATGGCCCACGGCCACGGCGGCAGCAAGGAAGAGGCCGGCGGGTTCACCGCCATAGCCGAGGCGCTCGCCCGCGAGGGGATCGCCAGCATCCGGATGGACTTCCCGGGCTGCGGCGCCAGCGCCGAGCCGTTCACTGCCAACACCGTGAGCGCGATGCTCGCCGACTTCGAGGCGGCCAGGGCCTACGCCGTCGCGAACGCGCCCGTCGACCGGAAGCGCATCGGCGCGTTCGGCTACTCTATGGGCGGCCGAGTGGCCGTCCTGTCGACCGAGAAGGCCTCGTACCGGGCCCTGGCCCTGCTCGCGCCCGTGGCGAACGACGGCTCCGGCGCTATGTACGACTTCATGGGAGGGCAGCCGGCGTATCGGGCGCTCGCCGAGAAGGCGGCGGCCGAGGGCCACGTCGTCTTCACGACCATGTTCGGCCAGGTGCAGGACCTCAGCGCGGCCTGGTTCGCCGATAACGAGGCCGCCCGGGGCATCCGCGCGATCTCCTCGTACGCCGGTCCCGTACTCTACGTGCGGGGGACGGAGGACACCATCATCTCGCAGGCCGTGATCGATGAATCCGCGGCCGCCGCGACGAAGAGCTCGGGCGTCAGGCGGGTTTCCGTCGCCGGGGCCGACCACGGCTACGGGTTCTACGGCGGCGACCCCCGGCTCAAGGCCGACACGGTCGAGGCCGTCGTCTCGTTCCTGGCGGAGACCCTCCGCTAATGTACGCGCCGCTAGCGGCGTTCCCGGCTCTTCAACCCGAGCCAGAACTCCGCTAGCTCGTCGAAGCGCTCGTCGAACAGGGCCGAGATCCGGGGGTCGAAATGGCCTCCGCCCTGTTCGGCGACGTAGGCCCTCGCCGCCTCCAGCGTCCATCCCGGCTTGTACGGCCTATCGGATAGGAGCGCGTCGAAGACGTCGGCGACGGCGACTATGCGTCCGGACAGCGGGATCCCCTCCCCGGCGAGCCCGCCCGGATAGCCGGAGCCGTCCCATTTCTCGTGGTGCGTCATCGCTATGACGGCCCCGTCCGCCAGGTACTCGCTCCGGCACGCGCTCAGTATGTCGCGGCCGATGACCGCGTGCCGCTGCATGGCGACGCGCTCCTGCGGCGACAGAGGGCCGGGCTTGAGCAGGACGGCGTCGCTGACGCCGATCTTGCCGATGTCGTGGAGGGGGGCGCTGTCGCGTATCAGCGCGACGGCGGCGGCGTCGAGGCCGAGCAGCCGCGCCAGGTACGCGGATAGCTCGCCGATGCGCTCCACGTGGGCCCCGGTCTGCTCGTCATTGTAGTCGGCGATGCGGGCGAGCAGTTTCAGCGTCTCGTGCTCGCGCTCGACGGTGGTGGCGTGGGCGAGGCGCTCGGCCTCGACCGCCTCGGCGAGGCGGCGGCTCTTGTCCTCGAGGGCCTCGAGCGTCTCGTTGAATCTCCCGGCCAACTCGCCTATCTCGTCGTCGTACTCCACCGGCACCCTGATCGAGGCGTCGCCCGTCGAGGCTATCGCGGAGACGGCGTCGGTCAGCCGCTCCAGGGGGCCGGTGACGCGCCCGAGGTACGACGCGCTCAGGAGGCTCGCGACGACGATCGCGACGGCGAGGATGACGGCGAAGTTCCGGAGCAGGCTCTTCTCCGACGAGAAGAAGTAGTCGGATCGCTCGCTGAGCGTTACGACCCATTCGAACGGCTCGAAGGCGAACGCTATCCCTACCCGCGCGCCGTCCGGCTCGTCGTACGTATACCAGCCGTCGGCGGCCGGCGGGCGATGCCGCGTGGCCCCGTCCGCCGTCGCCCGCCCGCCCACCGTGAAGAAGATCCCGCCCCAATCGTCGAACGCCGAGACCTCCTCGGTATCGCTGCGGAGCAGCGAATAGGCGTACGACCTGAAGGACGCCTCCTGCGCCGCTCGGTAGGCGGGGTCGTCCGATAGCCCGAGCGACTCGACGACGGCCCACTCGCTGTTGATGAAGTCCCGGAGCTGCTCGGCCTTATAGGCCATATGGCGGCTCGCCAGGCGCGTCATCCCGGCGCGGCTCTCCTGGAAGGCGACGTAGCCTCCGACCGAGGAGGTCGCGACGAGTACGGGGATTACGACGAGGTAGGCCTTGAATCTGAGGCGCTTCATGACGGATTCGTAGTATACTGACAAACGCGATACGTCACTAGGGAACGGAAAGGCGGCGGGGACGACGGGCATGACGAGCATGACGGGCATGACGAAGCGAAGCGATAATTCCCTTCTCATATTCGACGTCGTGATAGTAGCCGTGAGCGTGGCGGCTATCCTGCTGACGGGCGCCCGCTACGGCAGGGCGATCGAGGCCGACGCCATGGGCTCGACCGGCTTCTTCACGACCGAATGGCGACTGCTCAAGGAGCTCAAGGAATCCACGGACCGGGCCTTGGCCGAGAAGGACCTCGAGCTCGACGAGCTGCGGGCCAGGTACCGGGCCCTAGAGCGGACCGGGGCCTCGGCGAGCCAGCTATACTCGGTCGGCCAGGCGATACGCGAGGCCGAGGAGGGCCGCGCGGCCATCCTCTCGGCGCGGGTCATGGCGTACTCGGCTCCGGACGAGGGGCCGGCGGAGCCGGGCGCCGCCAGGGCGCGCGCTACCCTGCCCGCGGCGTCCCCCGCCGCCGCCGCCGCGTCGGTACCCGACACGGCTACCCTGCTCGGGACACGTATCATCGCCCTGGAAGGCGCCCTTCGCGAGGCCGAGGCACGGAACCGCGTGACCGAGGCCGAGCTGGACGCGGCGCGGGCGGCGCTCTCGGAGGCCGTCGCGCTGGACGCCGCCGCCGCCGCCCGCCGGGCCGGGGACGAGCTTCCAGGCGAGAAATCCTCCGTTGCGCCGGCCCTCGCCGCCGCGTCCTCCGCGGCGCCGCTCGTCGCGGAGGAGCTTGAGCGTCTCCGTTCAGCCGCCCCGGTCATCGGCCTGGCCGAGCTTCGTACCAGGGCGCTGCTACGCGCCATAGTCCGCGACCCGGCGATACGCGCCGAGTACCCGGAGCTGCTCGACTCGCTCGATACGTACCTGGAGCGCGTCGAGCAGGACGCCTACCTGCGCGGCCGCGCCGCCGCCTACGAGGACCTGCTCGAGCGGCTGGGGACTAGGGAGTAGCTAGGAAGGTCTTTGTCTCCGGGGCTGAGTCGTAGGTATCCGCATGCGCGATTATTCTATAACTGACGCTCGAGGAGTAGATAACGTTGTTCTGCGGTTGTATTGATGTATCCGAAGCGTTCGCCGTCGCTACGAGTGAATACTCTCCATCGTCAATCGACACATAGACGGAGAAGCCGTCGACCATCAACGTATCCGTGTATACCCAGGCGATATCGAAATTCGCTTTTTCGGGAGAGCCCGTTACTACGCCAGAACGAGCGATGTTGAATAATGGTTGCGGCGGAACTACCGATACTTCCACGAACGCCGAAACCCCCGCGTCGTCCTCGACGGAGATCAGCACCTTGCCGATCGCTTCGCCCGCGGTGAAATTACTATTCTCTATGGAACCGAGTTCGCGGTCCTTGGTAGGCTGGTATAGGTCCGAGCCGGTGAGCGGTTTGAAGG
>QKAK01000125.1 GCA_003247225.1 Spirochaetota bacterium | reverse complement strand
CCTGGCGAAGAACTCGGCCGGGTACTCCGGAATGGTCAGCCCGAAGAAGTCCTTGATCTGGCCTCCGGCGATGATGAAGCCGATGCCGGTGGTAAAGCCTATGGTCACCGGATAGGGGATGAACTTGATCAGCTTGCCGAGCCCGGAGGCGCCCATCGCGATCAGCAGGACGCCGGCTATGGCCGTGGCGGCTATCAGGCCGCTCATGCCGTGCTCGGCTATGACTCCCGCGACGATGACGACGAAGGCGCCGGTCGGGCCGGCCACCTGATAGCGGCTGCCGCCGAGCGCCGATATCGCGAAGCCGGCGACGATCGCGGTCCATAGTCCCTGGGCCGGGGTGGCGCCGGCGCCGATCGCGAACGCTATGGCGAGCGGCAGCGCTATGACGCCGACGGTGATGCCGGCGAAGACGTCCTTGGCGAACATCGACCCCGTGTAGCCCGACTTGAGTACCCGGACGGTCTTCGGGACGAAATCCCCGAGCGAGACGAATGGATTGGCTTTGCTCATGATGGCGACGACGATACATCCGCGGAGTACGTTATTTCAAGGGGCGTATTTCAGGCCGATCGCAATGACCGCGACCGGCGCGGGGCCCCTAGCTCCCCTCGGCTATCGCCGCCGCGGCCGCCTCCGCCGCCATCGCGATCAGCGCCGCCATCGGCAGCTTCTCCATGCCGACGAGGGTGAAGTGCTGCTGCGTGGCCGGCACGAGTATCAGCCTGCCCCGCGCGCCGAAGACGGCCTCGGCCATCGCCGGCGTTATCTCGCCCATCATGCTGTTCGGCGCTATGACGCCTATCGGGCCGAGCACCGCGTCGCCGAGGCCGACCGAGACGCGCACCGCGTTCTCGCCGGAGGCGCCGCGGTCGGCTCCGGCCTTGAGCATGCGCTCGGTGGCGCCCGAGTTGGCGCCGAGCGCCACTATCTCGGCGGAGTCGCCCACCAGCTCCCTGGTCTTGGCTATCAGCTGGGCGCCGATGCCGCCCCCCATGCCGTCCACCACGACGATCGTCTTCCTCATGGCTCGAGGGTAGCCGCGTCGGGGGCCGGGGTCAAGCGGCCTTCCATCCCGCGGCCCGGCGCATATACTTGGGGTCATGGCGACGAAAAGGATAGAGCGGGCAGGTACCAGCCTCCTGCGAAGGGCCGAGGCCGCGAGGATGGCCGCCGGGGCCGAGGATCGGTCGGGGGCGGCTGACGAATCCGGCATATCCGCCGAGGACAGGCGGGAGATACTCCTCCATATCGACGAGGTGTCGCGTTCGAGCCGCATCGTCGCCGGACCCGATACCTGGAAGGTCCGGCCGCGCAAGCGGGGCGGGGCGCTGCCCCTGGTCGTCAACGCGGCCGGGGCCGCGCTCCTAGCGGTCGGCTTGATCCTGATAGGCCGCCTCGTCGCCCCTGATCGCGAGGGCGCGGGGTCGAGCTCGGCAGCGCTGGCCTCGGCCGAGGGGCGGCTGCTCCAGGAGATCAAGCGCGAGGCGGAGGGTCGCATCCAGGAGAAGGACCGCGAGATAGCCTCGATCCAGGAGCGCATGGCCGCGCTCGACCGGGAGCGCGTCGGGTTGCTCGCGAGCGTCGAGGAGCGGGTCAGGGCCAAGGAGGCGGAGCTACGCGCGGCGCTCGACCAGGAGCTGGAGCGCGAGCGGCAACGTCTGATAGCCGAGGGCCTGTCCGAGGCCGCGATCAGGGAACGGCTGGCCGAATTCGAGCGGCTCAAGACCCAGGAATTCAGGGCGGCGCTCGCCGCGTTCGCCGACAAGGCGGAGAGCGACCGCAAGGCCCTCGAGGCCGGCCTCGACGAGGAACGCGATAGGTACCGGGACAGCCTGACGGCGCTGACCGCCGAGCGGCAGCGCATCCAGGACGACTCGAGGCGCCGCGAGCAGGAGCTGCGGGCCCAGCTCGACGAGAAGAGCCGCGACCTCGAGGCCGAGCGAGCGCGGATAGCCGCCAGCCTCGAGGGCTCGCGGGCCGAGCTGGCCAGGCTCAACGAGGAGGCGGCCAGGGCCAAGGCCGTCGAGGACAGGCTCGTCGGCCTGTTCGCGTCGGCCAGGCAGGCCTTGCGGGACGGGCGGATCGACGAGGCGGCCGCGACCCTGTCGACGCTGCGCTCCTACCTGGCCGAGCCGCAGGTCGCGGCCGCGCCGTCCCTCCAGTCGCGCCGCGCCATCGACCTGTTCGCGGCCGACCTGATCGAGCGGGCCATAGCCGAGGAGCGCGCCGGGGCCGCGGCCAGGGCGGCCCAGGCGGCGGCCCGCGAGGCGGTCGCGGCCGATACCCGAAGCGCCGAGGAGGCCCGGGCGGCCGAGCTGGCCGAACGGGTGCGTTCGGCAGTCGACGCCGCGCTCGCGGCCCAGGCCGCCGAATCCGGCGGCGCGGCTAGCGCCGAGACGGAGCGCCGGGCCGCCGCGGCGTCGGAGGCCGCGGCCGCGATAGGCGCCGCGGCCGGGAGCCGCGAGCTCGAGGCGGCGTTCTCGCGCCTGCTCGAGGGGCTCCCGCTGGGCCCGGGCGAGGCGTCCAGGATATACGCCCGGGTCAAGGCGGCCGGCTACGGCGAGGCCGAGGCCGCCTGGCGGGCCTCGAGCGCCGCGGCCCTGAGGGAGGCCGAGAAGAAGGCGGCCGAACGCGCGGCGGCCGTGCAGGCCGAGCTAGGCGCCGCCAGGGACGAGCTGGCGGCCCTTGGCCGGCGGCTCGAGGCGGCCGAACGGGACGTAGCCTCGGCCAGGGACCAGCGCGACGCCGCATTGGCCGCGGCGGCGGCTCCGGCCGCGGCTGCCGTTCCGGCGGCCGCCGGGCCGAGCCCGGCCGAGTACCAGGCGCTCGAGACCCGGGTCGCCGGGCTCGAGACGGCGCTTGCGGCGGCGACCGCCCGCTACGAGGCGATCGCCGCCGCGTACTCGGCCTACGCCTCCGGCGAGGACGCCATCCTGTCCGGCGGCGGCGAGCTGGCCCTCGTCGAGGCGCGGGCGGCGCTCGACCGCTTCCTCGACCGGCCCGAGGTATCCGCCGCGATGCCCGGCCTGCGCGAGCGCCTGTCCCGCTACCTGGCCTCGTACCAGGCGGCCGGCCAGCGCGAGGTGCTGTTCAACGCGGCCGACATCGTCGACGGGGCCGCGAGGATACGGGACGCCGCGACCAGGGCCCGCTACTTCGGCGACCTGGAGCGCCGCTACGCCGAGGACGCTCAAATGCTCGAGTTCATCGCGACGGTACGGGATAGCTTCCGCTGACGGGGCCGCTGAGGCCCCTAGCGGGCTCGCGGGCTCAGCGGGCCAGGGTCGCCAGCTCGGCGCTGGGCAGTTCGTAGACCTCTATCCGTATCTTCCGCGTATCGCCGTCGAAGCCGTACCTCCTCAGGTACGCGCAGCGCGTCAGCACCGCGACCATCTCGCCGCTCGCGGCGTCGTAACGCTCGCCGGCGAAGCGCAGCGTCCCGGCCGGGAACGAGAACAGCGCTTCCGCGTCGGCGTCGAGAACGGTGACGACGTCGCCGGACTCGGCGAGCAGCCTGCCGTCCGACAGCGCGCCGACGAGGGGGCCGTAGGTCTCGGCGAAGGCGGTCGGCGCGCCACCGGTCTCGGGCCAGCGGTAGATCCTCCCGGCGCCGTCGATCATCGAGCACGACAAGTACAGGTACCCGCCGACCGCGACGAAGGTTCCCGGCTCGTCGACCAGCGCCTCGTCGTCGAATTCGAGGGCCGTCGTCGCCGCCAGGTCGACGGGGCCCGAGCCCCACGACGCGGCCGACCACGACGGCGGCTCGGCCGAGCCGTCCTCGGGCAGCGCCAGGCAGGCTATGGTCGCGGAGCTCCCGCCGGCGGCGACGGCCCCTACGCCGAGGCGGCCGGCCGCCGGCAGGACCGGCGACGATAGGCCCTCGGCGCTAGCCATGTCCACCGACACGGCCTCGGACGGGCCGGCCACGACGAGGGCCTCCGGGGATCCGTCCGGCGCGGCGACCACGAGCGTCGCGTCGCCTAGCGGGGCGTAGCGCTGGTAGGAGCCTCCGGCGTAGGCGACGCCCGACTCGGCGTCCGCGGTCACGCCGACGATCGTGAGCTGGGTTCCCGAGCTGGCCGTCAGCAGCCCGCGGGCCGGAGCCGGCGCCGACTCCGGGACGAAGCGCAGCGTGTCGGCGTCGTACCACGAGGAGAATTCCAGGGTCGCGGCCATGACCGGCTCGCCGAGCCTGGCTACGGTCAGCTCAGAGGCCGATACGGACGGGTCGAGGCTCGGGTGCCAGCACGAGGCCGCCCCCGCGGCGACGGCCGCCGCGACGGCCGCGGCCAGGCCGGCCCGCGCTATCGTCGCCCGCGGCCTCATAGGCTCACCCTCGCGCCGAAGCGCAGCGTAGGCAGCTCGACGAGCCACGAGTCGCCGTACAGGAAGCCCGAGGGGCCGGAGTCGTCGGCGCTCCGGACGGACGCCATCAGGAAGCCGTCGCAGAACGGGTACCACGAGGCGCCGAGCTCCACGAAGACGGCGGCCCGCCTGGTCAGGGCCCACTCGGCGCCGAAAGCCCCCTCGAGCGCGAGAGGCGCCACCGGCTCGGGCGCTAGCGGCGCCCAGGACGCGACGAGGAGCCGCAGCCCGGCGCCCGCCTGGGCGTAAGGCCGCACGAAGGCGTCCGGCGGCAGGAAGTAGCCGCCTATCCCTATCCCCGGCTGGACGAGGGGCAGGGACAGTATCGCCGGCGGCGTATCCTCGCCGTATTCCTCGCCGACCAGGTAGAGGCCGGCCAGGAACTGGCGCAGGCCGGCGCGCAGGAACAGGCGGTCCTCCATGAACCTCCATGACGCCCATAGATCGGGGAACTGGGTCATGTACAGCCCGGCCTCGATAGCCCAGCGGCGCAGCGGGGTCCGCGGCACGGCGAGCGATACGCCCTGCTCGAGGGCGCCGAAGTAGCCGGACTCAGGGTAGGCGCCGCTCGATACCGCGCGCCACGGATAGGTGCCCGGCACGCGCAGCGGCAGTTCGAGCTCGCCCGATTCGGGGACGGTCATCGGCTCGTCGCTTAGGCCCGACACGACGGTGCCCGGCGCGGCCGTCACCCGGACCAGGGTCCGAGCCACCGTCGGCAGGGCCGCCTCGGCCGCCTCGACGACGGGCAGCCACCAGAACTCCGCCAGGTCGCGCGGCACCGGCTCGGGGCCCTCGACGACGCCGGAGGCCAGCGTCGCGCCGGTCAGCGGGTCGAGCACCCGCCAGGCCGACGCGGCCTCGCCGCCGGCCGAGCGGCTGTCGGCCTCGACGGCCAGCGCGCACGACGCGCGCGAGGCCGCCTCGACCAGGCCGAGCCCGTCCGGCGCCGCGAGCACGGCGTCGAGCAGGGGGGACTTCGCCAGCGCGGCGGCGAGCGAGGCGGGGTCGGCCGCGGCCCCGTCGCCCGAGCATCGCGCCATCACGCGCACGCCCTCGTCGTCCGCCGCGAGCGGCGGCGGAGAGGCGGCCGCCAGCGCTAGGGCGAGCGCCGCCGCGGCGGCGATAGCCCTACGTCGCCTCGTCGTCATTTCCACCACGTCCTCAGCTTGTACAGCCTGCCCGACAGCCGGTCGAGCGCGAACCACCATTCGCCGCCCGCGTCGAAGCCCAGGACGCCGACGTCGTCGTCGTCGAACTCGATCGAGTCGAGCCCGACCGCCCACGAGGCCGCGAGCGTCGCGTCGGCCCCGACGCCGCCGCCCGAGCCGGATCCGTAGCGTATCAGCCGATCGTTCCCGCCGTCGTCGCGGCGGTACGCCACCGGTCCGTCGGCGGTGAGCCAGGCCCGTCCGTCGGCCGCCGGGAACGGCCCGGTCGTCTCCACGGCGTCGTCCTGCAGCGCGTAGGCGATGCCGGCCGACGCGAACGCGGAAGCAGGCGCGTAGGCGGCCGCGAAGCAGGCCCCGTCGGCGTTGCGCCTGGCCAGGAGCGCGTACGAGCCGCCGACGGCAGAGACGTCTATCGGGTAGTACGACCCGAGGTCGGGGGCGTAGGGCCTGGCGGCGGCGGAGGTCTCCGCCCAGGCGGCCGTATACGAAAAGAACGTGGCTTCCGACTCCGAGTCCTCGACGAAGACGAGGTTGACCGGCGTACCCCCGTCGTCGGCCTCTATCGCCCGGGTCCTGGACCAGTCGAAGGCCGCCGGAGCCGGCGAGAGCGATAGGTCAGTCGGGTCGACGAGGGCGCCGCCGCAGACGAAACCGTCCGTCGTCGCCGAGATCCGCCCTGAGAAGCCGTAGCCGTCGTCCTCGATGACCTTCACGGCGGCGAGCGTGTCCGGGTCCAGCGCTATCAGGCGATGGCCGGCTTCCGAGTTCAAGTAGACGAGCAGCCGGGAGGTCCCCCCCGATTCCAGGAGCTCCAGCGCCGCCGCCTCGAAGTTCGTTCCGAGCCCGGCGTCCGCCGCCAGCGACCCGAGGTCGGCGCTCGCCTCGACGTAGGCTAGCCAGGGCGGGAAGGCGTCGTCGTTCAGGAGCCCGCACGACGAGAGCAGGAGGACGAGGACGACGATATGCCCCGCATGGACGCGCGCCGCGGGGGGCGCGCGCCGGGCCGGCGCGCGTCTCGTTACGGCCATTTGAGCATCACCCCGGCCGTTATGATCATAGGCCCCGTCGCGCCGTCCAGCCAGCCGCGGCGCAGCAGGCCGGAGTCCAGGCCGAAGGAGTAGGCTATCCTTTGCTCCACGTAGGCGGCCCAGGCCGGCTCGTGCCATTCGTACGACAGCCACGGCGCGTCGAGCGTCAGGTCCAGGTAGTACTTCCGGCCGGCCGAGGCGCCGGTCATGGCCGTCCCCACGGCCGACAGGCCTGCGCCGGCGGCCAGCCTGAAGCGAGAGCGGCGCGGCATGAACAGGTACGCGCCGAGGCCGAGCCTGAGCTCGTCGTGGACGAGCGGCTTCGCCCCGGCGGTCCAGGCCGAGCCGAGCCAGAGCGAGTCGGCCGCGCGCAGGAACAGCGCGTCGGGCAGGAGACCGTAGCGGTACTCGGCCGAGACGCCGGCCAGGCGCGTGGCCGCGACGCCGAGCGCCAGGGCGCCGCGGGACACGGGCATCAGCGCGGGCAGGTCGATAGGCTCGTCCGCCTCGCCGGGCCTGAAGACGAGCGCTCGCGGCCAGTAGCCGTCCTTCTCGATCGACACGACCACCGGGTCGCCGGCGCGGAAGGCCACGAACACGGCGGTCGCCTCGCCGCCCTCGACGACGGCCGCGTCGCGGGCGCCGGCCCCGGTGCCGAATCGCAGGATAGCGCCGTCGTCCGGCGAGGCGAAGCGCAGGCGGTAGTCTATCGGCTGGCCGGGCGCGGTCCGGCCGCGCAGCGCGTAGGCCGTCGCGGCGGCGGCCGCCGCGCTCTCGTCGAGCATGGCCAGCGCGGTCAGCCCGGCGAAGGCGGCGCCCGATTCCGCCGCCACGAGGGCGCCGTCCAGGAGGTCGTACACGGCGGCCCGCCAGACCACGCGACGGCCGTCGCTCAGGCATCGGGCCACGGCTACCCAACGCGCGCCGGTCGCCGCCCCGATGGCCGCGGCGTCTCCTCCGCCGGCCGCGTCGCCCGCGTAGGCCGCCGCCGCGAAGCCAGCGGCCGCCAGCTCGCGCCTGAGCGCCGCCGCGAGCGCCTCGGCGAACGGAGCGGCCGCCTCGTCCTCGGCGACGGCCGCCACGGCGACCGCGTCCCTCGCCCCGGTTCCCTGGGCCGGGACCGGCGGCGGCGACATCGCGGCCGCCGCCGCTATGAGCGCCGCCAGCATCGCCGGCAGGGCCGCCGGGCCCGTCCATCGTCTCCGCGTCATTTGGAGTGGAGGACCTCGACCCCGTCCCAGTCGTCCGGCGGAGGCTCGACGGCGTAGCGCCCGCAGCGTTCCGCCATCATCGCCGACGCGTAATCGTCGGGCCCGAGCTCGTCGGTCACCGACCTGAACATGATCGACGCCTCGCGGAAGCGCCTGGCCAGGTACATGGCCATCGCCTCCTCGTGCACGGCCCAGGCCTTCGCCTCGACCGGCGTCACGGCCCGCCTGGCGGTGTAGATGCGGACGCCCTTGGTCTTGCCCTTGACCGCCACCAGGTCGAGGATACGGCACGGGAACTCGTCCCTCACCTTGTCGTACAGGAACTCGGAGAATATCAGCGGCTGGCGGTACGGCTTGGTCAGGCCCTCGAGGCGCGACGCGAGGTTGACCATGTCGCCTATCACCGTGTAGTCCATCTTCTTGTCGCAGCCTATGTTGCCGACCGTCACGACGCCGTAGTTGATGCCTATGCCTATCTTGAACTCGGGCTTGCCGGCGGCGAGCTGGCCGCGGTTGAACGCGTCGAGCGCCTCGGTCATCTCGAGGGCGGCCAGCACCGACGAGGCCGCGTCGTCGGCGTGGCTGACCGGGGCGCCGAAGAAGGCCATGATCGCGTCGCCTATGTACTTATCGATCACGCCGTGGCGGGCCATGATGATGTCGACCATCGTCGAGAAGTAGCGGTTGAGCGAGTTGACCAGGTCGTCGGGGCGCATCGCCTCGGATATCGTGGTGAACGAGCGGATGTCCGAGAACAGCACGGCCAGCTCGCGGTTCTCGCCGACGAGCATCTCCTCGGGGTTCCGGAAGAAGCGGTCGATCAGCTCCTGCGGCACGAATTTCTGGAAGATGTGCCTGATCTTGGCTTCCTTCTTCTGGGCGAGCACCGCGTCGAAGGCGTATTTCTTGATCCGGTCGTAGGCCTTGCGCAGTTCCTCGAGCATCAGGTTGAAGGTGTGCGACAGCGTGCCTATCTCGTCGGCGAATTCGACCGGCACGCGCTCGGATAGGTCGCCCGAGTCGATGATGCGGCGCATCGCGACGACCATCGCCGCGAGGGGGCCGGTCAGGTGGCGCACGAACAGCAGCACGAGGGCCGCCGCGGCCGCGAGCGAGACGGCGAGTATCGCGGCGGTGCCGCGGACGATCGCGTCGACGTCGCCGTAGAACGCGTCGCGCTCCTCGGTGACCAGCGCGTACCAGCCGAACGGCCCGAACGGGAAGCCGGAGGCCGCGCGCTCGACGCCGCCGAGGGTCAGCAGCTGGAAGCCCCGCGTCCCCGACGCGTAGAGGGCGGCCAGGCGCGCGGCCTCGTCCGGCGCCGCCTCGACCGACGAGGTGCGCATCAGCACCGCGCCGTCCGGGCCGACCGCGACGATCGCCTCGGTATCCGAGCGCACGATGCCGAGCGCGAAGGCCTCGACGCCGGCCCTCGCCGCGGCGACCATGTCGGGCCGGTCGGCCACGCCGTTCTCCACGAGCAGGTTCCACTGGCTCTCGGCGTACTTCTCCAGCTCGGAGGCCTTGAAGTCAAGGAACTCCGTGGCGACGCGCGTGACCGCCCGCGAGGCTATCATCTGGCTGGTCATGCCGGCCAGCACGACCGCGACGACGAGGACCGGCAGGACGACGAGTACTATCTTCAGGCGTATGCTCACGCCTTAACTATAGCCGCATCGTCCCGCGCCGCAAGTCCGCCCGGGCCTCCGGCTTATTTCAGGGCTCTCGTCGAGTTGAGCACCGCGAGCAGCGCGACGCCGACGTCCGCTATGACCGCCTCCCACATGGCCGCGAGGCCGACGGCGCCGAGGCCCAGGAAGGCCAGCTTGACGCCGAGCGCGAAGGCTATGTTCTGCGCGACGATACGCCTTGTCCGCCTGGCACGGCTTATCGCCTCGGCGACGCGCGACGGGTCGCCGCCTATCAGCACGACGTCGGCGCTCTCCACCGCGGCGTCCGAGCCGCCGCCCATCGCTATGCCGGCGTCGGCGCGGGCCAGCACCGGCGCGTCGTTCACGCCGTCGCCGACGAAGACGACCGAGCCGCGGCCCTTCTCCTGCCCGAGTATGGCCTCGAGCCGCTCGAGCTTGTCGGCGGGGAGGAGGCCGTGGTGCACCTCGTCTATGCCCGCCTCCGCGGCGACCCGCTCGGCCGACGCGGCGGAGTCGCCGGTCAGCATCGCGAGGCGCCGCACGCCGAGCGATCGGAGCCCGTCGAGCGCGGCCCTGCCGCTCGGCTTGAGCGAGTCGCCGACGCCGATACGGCCGGCGTAACGGCCGGCGATGGCCACGTGGATCTCGGTTCCCGTCGCCGGCCGGCACTCGTGGGGCACGCCCCTCAGGTGCAGGAGTCGGTCGCCGCCGGCCAGCACCTCGCTGCCCCCGACCGAGGCGACGGCGCCGTGGCCCGGTATCTCCGCGTACGAGCCGTCGTCGCAGGCCGGGCGCGGCCGCCCGGTGCTCTCCCAGGCCTCCCGGATGGCCGTCGCCAGCGGGTGGTTCGAGTGCGTCTCGGCCGCGACCGCGCCGCCGAGCAGGTCCTCCTCGCTGAAGCCGTCCTCGGGGGCGATCTCGCGTACGCTGAAGCTGCCGTCGGTCAGCGTGCCGGTCTTGTCGAAGACCACGGTCCCGGCGTCGGCGAGCGCGTCCAGCACCGAGGCGCCCTTGATCAGGATGCCGCGCCTGGCCGCCCCGCCGAGGCCGCCGAAGTAGCCGAGCGGCACGCTGATGACGAAGGCGCAGGGGCAGGATATGACGAGCATCACGAGCGCTCGGTAGGCCCAGTCCGCCAGGCGCTGCCCCGGTACCAGGAGCGGCGGCGCGAACGCTACGAGCAGGGCGCCTACGACGACCGCCGGCGTGTACCAGCGGGCGAAGCGCGTGATGAACAGCTCGGTGCGGGCCTTGGCCTTGGACGCGTTCTCCACCAGCTCGACGACGCGCGCGGCCGACGACTCGGACGCGGCGCGCTCGGCCCGTATCGTCAGCGCGGCCTCGACCGCGATGAAGCCGGACAGGGCCTCGGCGCCCGGCCCTGCCGGCCTCGGGGCGCTCTCCCCGGTCATCGACGAGGTGTCGAAGGCCCCGGCGCCGTCGGTAACGACGCCGTCGACCGGCACGCGCTCGCCGGGCCGGACCAGCACCAGGTCGCCGGGCGCGACGTCCTCGGGGCGGCACTCGACCCAGTCGCCGCCGCGCCTGACGCGGGCCTTGTCTGGCCGCATCGCCAGGAGCGAGCGTATCGACGAGCGGCTCTTGTCCGCGGCGCCCTCCTGGAGCATCTCGCCGACCTTGTAGAAGATCATGACGCCTATGGCCTCCTCCATCGCGCCGATCGCGAAGGCGCCGAGCGAGGCTATGGACATCAGGAACAGCTCGTCGAAGACCTTGCCGCGCGCGATGTTCCTGGCGGCCGAGCCGAGCACGTCGTAGCCGGCCAATAGGTAGGCGGCGGCGAATAGCGCGAGGGCCGTCCAGCGGGCCGGGCCGGCGGCGGCCTCCGTGAAGGCGGCCTGGACGACGTAGCCGGCGATCGCCAGCGCCGCCGACGCGGCCAGCGTCGCTATCTCCCGCTTCGCGGCGGCGGACAAGCCATGGCCATGGGACTCCGCGTCGCCCGAGAAGGCCTCGGCCCTGGCGCGCTCGTGGGCGGCGCAGGCCGCGCAGCAGGCGTCCGAGTCGCCCCGGGCGCAGGTCCCGTCGTCGCCCGTCACTGGCTTGGTCTCCATCACGGCGCTCATGCGTCCTCCCGCCTCTCGGCCACGTGCTCGGTGGCTATGCCGACGATCTGGCCCACGTGCCCGTCGTCGAGCGCGTAGAACACCGACTTGCCGTCCCGCCTGGAGCGTACCAGCCTGGCTCGGCGCAGGATGGCCAGCTGGTGGCTGACCGCCGACTGGCTCATCTCCAGGACCGACGACAGGTCGCATACGCACAGCTCGGCCGCCCCGAGCGCGCGGATGATGCGCAGGCGGCTCGGGTCGCCGAGCACCTTGAATAGCTCCGTCAGGTCGAGGAGCCTCGAGACCGGCTCCTCGGCCGCCCTGGCGGCGCTTATCGGGCCTTCGTGCAAGGCTCGGCACGAGCACTCCGTCTCGGCCTTATCGTCCGTATGGTTCATCGATAGCTCTCCTGTGAACAAATGAATATATGAACAAAGGAACATATATAGATATACTGGCTCCGCGACGCTTTGGCAAGCCCCCGAATAGGCTCCTGACACGGAACTCAGGTATCTGGTATAGTCGCGTACCGCTCTATAAAATCATCGCCATCGGAGAAGCCATAATGAACCTCATACTCGCCGTCGTATCGACGGCATTAGTAGCGTTCTCGGCCGTATTGGCCGTCCTGCTGCGGCGCAGCGCCCGGGCCGCCTCCGCGGCGTCGGCCGAAGCGGACGCCGCGCGGGCCGAGTCTTCCGCCAGGGCCGCCGAGGCCGCTAGCCTGCGCTCGGCGGCGGACGGCCTGCTCGCCGAGCTCCGGCCGGTCGTCGGCGCGGCCATCGCCGAGTTCAGGGACCTGCTCGACAAGGCGGCCGCCGTCGGGGCCAAGACCGACAGCCAGCGCGAGACGGTGCTCGCGGCCGGCGACTCGGTGTCGGCCCTGGTCAGGCTGCTGTCCGGCATGGTCGACGGCCTCGCCTCGTACGCCGAGGCCTTCGCCGAGAGCAAGGCGGCCATCGGCGCGCTCGCCGGCGGGCTCGAGCGGATGAAGTCGGAGGCCGACCGGCTGGCGGGCGGGGCTGACGCCCTGCTGGCGGATTCCAAGGCCGGCAGCGCCTCCCTCGAAGGCGCCTTCGGCGCGATAGCCGAGATAGGCGAGGCGGCCAAGCGCGTCAGGGCGAACCTCGGGCAGATAGCCGCCATCTCGGCGCGCACCAACCTGCTCGCGATGAACGCCGCGATCGAGGCGGCCCACGCCGGCGACTCGGGTAAGGGCTTCGCGGTCGTCGCCGGCGAGGTGCGCGCCCTGGCCGAGCTGAGCGCCAAGACCACCAAGGGCATCGAGGGCGACGTGAAGGCGATGGAGCGGGCGATAGCGCGCGGCAACCGAGCGGCCGACGAGACGAAGGAAGCCTTCTCCGCTATAGCCGAGGGCGTGGCCGCGAGCGCCTCCGAGACCGGCGGCATGGCCGCGACCATGGACGAGCGCAGGCGCGAGCTGGCGGCGGTGCTGCCGGCGATGGACGGCATAGCCAAGCGCCTCGAGGACATCCTGGCCCAGGCCGAGGACAGCGCCGAGCGCCGCCTCGTCGTGGAGCGGAGCCTCGGCTCGATACGCAGGCTGGCCGACGAGATCCGCGAGGACGAGCGACGCCTCGTCGAGCAGGACATGGTGATCCTCGCCGGGCTCGAGAAGGCCGAGGCGACGATAGGCCGTCCGTAAAGCCGGCCATGGCGGCCGGCCCCGGGCTCGCCGGGGGCGAGCCCTCGCCGGTCAGTTCTCGAGTATCGTTATCTCCACCCGCCTGTTGCGGGCCATGCCGGCCTCGGTCGCGTTGTCGGCTACCGGCCGCTCGGCCCCGTAGCCTATCACGGTGATGCGCTCGGCCTCCCGGGCTCCGAGCCGTATCAGCTGGTCGGCCACCGCCCGCGCCCGCTCGGTCGATAGCGCCAGCCTGGCTGACTCGGTGCCGGCGAGCGCCGTGTGCCCGCTCACGAGGATGTCGCGGTCGGCCACGCCCTTCAGTATCTCGGCGATCCGCTCGAGCTTGGCCAGCTCCGACGGCAGTAGCGCGGCCGAGTCGGCCCGGAAGCGTATGTCCTCCAGGCTGATCGTCACGCCGAGCTCGCCGCTCGTCACCGTCACGCCCTCGAGGCCCTCCACCGCGTCGCGCATCTCCCGCTCGAGGCCGGGGCGGTCCATCGTCTCGGCCTCGACCACCTCCGAGCCCGCCTGGCCGCGGTACTCCACGGTCCGGCCGTCGGACAGCTCGAAGACGAACTTGAAGCGCTCCTCGTAGGCCGCGAGGGCGCCGCGCTCCGGGTCCCAGTACAGGAGCTGGTCCGAGTAGCCGGCTATCTGCATCGGCCAGGCCACCGTCCACGAGCGCGGCCTGGCCGGCTGCACGAACACGGTATAGGCCGCGCGCACCAGCCTGACCGGCTTGCCGTCCAGCTCTCCCGGGCCCTCGTAGGTATAGCGCACGTCGATCGGGATGATGTACGGGTCGGGGATGCCGAAGTCGTCGCGGAAGTCGTGGCGCTCCTCGCCGGGAGCGGTCCAGGTGTCGCCGGGCCTCAGGTCGCGGGCGGGGAAGGTCGGCACGTGCCTGACGGTCGGCATGTAGTAGGCCGGGCCTATCTCGTAGCGGCCGTTCGGCAGCTGCCAGTACTCGGAGCGGTAGACGCGGTCGGCCACGTACGAGACGCCGCCGGCGTAGCGCGTGCTGGTCGAGAAGTCGCCGCGTAGCAGGGCCGCGCCGTCGGCCCTGGCGTCCGCCACCTCGAAGGCTATGCGATTGACTATCCTGGCCGAGTGGGAGTAGAGCCGGTTGACGTAGACGTCCTCGTCGACCGTCGAGACGACGCGGTACTTGTCGCCGACCGCGTAGGCGAAGCGGAACTCGTCCGCCGCGGCCGGGGAGGGGGCGGCGAAGGCCGCCGCCGCTATCGCAGCCGCGAGTATCGCTCCCTGAAGGCCAGTGACTGATCGCATCGGTATACCCCCAGTATAATGTCGGCCTGAACCGGGCGGCCGACGAGACCGAAGTCGGCCGCCAGCGGGCGGGAAGCCGGCCCTACGCCTCCGGCGGCCTCAGGCAGAGGTCGGCGACGCGCTCGCGGTAGCCGAAGCCGACCGCCTCGTAGATGCGGCGGACCGAGTCGTCCTCCGGCGAGATGACGAAGGCGGCCGGCCCGCGCGAGGCCGTCCATCGCTCGCAGAGGCGGTAGAGAAGCGTCCGGCAGACGCCGCGGCGACGGTACTCCGGGCGCGTCTCCACGTCCTTGAAGCGGGCCGTACGGCCGTCGCCGAACAGGCCCATCTGGGCGGCGCAGCGCCGGCCGTCCCAGGCGCCCCACCATTCGCCGGCGCCCCCCTCGACCGCCCGCCTCGTCGCCGTGAACAGGCGCCCGACATAGTCCCTATCGTATCCGGGCGAATCGGCGTTGACCGCGAGGCTCGTCTCGACGCCCTCCTCCCAATCCCCGTCGTCGGAGAAGGGGCGGTACTCCAGCTCCGTCTCGAGCCGCTCCGGCTCCCGCGGCGAGTCCGCGGTCAGCACGTCGCGCGCCGACGCCTCGAACCCGCGCCCGACGAACGGGCCGGCCTCGCCGAGGCTCCCGTCGACCCCGTCGACGAGGAAGACCCGGTGGCGCGCGCCGGGCAGCTCCCGCTCGAAGAGCTCGAGCCAGGGGCTCAGGTCCCCGTCGCGCGGCGGGCCGGGCATCGCGAGGCAGTTGCCGTACCAGTAGTCGGGCAGGTCCGGGGTACGGACGACGATATAGCCGCCCCTATCCTCGACGAGCCCGTAGGCGCGGTGGATATCCAGCGCCGTCCTCAGGGCGATCGACCGGACGAGCACGGCCTAGCGCTGCTCCCGCAGGCACGACGCCGCGGTGTTGATCTCGACGAAGTTGGTCGTCTCGCTCTGGCCGGGCGTACCGCCGATGATGGCGACGAGGTCGTCGGTCTCGACGGCGCCGCGCGCGACGAGGCGCTCGAGCGACCGGGAGACGAGCTGGTCCGTGGTGTTCGGCGCGTCCGACTGCTCGGATACGACGCCGAAGCTCAGGCTGAGGGCGCGCACGGTCGCCATCTGCGGGCTGAACGCGTAGATGGGCACGTGGCTGCGGTAGCTCGAGATCAGGCGGGCGATGCGCCCCGACTCCGTATCGGCGATGATAGCCTTGATCGGCAGCGAAAGGGCCGACAGCGCGACGCTCCTGGCCATATAGTCGCGGACGCGGTTCGGCGTGGCCTCGCTGACGAAGGCCTCGCGCCTGGGCTTCTGGCTCTCGGCCTGCTCGGCTATCCTGGCCATCGTCCGCACCGCCTCGAGCGGGTACTTGCCGAAGGCCGTCTCGCCCGAGAGCATCAGCGCGTCGGTGCCGTCGAACACGGCGTTGGCCACGTCCGATACCTCGGCGCGCGTCGGCCGCGGGTTGTCTATCATCGTGTGGAGCATCTGGGTGGCGGTGATAACCGGCTTGCCCTTGCGCACGCAGGCGGCGATTATGGTCTTCTGGATGCCCGGCAGGCGCTCGAAGGGTATCTCCACGCCCAGGTCGCCGCGCGCCACCATCACGCCGTCGGCGAAGTCGAGTATCTCGGGCAGGTTGGTCACGCCCTGGATGTTCTCGATCTTGGCTACGATCCTGGCCTTGCTGCCGTAGCCGTCGAGGATGCGCCTGACCTCGAGCACGTCGTCCTTGTTGCGCACGAACGAGTGGGCGACGAAGTCGACGTCGTTGTCGGCTACGAATTTGAGGTATTCGCGGTCCTTGTCCGACAGGGCCGGTATCCGCAGCGGCACGCCCGGCGCGTTGACGCTCTTGCGGTCCTTGAGGAGGCCGTCGTTCATCACCTCGCAGAGCAGCATCCCGTTCGCGACGTTCTTGACCGTCAGCTCGATCGCCCCGTCGTCGATCAGGATGCGCGAGCCGACCGGCACCTCCGCGGTGAAGCCCGCGTAGGACACGGAAAAGCCCTTGCGCACCTCGTCCACCTTGGGGATGGTCACCGTCTCCCCGGCCTTGAGCTCCAGGGGCGCCGGCAAGCCCTTTACGCGGACCTCCGGGCCCTTGGTGTCGACCAGGATGCCTATCGTATCGGACACCTTCCTGATATTGGCCACCACCTTGGCGGAGGCTTCCGGCGTCTGGTGGGCGGTGTTGAGCCTGACCACGTTCATGCCGGCCTCGTAGAGCGAGCGGAGGAACTCCGGCTCGCACTGGGAATCCGATATGGTCGCGACGATCTTGGTGAGTTTCTGCGTGTTCATGCTACAAGTATCCGCAAAACGGCGACGAAATGGAAGACTGGTTCCTCGAAGCTTGTGGAGCGTCGCGGGACGCCGCGATAGGCGGGCCGGCGTCCTCGCCGGGCTACCAGATCCTGTAGCGACGGCTTCTTCGCCACAAGCTTCGAGGAACTAGGTATCGAGCACGGCCGACAGGCCGTCGGATAACGGCCCGCCAAGCGATACGAGCGGCGCTATCGCTCTAGGAAGCCGGCTACGCGCTCCACGACGTCGAGGCGATCCGGGCCGAGCAGCAGGTTATGCTCGCCGCCGTCGTAACGCTGGACCCGCTCGATCGACCGGATCGACGTTGCGGCCTCGTCGATACGTGCCGGGTCGACGACGGCGTCGGCCGCGGTATACAGGAGCGCCGTCGGGGCGGTTATGCCGGGCAGCGACGCCCGGCCGCGCTCGGCCGCGAGCATGAGCTGGCCGACGGCCCTGAGCGGCATCGCCGAGTACTGATAGCGGCCGGCGTCCAGCCCGTCGCCGAGGCGGGGCCGTACCCGTATCGGTATGAGCCGGTCCTCGGCGCTCGCGTAGTCGACGGCGTAGTAGTCCTTGTTGGCTAGCCCGTAAGCCGGCGACAGCAGGACGAGCCGCCCGAGGCCCGGCTCGCCCGCGCGGCTCGCGGCCAGCCAGGAGGCTATCGCCCCGCCGAGCGATAGCCCGACGACGTGGATCGTCCGGTAGCGGCCGCGCAGCTCCTCGTACTCCCGGGCCACGGCCTCGAACCACTCGAGCTCGGCTACCGCGCCAAGGTCCTCGGGCGTCGTGCCGTGGCCGGGAAGGAGCGGCGCGCTCAGCGCGTAGCCCATGCCGGCCAGCCTCTCGGCCAGCTCCGTATAGACCGCCGGGCAGCTCGTGAAGCCGTGCACGCAGAGGCAGCACTCAGGGCCGTCAGCGTCGACGCGTATCGGCGCGCACTCGGGGACGGTATAGGGAACGGTAGTCGTCATGGGGCGTACTCTAGCAGATCGAACGGGCCGCTACAAAGCCCCGTTTACTATGCATCGCGCTGAAGGCAGCGGCCGGCGGCGGTTCTCGCGGCCGACCCGCGTAGTCGAGGCCGTTGTAAATGAAAGCGCATGGAATGCCATGAAACGGTATAAATATACGCAAATGCGCTTGACTAAGCGAGCTTGAATGTATAAATATGCGGATATCGGGTATGTCCTATCCGAAACATCCCACGCGCCAGAACGTCTCGCGCGCCGATTAAGCTGGAGGAGTATATGAAACGCATCGCGCGGCCGCTCGCGGCCATCGTGGCCATAGGCCTAGCCGCGGCCTGCTCGGGACCCGAGAAGAAGGCCGCCGACGGCCTAGACGCCGTCAAGGCGGCCGGCAAGATCGTGCTCGGCACCTCGGCCGACTTCCCGCCGTACGAGTTCCACATGGAGGAAGGCGGCCAGGATACGATCGTCGGCTTCGATATCGAGGTGGCCAAGGAGATCGCCAACGACCTCGGCGTCACGCTCGAGATCAAGGACATGAACTTCGACGGCCTGCTGGCGGCCCTCGACTCGGGCTCCATCGACATCGTCGTCGCCGGCATGAACCCCACCGAGGAGCGCAAGAAGGCCGTCGACTTCACCGACGTCTATTACATGGCCGAGCAGACCGTCATCGTCAGGGCCGCCGACGCCGCTACCTACGTCAGCGTCGAGTCCCTGAAGGACGCGATGATAGGCGCCCAGAAGGGCGCGACCCAGGTCGGCATAGCCAAGAAGAAGATCAAGGGCCTGGCCGACGAGGCCCAGCCGAGCGACCAGGTCAAGGAGCTGCCCAAGCTCGGCGACCTCGTGCTGGCGCTCAAGAACGGCAACATCGACGCCGTCGTGGTCGAGTCCGCGGTGGCCGCGGCCTACGTCCGGGCCAACCCCGACCTGGCGCTCGCTCCGTTCACCTTCCCAGACGAGGACGGCGGCTCCGCTATCGCCGTCAAGAAGGGCAACCCCGCGCTGCTCTCCGCGCTGAACGCCACGCTCGGGCGGCTCTCCGCCTCCGGCGCGGTCGAGGAGTACGTGGCCGGGGCCAACGCCCTGATGGACCGGCTCTAGTTGGATTTCAGCTTCCTCGCCAAGTACTGGAAGTACTACCTCGTCGGCGCCAAGAACACGGTCATCCTGGCCGCGCTCGCGGTGGCCGCGGGTACGCTCCTCGGCACGGCCCTGGCCGTGGGCAGGATATCGCGGCGCCGCGCGCCGCGGCTCCTGGCCTCGGCCTACGTCGAGTTCATCCGCGGCACGCCCGTCCTCGTCCAGCTGTTCGTCGTCTACTACGGGCTCCAGCGCCTGGGCTTCAGGTTCCCCGACTGGCCGTTCCTCGGCCGCCTGATCGGCGTCAACGTGCCGGACTTCCTGGCCGGGGCGCTGACCCTGGGCATCAACTCGGCGGCCTACGTCTGCGAGATCTTCCGCGCCGGTATCCAGGCCGTCGACCGGGGGCAGATGGAGGCGGCCCGGGCGCTCGGCATGGGCTACGGGCCGGCGCTGCGGCGGGTCGTCCTGCCGCAGGCCGTCCGTAACATCCTGCCGGCCCTGGGCAACGAGTTCGTCACGGTCATCAAGGAATCGTCCATCGTGTCGGTCATCGGGATCGCGGACCTCATGTACAAGACCGACGCGATCCGCGGCATGACCTTCAGGCCCTTCGAGCCCCTGCTCGTCGCGGCGGCCGTCTACTTCATGATGACGTACCCCCTGTCGAAGGCCCTGGCCCGCATTGAAACGAGGTTGCGCAGTGGCGCTTATTAAGACGACCGGACTGGTCAAGCGATTCGGGAAGCTCGAGGTGCTCAAGGGCATAGACGAGTCCATCGACGAGGGCGAGGTCGTCGCCGTCGTCGGCCCGTCGGGCGGCGGTAAGAGCACGTTCCTCCGCTGCCTCAACCTGCTGGAGCGGCCGACGGCCGGTTCCATCGCCTTCGACGGGGCGACGGTGTTCCCCGGCGCCAAGCCCAAGGAGGAGGACGAGCTCCGCCGCAGGGTCGGCATGGTGTTCCAGCACTTCAACCTGTTCCCGCACCGTACCGTGCTCGACAACCTGACCCTGGCGCCGATCCGCGTCCGCAAGCTGACCGAGGCGGAAGCGAAGGACGAGGCGATGGCGCTGCTGACCCGCGTCGGGCTGTCCGACAAGGCGGCGGCCTTCCCGGCCCAGCTGTCCGGCGGGCAGAAGCAGCGCATCGCCATCGTGCGCGCGCTGGCCATGAGGCCGGACGTCCTCTTGTTCGACGAGCCGACGAGCGCCCTCGACCCGGAGATGGTCGGCGAGGTACTCGCGGTGATGCGCGACCTCGCGGAGGGCGGCATGACGATGCTCGTCGTCACCCACGAGATGGGTTTCGCGCGGGACGCGGCGACCCGCGTGCTGTTCATGGACGACGGGCGCATAGCCGAGTCGGCTAGCCCGGCCGAGTTCTTCAGGAGCCCGGCGACGCCGAGGGCGCGGGAGTTCCTCTCGAGGGTGCTCGGCCGCTAGCCGGAGCCCGTCCGCGCCGCTTTCGGCTTCTTCTTCCTGATACGCCGCTCGAGCTTCTTCCTGATAGAGGCGTAGCTCGGCGGCGGCCCGGTAACGACCTGGGCGTCGTCGATGAACAGCGCGTCGCCGGCGCCCCACTCGAGCATCGTGGCGCGGTCGTAGCCGTCCAGCTCGACGAGGCGGGCCGCGCCGCCGGCGTCCGCGACGGCGCGCCTGGCGCGCTCGCAGGCGAGGTTCTGGGCCGGGCACCAGCCGCTCTCGATGCAGGTGACGACGACCTCGCCGGGCGCGTCGTCGGGCTTCTTCCTCCGCCTCGGGAGACGGGGCGGCTCGGCGCCGTCTACGAAGGGTTTCCAGACGAGTTCGAGCGCGCCGTCGGCGTCGGCGCGGACGTAGCCGCGCCGCTTGAACCACTTGGACCGCATGAAGAACGGCAGCGTCAGGCCCCAGGCGACGAGGCCCCGGGCGCCGAGGGCCTTCGCGTCCTCCTCGGCGGCCGCGAGCAGCCGGCTCCCGACGCCGCGCCCCTGGAAGTCGCCGACGCCTCGCTTGTAGCCGTGCACCCAGACGCAGTAGACGTAGTACAGCCCCTCGCCCAGGGCGGGCGAATCCTCGATGGGCGCGTAGTGGATCATGCCGACGGCGCGCCCCTCGTCATCCGTCGCCAGCTTGACGCGGAGCCCGCGGCCCTTGGCCCGCTCGTACCAGAGCCGCTTCCGGTCGCCGGCCTCGAGCATCTCGTCGGACCAGTCCTCGAGGCACCTGCAGTACGTATCGACGTACGCGTCAGATAGATCGACGATCTCCATGCCCGCGCTCCCGACGGCGGGACCCGGCGGGGCCGGGGCGCTCGGGCTTCGCGCCCGGTTCAGCCGACTGATAGAAGCCTAGCGCAACGGGCGCGCGCGGTCAAAGCGCCATCCCACGCATGGTGTTACGAACCTTATGCAATCCCTGGTTCCTCGAAGCTTGTGGCGGATATGCGGCGTATGCGCTAGCGACGCTCCTGAGCCGAGCGCCCCTTAGCGATCGCCTGGCCTATGGTGTCCTGCAGCGTGCCCATCGGGCAGACGGCGCACCAGGCCCGGGGCCGGTAGATGAGCCCCGTGACGACGCCGGCCGCCAGCGATATGACGCAGAGGCCCCAGAAGAAGCGGCCGAGGGCGGCGCCGTCGCCGGCGAGCCGGGCTACGTTGCCGACGACGCAGAACATCATGAAGCCGCAGAGCGCCCGCTTGGCTCCCGGCGTTAT
>QKAK01000048.1 GCA_003247225.1 Spirochaetota bacterium | reverse complement strand
GCCGGGACGATCATGGCCGAGCTCGAGGCAGACGACCCGCTCGACGCCGCGTATACGGTAAACCGCGGCTGGGAGTCGCGTTGGCGCCTTCGCGTCGATTTCTCGGAGCCGGTCGAGCTGGCCGGCCTGGCCTCCGCGCTCGACTGCGAATCCGGGCCAGAGCCTGTCATAGAGACGATAGGCGAGTACGCGTCATCGGTCGTATGGCGATTCGACGAGGCCCCGGAATGGGGAGACGAATTCGCCGTGCGAGTGGAACCCGGCGTCGAGGATATGGACGGCGACGCGTCCGGGACCGGCTACGTATACCGTATCGCGGCCGACGGGCCCGGCTCGAGGCCGCCCCGCTTCGTCGGAATCAGGCTGCCGTTGGCTCCGGGGGCGGCGGCTGAGCGCGAGCTAACGGCTTTCGCGACGGACGAGCCGCTCTCGACGCTAGCCATAGCGAGCGGCGACGGGCGCTATCCCATCGGCGTCCCGACGAGCGTCTCGGTCGAGCTGTACCTCGAGCTGGCCGAGGGCGCCGGCGCCGACATCCTGTCGACGATGGGCTCGTTCTCGTTCTCGGCGACCAACGGCTCCCTCGAGTTCGAGCCGCTACGGGTGGTCTGCGGCGGGTTCGACTACGCGGAACCCCACGAGGCCTGGGCCGGCCTGGCGATAGTCCGCGTCGACGGCGAGATGACGAACCGAGCCGCCTGCGGCGTCGTCACCTTCAGGCTCGACGGCGGCTACTCGGACTCGGCCGGCAACGCGTCCCCGGGGGACCAATGCCTTTCGCTTCAGAAATAGAGCCGTGAAGCGCGTCATAGCGTTCTTAGCGGGGAGGCCGGTAGCCGTGGCGATGGGCCTGGCGGCCGTCATGATGGCGGGCGCCGGCGCCGCGGCCCGAATGCCGAGGCGGAGCCTACCGGACGTATCGGTGCCGCGCGTGATCGTCGCGGCGTCCATGCCCGGGATGCCGGCCGCCTCGATGCGTTCCCTCATAGCCTGCCCGCTCGAGGACGCGCTGGCCTCGGCCGACGGGCTCGTCGGGTCCTCGAGCGTCAGCAGGGACGGGCGGACCGTCATTACCCTCGAATTCAACTGGGGCGAGGACGCGGCGAGGATGGCGTCAGCCGCGCGCGAGATCGTCGACGCGGCCTATCCCGGCCTGCCGGAAGGCGCCTCGAAGCCGAGCGTCGTAGCCGACGACCCGTCGGCCTCTCCCCTCGTCACGGTGACCATGGTCCCGATAGACGGGGACCTGGCCTTCGCCAGGCGCATCGCCGAACGCGAGGGCCGGGCCAGGCTGCGACGCGTCCAGGGCGTAGGGTCCGTTACCGTGGTGGGCGGCAGGCGACGGGAAGTCGCCGTCGCCGTGGACTCGCGCCGGGCGGCGGCGCGCGGCATGACCGTCAGGGACGTGGCCTCGGCGCTGGCGGCCGAATGCGCCGACGTACCGCTCGGATCGGTCGAGGGCGACGGCCTCGAGCTCGTCGTCGTCGCGGAGGGCCGGCCGAAGACCGCCGCGGAGCTCGAGTCGCTTGTCGCCGCGGCCCCGTCCGGCCCGTTCCGCCTATCGGAGCTGGCGAGGGTCTATGAGCGCGACGCGCCGGCGGATAGCCTCTACGCGCTCGACGGCGTCGAGGCGGTAGCGCTCGAGGCTTACCTGCGGCCGGGCGCCGACCCAGTGGCCGCGGCCCGCGAGGTAGCGCGGGCGGCCGCGACGATGGCGCGCGACTTCGCCGGCGAGCTATCCGTCGCTACGGTCGGCGACTCGTCGAAGGCTATCGCTGCGTCGATACGCGAGTTGGCCTGGGCGGCGGTCATAGGCTCGATAGCGGCGGCTCTCGCGCTGTACGCCATGCTGCGTGACGCGCGCTGCGCGGTCATGGTAGCCGTATCGATCCCGGTATCCATAGCCGCGGCGCTGGCGGCGCTGTACCTGGCCGGCAGGTCTCTCAACCGCATGAGCCTATCGGGCGTCGCCCTGGCGGTGGGCGTCATATCGGACAACGCGGTGGTCACGCTCGACGCCCTGTCGAGGATGGAGACGACGAGACCGAGCGGAACCGGCCCGAGGCCTATCCCTAGTCCGGCGGCGATAGGCGACGCCGTCTCCTCGGTGGCCGGCGGGACGTTCGGCGGCATGATAACGTCCGTGACGGTGTTCCTGCCCATCTTCTTCCTACCCGGCGCCCTCGGAGCGATCTACGGCGACCTGGCGCTCGCAGTAGTCGCCGCCAGCGTCGGCGGCTGGATGACCGCGATGACGATCCTTCCGGCGGCGTACCGGCTCTTCGGAGACGTCGGTACGGCGAGTCGGCCGTCAGGGCTGGCGGAATCGTACGCGCGCGCCCTGGCGGCGGTCATGCGCCGGCCGGCGCGGCTCGTCGTCCTAGCCGCGATCGCCGCCGCGGCCGGCGTCGCCATGGTGGCCACGACGGACGCGTCGTTCATGCCGCGCGGCGCCGCCTCCGAGCTGCTCGTTACCGTCATGTACGAGCCGGGCAGCGACGCCGAGGGCGTCGGACCCGAGGCGCTAGCGCTAAGCGCGACGCTATCCGGGATCGACGGCGTCGAATCGACGAGGGGCTGGGCCGGCGCGGAGCGCGACGACCTGACGAGGCTGGCCGACCCCGCGTACGGGCCTGAACGCCTGAGCCTCGTCTGCTCCCTGAGCGCTGGCGCCGATCCGGAGACGGTAGCCAGGGAGATATCGGCCGTCGCCGCGGCGGCATCGCCGTCATCGGCCTCCGTGGCCGTGACCGAGCCGCCTGATCCCGCGGCCTCCATAATGGGCCTCGACCTAGGCTCGACCTTGGTCGTCAGGGCCGACGGCGCCGAGGCTGTCAAGTCGGCCGCCGACGCGTTCGAATCGGGCCTGGCCCGCCTGGCCGGAGACGCGCTCGCGTCGGTCGTCCGGTCGCCTAGCGGCATGGCCAGGCGAGTCCGGGCCAGGCCGGATAGGCAACGGATAGCCAGCCTCGGCGTCTCGCTCGCGGAGGCCGAGGCGGCGATCAGGACCGCGACCGAGGGCGTCAGTATCGGCAGGCTGCGTTCGGACGGCGACGATACCGATATCGTCGTCTTCGCCGCCGGCGCGGGCAGCGCCGACGGCGGAGGGAGCCTCGAGTCGCTGCGGGGGCTCGCGGTAGGCGTCGGCGCCTCCGCTCCCATCAGCGCGTCGAGCGTCGCGGCCTTCGACCTGGCCTATAGCGACGCGGCTCTCGCCAGGCTCGACCGCCGCGACGCGGTGTACCTGACGCCGATAGCCGGCGACGGCCGCCGCGGCGCTCTCGACGCTGCCGTCGAGACGGCGATGATCGGTCGCGGCTCCGGCGTCAGCCGATCGGGCGGATCCGCCTTCGGGCGCTACGCCGAGGCGATGGCCCGGACCCTTGCCCTCGTGCTGATGCTGCTGTACCTGGTGATCGGCGCTCAGTTCGAGTCGCTCTCGGCGCCGCTGGTCGTCATGGCCGCTATCCCGCTGGCGCTGGCGGGATCGGGTCCCGCGATGCTGATAGCCGGGGTCGGCCTCGACTCGGGGTCTATCATGGGCCTCGTCGCCCTATTCGGTACCGTCGTCAATAGCGCGATACTGCTCTACGAGGCCTGCGGGGCAAGGCTGGCGGCCGGCGAGGATGGAGATGACGCGGCGTTCCACGGGGCCGTCGACAGGCTGAGGCCGGTGCTGGCGACGACGATGACGACCCTGGTCGCCCTCGCGCCGCTGTGCCTCCGTCCCGACGCGTCGCCCCAGCGCTCGATGGCCGTGGCCATGTTCGGCGGCATGATCGCGTCCACCGCGCTCACCCTGTTCGTGACGCCGGCCGCGCTGGCGGCCCTGGCCCGACGAAGGGGATCGGCGTGAGCGCCGACGTCGGCCGTTGGTACGGTCGGCCGGTAGCGGCGCTCTGCGTAGCGGCCGCCGCGTTCATCCTATCGGCCGGGACGCTCGCCGCGACCGAATTCGGCGGCTCGTCCGGCTCTGGCGGAGGCGCCTGCGTCGTCAGCATCTGTCAGCACGGCACGAACGCCCGCGAGATGGAGCGCCTGGTCGCGATACCGCTCGAGGACGCGCTGGCGTCGTTGCCCGGCGTGGTCGGTACGTCGAGCTCGTGCGAGTACGGGGAGGCGCGGGTGGTCGCGCGCTTCGCCGACGGCGGCGACGAGACCGAGGCGGTCAGCGCGGCCGCCCAGCGCGTCTACGAGTCGTTGCCGAGCTCCGTGCAGCGTCCGCGGATCGGGTCCGCCTCGGCCGACGCCGGCCCCGTCTGGGTGGCGGCTGCCGTCTCCGACTCGGGCGAGCCGGGCGCTTTGAGGGCAGTCCTCGACAGAAGGGTCAAGCCGGCCCTCGAGAGCCTAGCCGGCGTCGGCGAGGTCGTGGTAGACGGCGGGGGCGTAACCGAGCTGGCGGTACTGGTCGACGACGATGCGGCCGCGTTGGCTGGCTCGTCCGCGGAGGACGTAGCCGAGTACCTGGCCGGATCGGACGGCCTGGTAGCCTCGGGCTCGCTCAGGGCGGGAAGCTCCCGTATCGCCGTATCGACGGACGCCCGCTATCCGACGGTCGAGTCGATCCGCGACGCGCTCATACCGCGCGGGTCGGGCGCGGCTATCCGCCTCGGCTCCATCGCCAGCGTAGAGAGCCGCCAACGGCGGCCCGAGAGCCTGTCCCGCGTCGACGGGCGCAGGGCCGTGACGATCGCAGTCATGCCGGCGGGCGACGCTAACCTCGCCAGGCTGTCGCGCGATATCGCGCGCGAGGCGGCGCGGGCCGCCGTCGACTGCGGCCTCAGCTTCACCGTGCTATCGGACAGGGGCGAGCTGGCCGCCAGGTCGCTCGGGCGCGTCGTCTCGGCCGCTATCGAGGCGGTCATCGCCGTATCGATAGCGACCGCGCTCGTAGTCATGCCCGGGCGACGCGTCGGGCGGTCGCGCGCGAGCGTGCTAGCGACCGCCGCGTCGGCGGCCATGGTCCCGTTCATCCTGGTCGTCTCCGCGGCTATCCTGTCAAAGGCGATGGACGGCCTGAGCGTCGGCGCGCTCGCCGGCTTGGCCGTCGGGCTAGGATCCTCGGTCGACTGCTCTATACTCGTGGCCGAGCGCCTCGGCGCCTCCGGATCGTTGGCTTCCGGCGCCGCTTCGATCAAGGACCTAGCCCCGGCCCTGGCCGCGGGAACCGCGACGACGATGCTGGCGCTGGCGCCTATGCTCGGGCTCGAGGCCGCGTCGCCCGGGATAGTAGCCGTAGCGGCGGGCATAGCGCTCACCTGCGGCGTCTCGTACGCGGCGACGGTGGCGATCATGCCGCCGGTCGTCCTCTGGGGAGCCGGCTGCGTCGGCGCCAGGCCGCGATCGGTCGAGAGGAAGAGCCGCCCTGGCCGCCGCCGCGCTTGGCGAGGAGCCAGGCTACTGGCGGCCGTCGTCGCGCTATGCTCGAAGCGGCCGAGGCTCGTGCTCGGTTCGGCGGCGGCCTTGGGGCTGGCCGGCGTCGCCGCGATAGCGATCTCCCCGAAGGACGTCGGAGCCCGTACCGACGGCCGCGACATATACGCGAGGCTCGAGTTCGACCAGGGCCTATCGGTCGAGGCCGTCGACTCGGCGCTAGCGGGCTACGTCGAGTCGCTCAAGCGGCTACCCGGCGTGGTATCGACCCAATCGAGCGCGAGGCGCGGCTCCGCTAGCCTCCTCCTGACCTGCGATGAAACCGTCGCCGACGGGGCCGCTCTCGCTGATGCGGCTCGGAAGGCGGCGCCGGCTGGGAGCTTCCTGTGGATAGCGAGCCCGTCGTCAGGCGAACGCGTCTGGGAGCTGCTCGTCCGCGGCGACGATGACGAGGTCTGCCGCCGGGTCGCGGCGGCCGCCGCGGAGCTAATCGCGGCGCTGCCGATAACGCTCGAGGTCGCGCTGAATTTCAAGCCGGGGGCGCCTGTCGTAGTCGTAATGCCGGACCGCGGGAGGTCGTCCGCCGCGGGACTGCCGTTCTCCATCGTCGCCGGGGCGATGAGGCGGTCGGTACAGGCTCCGGTCGCGTATAAACGGGTCGGCGAAGACGGCGACAC
>QKAK01000172.1 GCA_003247225.1 Spirochaetota bacterium | reverse complement strand
TGGAGGATGACGGTCCTACGGGACCAGGACGATTGCGACGTCCGCATCGACTTCTTCGAGTGCGCCATACTCAAGTGGCTGACCTCGATCGGCTCGCGGGAGCTGTGCCCCTACCTGTGCTCCACCGACTACGAATCCGCCGAGGCGTTCTGCCTGGGCTTCAAGCGGGAGGGGACGCTAGCGGGCGGGGCCGACCGTTGCGATTGCCGGTACTCGAGGAGGGCCGCGCGTTCTGAGCCGGCGCCATAGGGAGCCTCTGCGCGGAGAGGCCTGGCCTCGGCCGGGCGCGGGCTCGCGGCCGTCGTCCGCGCCCGGCGGATAGCCGGGCGCCCGTTCCTCCTGTTCCATCGCCGCCATAGTCTCCGCTATACTCTATGACGAGTTCCCGGAGGCCCCATGGATAGCAAATTCCTGCACGCGACGATGCTGCTGATACTCGTGACAGATCCCCTCGGCAATATACCGCTGTTCATCACGGCGCTCGAGCGGGTGGCGCCGGCGCGGCGCACCCGGGTGATACTCCGCGAGGTGGCCGTCGCGTTCCTGATCCTGCTGCTGGCTATGGTAGGCGGCCGGGCGGCGCTCGGCGTGCTCGGCATAGGCGACGCCAGCCTCAAGGCGGCCGGCGGCGTGATACTCCTCCTGATCGCGATCAATATGATCTTCCCCGCCGCCGGCGCGCGCATGGGCGAGGGGCCGACCGACGGCGAGCCTTTGATCGTGCCGATCGCGGTACCGCTGGTCGCCGGGCCGTCCGCCATAGCCACGGCGATGCTCGTGGCGGCCGATAACCCCGGCCGGCTGCCGATCTGGGTCGGCTCGCTGGCGATATCGATGGCGCTGACCATGCTCAGCCTGTTCCTCTCGTCGACCTTCAAGCGGGTGCTGGGCGTGCAGCTGCTGTCCGCGATCGAGCGCCTGATGGGCCTCGTCCTGACCGCCGTATCGATAGACATGATCCTGAGCGGGGCCGTCGCCTTCTTCGGCGCGGCCCTCTAGGCGAGGCCGCCCGGCGTCCGGGCCGAGAGCGCCGCGCGGCGCGCACGAAAGGAATGTATGAGCGTATTCGAGATCGTCATGCTGCTATGCTTCGGGGCCGCCTGGCCCGTCTCCATAGCCAAGTCGCTGCGGACGAGGAGCAACGGCGGCAAGAGCCTCGCGTTCCTCCTGATCATCATCGTCGGCTACGCCGCCGGCATAATCAACAAGCTCCTGTACAAGCCCGACTTCGTCGTGTGGCTGTACGCGCTCAACGCCGCGATGGTCTCCGTCGACGCGGGGCTGTGGATACGCAACCGCGGGCTCGAGCGGGCGGCCTCCCGGGAGGGTCGGGCGTGACGGCGGTCGGAGTCCGGCCGTTCGGGCGACGCGGGCGCCGCGCGGCGAGGCGCTTCCGGTCCGGCGCGGCGCTGGCCATCGCGTTCTGCGCCGCGCTCAGCCTCGGCTCGTGCGCGACCGCCCCGGCCGAGCCCGAGCCGGCAGCGACGATAGCGCTGTCCGTCGTCGGGGCGCCGGTCGTGACGGCAATCGACGTCGATACCGTCTCGGTCGCCGCGGAGATACTGGCGGCCAACCGGGGCGGCCGGCCGGCCGCCCCGTCCGCGCTGCGCGCGGAGGCGACGTCGGACGGCGTCGCCCTGGCCGCGCCCGTCGTCGTCGAGCTCGGCGGCCGCGAGCTGGGGCCCGGCGAGGAACTGGCGCTGCCCGTCCGGATCGTCGTCGACGCGCCGCCGGGAGACGGGCCCCTGGTACCGTTCACGTTGCTGTCGGTCCTGGCCTACTCGTCGACCTCGGGTAGCGGCGAGGCTAGGCTCGAGGTCCGCGGCGAGTTCCCGAGGATCCTGCCGCCGACGATGGCCATATCGTCGATACGGATACTCAAGGACGAGCTGATCAACACCAAGCTCGGCGTCGAGCTCGTCGTGCGCAACCCGAACGCCTTCCCGCTGACCTTCGCGGAGCTCGACTATCGGCTGTACGGCGAGGGCCGCTACTGGGCGTCCGGTTGCCTGGCCGAGCCCTTCGTCGTCCCCGCGGGCGAGGGGACGAGGGCCAGCCTCTACCTGACGATGAACTTCACCGACATGAGCCGATCGCTGCTCGACCAGGTGATAAAGCTGGCGACCGTCAGCTACCGCCTGGTCGGCTCCGGCCGCGTCGATACCGGGCTCGAGTTCCTGCCGCGCTTCGAGCTGCCCTTCGACATGGCCGGCCGGGCCGAGGTCAGCCGCTAGTGCCTGAAGTGCCTGACCCCGGTGACGACCATCGCGACGCCGGCCGCGTCGGCTGCCTCGACGCTTAGGCCGTCGCGGATCGAGCCGCCCGGGTGCGCTATCGCGGTGACGCCGGCGGCGGCCGCGGCCTCGACCGAGTCGGGGAACGGGAAGAACGCGTCCGAGGCCAGCACCGAGCCCCTGGCGCGGTCGCCGGCCCGCTCGGCCGCGATGCGCGTCGAGTCGACGCGGTTCGGCTGGCCCGAGCCTATGCCGACCGTCGCGTAGCCGGCGCTCGGGTCGGACGCGTCGATAGGCGCCGCCAGCAGGATAGCGTTCGACTTGGCGCTCACGCAGGCCTTCCACGCGAAGCGCAGCGCCGCCAGCTCGGCCTCGGTCGGCGCTCGCCTCGAGACGACCTTCCACTCGGTACCGTAGGGATCGCCCCTATCTATTTCCTGCCTGAGGAACCCGCCGGCTATCGACCGCGTCTCGTACTCGACCGCGGCGCGCGACGGCCGCTCGCCCATCTCGAGCAGGCGCGCGTTCTTGCGCTTGGCCAGCAGCTCGCGCGCCTCGGGCGTGAACGAGGGCGCGGCGACGCACTCGACGAAGGCGTCGCCGAGCGCGCGCGCGGCGGCGGCGTCGAAGGCCCGGTTGACCGCGACGACGCCGCCGAAGGCCGACAGCGGGTCGCAGGCTATGGCCGCCTCGAGCGCCTTGGCCGGCGACGCTCCGCCCGTCGTCGCGACGCCGCAGGGCGACAGGTGCTTGACGACGACCGCGGCCGTCCCGTCGAAGCCGGCGGCCGTCCGCCAGGCGGCGTCCAGGTCGAGCAGGTTGTTGTAGGACAGCTCCTTGCCCTGGAGTACCCGACCTCCCAGGGGCCCGGCGCCCGGCTCGTCGGTATAGAGCCAGGCCCTCTGGTGCGGGTTCTCGCCGTAGCGCAGGCCCTGGCCGGCGTAGCCGAAGAGGCCGGCGCCGAAGCCCGGGTCGAGCCACGATGCTATCGCCGCGTCGTAGCGGGCGCACAGCGCGAACGCCTTGACCGCCAACTCGCGCCTGAGCCCGGGGCCGATGCCGCCCGTTCCGAGCGATGCCGCGACGCGCCCGTAATCGGCCGGGTCGCAGACGACCGTGACGCGCGCGTAGTTCTTGGCGGCGGCCCGCAGGAGCGCGACGCCGCCGATGTCTATCTCCTCGACGCAGGCCGCCTCGTCGGCGCCCGGCCGCGCTATCGTCGCCTCGAACGGGTAGAGGTTGCAGACGACCAGGTCGATCTCCGACCAGCCGAGGCCGGCCAGCTCCGCCCGGTCGGCGTCGGTGCCGCGGGACAGGATGCCGCCGTGGACGGCCGGGTGCAGCGTCTTGACCCGGCCGCCGAGGATCTCCGGCGAGCCCGTATAGGCCGCGACCTCCGTGATCGGGAGGCCCGCGGCCGTCAGCGCCTTCGCGGTGCCTCCCGAGGCCAACATGCGCCAGCCGGCCTCGGCCAGCCGCCCCGCGAACTCCGCCAGCCCCGTCTTGTCCGATACCGATATCAACGCTATAGGCATACACGCTCCTTTGTTAGAGAGTGGGATAATTGAACCACGGAGACACGGAGGCACAGAGAAAAAAGAATTAATGAGTCATGGTATTCCATATCCTTCTCCTCCGTCTTCCTCCGTCTTCCTCCGTCTTCCTCCGCGTCTCCGTGCCTCCGTGGTCGTTTTCGCGTACCAAGCTCTTTACGGTTTCCACCACGAGGCGGTGTTCGGCGGCGTGGATCCGTGCCTCGAGGGATCCGAGGTCGTCCCCGTCCAGGATGGGCACTTCCTCGACCGCCAGGACCGGGCCGGAGTCGACGCCCTCGTCCGGCACGAGGTGGGTCATGACGCCGGCGCGATCGACTGCGCCGGCCCGATAGGCCTCGAAGGCCCGCTCGATCGCGCGGACGCCGGGGAAGGTCCCGGGCAGCGCCGGGTGCAGGTTGACGACGCGGCCCTGGAAGCGCGACAGGAAGGCCGACGACAGGAGGCGCATCCAGCCGAGCAGCAGGACGCGGTCCGGCTCGTACGCGGCGACCCGTTCCGCGAGGCCGGCGTCGTAGGCCCGTCGGTCGCTTCCGCGGGCGAACGGAACCGCTATCGTCGGAACTCCGGCCAGCCCGGCCCGCTCGAGCGCGCGGGCGCCCGGCCTGTCGGAGAAGACGGCGACGACGTCCGCTCGGACGGCGCCGGAAGCCGTAGCGTCGAGCAGGGCCTGCAGGTTCGTACCGTTCCCGGACGCGAGGACGACGAGGCGTAGGCGGTGCCCGGTCACGCGCGCCCCCCGGCGAGCCGCGCGCGCGCCTTCTCGCCGGGCGCCGACCGGACGAGCTCGCCGATGACCCAGCATTCCTCGCCGACGAGATCGCGCAGCTCGTCGACCCGGCCGCGGTCGACGACGGCCACCATGCCGACGCCCATGTTGAACACGCGGTACATCTCGTCGGGCCCGACGCCGCCGAGCCGCTCGATCAGGCCGTACAGCGGCGGCACCGGCCAGGAGCCGCGCCGGACCGCGGCGTCGACGCCGTCGGGGAGGACGCGCGGCAGGTTCTCGACGAAGCCGCCGCCGGTGATATGCGCGAGCGCCTTGATAAGGCCCGGCGAGCCGGACAGGACCGGCCACAGGAGCGGCAGATAGGAGCGGTGCGGCGCGAGCAGGACCTCGCCGAGCGGCCGCCCCAGTTCCGGGTAGACGGTCGCCAGGTCGACGCCGTCGAAGGCCCTTCGAGCCAGCGAGTAGCCGTTCGTGTGGGGGCCGGATGAGGCGAAGCCGACGAGGGCGTCGCCGGGCCGGACGCCGGCGGCCGGCAGTATGGAGCCGCGCTCGACGACGCCGAGTATCGTGCCGGCCACGTCGAACTCGCCGTCCCGGTAGACGCCGGGCATCTCGGCGGTCTCGCCGCCTATCAGCGCGCATCCTGCCGCCCGGCACGCCTCGGCCATGCCGCCTACGGCCTCGGCGACCATGCCTGGGTCGAGCCTCGAGCTGGCGAAGTAGTCGAGGAACATGAGCGGGCGGGCGCCCTGGACGAGTATGTCGTCGACGCAGTGGTTGACGATGTCCATGCCTATCGACGCGTAGGAGCCCGCCAGGGCCGCCAGCTTGACCTTGGTGCCGACGCCGTCGGTCGACGCGACCAGCACCGGTTCCGCCATCGCCTTGATCCCGGCGGCGGAGTATAGCCCGCCGAAGGAGCCGATACCGCCGAGCACCGCCTCCGAATAGGTGGCCCTGACCGCGGCCGCCATGCGCCTGACCGCCTCGTTGCCGGCGTCGATGTCGACGCCCGAGCCGGCGTACGCCGACGTCGTCGAGGCGGCGAGCCGCGCGAGTTCCCGGGCGCCTATGTCGCGGCGGAAGCGGGCGCCCGGGAACGATATCCCGTCGAGTCTGGCGTAGGCCGCCGCGACGGCCTCGGGTAGGTCGCCGCCGGTGGCGACGACGGACAGGACCCGCCCGCCGCCCGAGACGACGCTCCCGCCCTCCATCCGGGTATTGGCGTGCAGTACGCGGGCGCCCGCCGTTTCGTCGGCCGCCGGGCCGAGCCCGGATAGGGCGGCCCCGCCTATCGGCCGCTCGGGGTAGCCGTCGCCCGCCATCACGACGCAGGCCGCCGCCCCGGCCTTCCAGGACGGCGGCGCCTTCCGCAGGTCGCCGGACGCGCAGGCGGCGAGGGTAGCCGCCAGGTCGCCGCCGAACAGCGCCAGCACGGCCTGGGCCTCCGGGTCGCCGAAGCGGCAATTGTATTCGAGGACCCTAGGCCCCGAGGGGGCGACGATAAGCCCCGCGTACAGGACGCCGACGAACGGCGTCCCCCGGGCGCGCATCGACTCGACCACGGGCTCCAT
>QKAK01000138.1 GCA_003247225.1 Spirochaetota bacterium | reverse complement strand
GAGGCGCCGCCAGAGGCGCCGCCAACGGCGATCGCCAGAGGCGATCATCCTACGTACTCGGCCCACAGCTTCTGAAGCACGGCGTTATGGCGCTCGAGCTCCGCGGCGACGGCCTTGGCCTTCTTGAAGTCTCGCTCGTCGAACGCGGCGGCCGAGGCCCGCTCGAGCCGTTCCTTCTCGCGCTCCATCGCCTCTATCCTCGACTCGAGGCCGTCGCTCGCGCTCGGTCCCCGAGAGGTTCCCCGCGCGGCGGTCGACCTGCCGCGGCCCTCGAGGCCCCGCGCGGCGGTACGCCGTCCGGCGGCAGACCCGGCCGAGCCGACGTCGCGCCAATACTCGGCGAAGCCGCCCTCGTACTCGACCAGGCGGCGCCCGTCGATGAACACGATGCGCTCGGCCACCTTCTCTATGAAATATCGGTCGTGCGATACGACGAGGACGGTTCCGTCGAAGTCGGCCAGGGCGTCCTCTACCGCCTCGCGCGTCGGTATGTCGAGGTGGTTGGTCGGCTCGTCCAATATAAGGAAATTCGCCCGCATCGCCGAGGCCCTGGCCAGCTGGAGGCGGTTGAGCTCGCCGCCGGAGAGGCTGGACACGCGCTTGTCCAGGTCGTCCCACGAGAATAGGAAGCGCCCGAGGTGGGCGAGCGCGTCCTTGCGCGTCGGAAGGATCTTAAGGAACTCCTCCTCGACGGTGCGGCCTGGGTCGAAGACCTCCTGGGCCTGGGCGCAGTAGCCGACGACCATGCTCGGCCCGACGCGCAGGCGCCCGTCGTCCCACGACCCGAGCTCGACGATATCCCGCGCGAGGCTCGTCTTGCCCGAGCCGTTCGGCCCGACGAGGGCGACCCGCTCGCCGTTCATCACGGTGAAGCCCGACGGCTCGAGGATGACGCGGTCGCCGTAGGCCTTCGAGTACCCTTCGACGCGCAGGGCCAGGTCGGCCTTCGACGCCTCGCCGAGGAAGCTGACGCGGGCGTCGCGGTTGCCGAGGTCGGGCCGCTCGGTAGCCTCGGCCTTGGCGCGCTCCAGCTGGCTGCGCTTGGCCCTCAGGCGCTTGCCCCAGGCCGGGTCGGGCCTCGAGCGCGCGATATCGGCGAAGCGCCGGACGAGGGCCTCGAGCCGCTCGATGCGCTTGCGGTCGGCCTGCCAGTCCTGCCCCTGCCCCGCCGCCTGCTTCAGGCGCTCGAGCCGGTACGCCGAGTAGTTGCCCGAATAGCGCGCGACGCGGCCGCCCTCGAGCTCGAGCACCGAGGCGGCCACCCGGTCGAGCATGCGCCTGTCGTGGGAGACCAGTAGTACCGCGCAGGGCAGCGTCGCTATGAAATCCTCGAGCCAGGCCAGGCCCGCCATGTCCAGGTGGTTGCCCGGCTCGTCGAGCACGAGCAGGTCGGGCATGCGCCTGACGGCGCGGACGAGGGCCAGTACGTTCTTCTCGCCGCCGGACAGCGTCTCGGCGAGCGCGTCGGCCCGGTGCCCGAGGCCGGCCTTATGGAGCAGCCTGTCCGCCGCCTCCTCCGCCTCGTCGCCGCCGTCGTCGTCATAGGCCTCGCGCAGGGCCGCGTAACGGGCCAGGGCCTCGGCCGCCGCCCGGCCGTCGTCGCCGGCCATGGTCTCGGCGAGCCTGTCGAGCTCGGCGCGCCGCTCGAGCGCGTCGCGGCACACGTAGGCGGCCGCGCTCTCGCCCGGCAAGAAGTCTGGCGCCTTCTGACGCACGTAGGCCAAGCGCGCTCCTGGCGCCGCGCGCACGACGCCCTTGTAGTCGTCGTCCAGCCCCATCGCTATGCGCAGCAGGGTCGTCTTGCCGCAGCCGTTCCGTCCTACCAGCGCCGCCTTCTCGCCGGGCTCTATGGCCAGCGATACGTCCGTGAGGACCGGCGTGCCGCCGAAATCCTTGCTGAGCCCTATGATCTCCATGATAGCCATCCGATGTTCCTTTCGTTACCATCGGCCGAGCGCCCAGGATCGGTTCGACGCTAAAAAAAACCGCGCGATCCCGTCATGGGCCGCGCGGCTCGGTATAGGATACTTGATATCTCAAATATCTCCATTCCCCGTTTCGAGCGGACCTCCCCTATGGACAAGCGCGCCGCTTCCGGAGCGGACGGCCAGGACATCCTGGAGGTCTATCGAACGGGTCATACTATTCACGCGGCCACTATAGCATGGCGTGGCCGCGGCCGCAAGCGAGCAAAGGCTCGACGAAGCCATCGCTCGGCTTGGACGAGAGCGCCGCGCGGAGGGTATACTTACGCCATGATAGACGAGTTCCTGTCCTGCGATTGGGACGAGGCCCCGGACGCGATGGACTTCGAGCGCCCCTACGCCGAGGTCATAGGCCGATCTGCCGAGCTCGTATCGCTCCTGTCCGCCCGGGCCGCGGCGGGCGGCCACGGCGACGACGAGCGCGAGCGCCGGCGGACCTGGGACGCCGCCGGCGAGCTGTTCGTGCTGGCCCCGGCCATCGTCAACGTGGCGCTCAACCACTCGGTCTGCGTCCAGTTCGGCCTGCCCCTGCACCCGACCGAGTACTTCGAGGTCGACCAGGCCGCCGAGCCCGTCGTCCGCTATAGCGACGAGGATAGGGACGAGGCGTTCGCGACGCTCGAGCGCTCCATAGCCCTGGCCAGGGCCGCCTACGCCCTCGACCCGGCCTTCGGCGGGCTGGCGGCCGCCTACGGCTCGAGCCTGCCTCACGGGATAGGGGGCTTCGTCTACACCTCGAGGCGCGATAAGTACACCTGGCGGGCCGCCGAGCCGGCCAAGGTCAGGGCCCTGGCGGCGTCGGTGCTCAAGGCCGGCAGGCCGAGCCTGGCGGTCGGGGCGGCCCACGGGGCCATCATGGCGGGGCTATTCCTGGCGGAGCTGCTCGGCTGCGAGCTGTGGTTCCTGCGCTTCAGCATGTTCAAGCGCAACGACGCCGAGCCGGTCGTATCGGCCCGCGACGAGCTGAAGATCCGCTCGTACGGCGCGGGATCGGGCATCCTGGTGTTCGACGAGGACTCGGCGTCCGGCGCGACGCTGTCGCTACTGTCGGCGCGCGTCAAGGCGATGGCGCCCGAGGCCAGGACCGGGGCCGTGATACGGCACCAGAGCGCCGCGTTCCGCCCCGACCACGTCGGCCGGGTATGGTGGGACTGACGGCAGCTAGACGCCCATCAGCCGGATCACCTCCTCGGCGCTCGTAGCCTCGAGGATCTGCTGCCTGCGCCGCTCGTCCTTGAGGGCGGCCCCGACGCCGGCGAGGAACTGGATATGGGCGCCCGGGTTCTTCTTAGGCGTCGTCAGCAGCACGATGATCCTGGCCGGCTGGCCGTCGAGCGAGTCGAACGCGAGCCCGTCGCGCTTGATGCCGATCGACGCGGCCATCGCGGTAACGGCGTCGGTCTTGCCGTGCGGCAGGGCTATGCCGTGCTGCATGCCGGTGCTCATCGAGCGCTCGCGCTCGATGACGTCGGCGAAGGCCTGCTCCGTATCGTCGATCAGCCCGTTGCCGGCCATCATCTCGAGCAGCTCGCGGATGGCCCCTTCCTTCGTATCGGCCTTCAGGTCGAGCGCGACGCACGACGGGCAGACCGCCTTGGCCTCCGACCTGCCGAGCGGTACGGCCTCGCTCGAGTCGTCCCGTTGGATGCTCGCCGGGTCGAAGTCCGACTTGAGCTTGGCGAAATTCTGGTTGAGCGCCGCGACAGCCTCGAACACCGAGGTCCTGACTATCGACAGCGTCTTCTCGGGGGCCTGGACGCTCAGCCGCGAGCCGTCGAGCCGCATCGAGAAGGCCAGGTCGTCGCGCCTGACCTGGGCTATGCCCTCCTCGATGTCCATGGTCCTGACGAAGTAGCCCTCGGCCTGCAGCTCGTGGGTCATCGTATCGGTGACGAGCAGGGCTACGTCCTCGGACGGGAAGTCGAAGTCGACCGACTTGGACTCGCCGGAGGCCTTCGGGTCGCTCGTGCCGGCCCCGGGCACGCGCAGCGTAGCCGACAGCGCGAACGGCGCGACGAGGGTCGTCAGCAGCGTCATCATGATGGCGACGCCGAATAGGCCGCCGTCGAGCAGGCCGTTGGTCACGCCGATGCCGGCGACGATCAGCGCGACCTCGCCGCGCGGGACCATGCCGGCGCCTATACGGAGCGCGCCCTTGAGGTTGAAGCCGGTGAACAGCGCCGGCAGGCCGCAGCCGAGCACCTTGGCCAGGATGCTGACGACGGTGAAGACCAGGCCCACCGCGATCACCTGGAGCGAGGCGAGCTCGCGCAGGTCGACCATCATGCCCATCACCGCGAAGAACACGGGCACGAAGAACTCGTAGAGCACGTGGACCTTCTCGATGATGATATGGCTGATATCGGTCTTGGACAGCGACAGTCCGGTGATGTAGGCGCCTATGATCATCGCCAGGCCCTCGCGCTCGAAGAAGCCGGAGAGCAGCATCGCGAGCCCTAGGGCCATGATCGAGAAGGCGCTCGCGTGCTTGAACTGCTTGAGCACGGCCGCTATGCGCTTGGACAGTATCAGCCCGAGCGCCGTGATGCCGAGCCAGATGCCGAAGGCCCTGGCGGCGATGATCCCTATCCGGCTCCATTGGACCGATCCGCCCGACGTACCGGCCGCGCTCGCGATGCCGAGCACCACGGCGAGCACCACGATGCCGAGCACGTCGTCCAGGACGGCGGCGGCCAGTATGGTCACTCCCTCCGGGCTGTCCATCTTCTTGCGGTCGGACAGTATCCTCGCGGTGATGCCGACGCTGGTAGCCGTGGACAGGATGCCGAGGAACAGGTTCCTCGGCGCCATGAACGAGCCGCCGAGCATCAGCGCGCCGACGAGGTCGCCGGCGGCGAACGAGAACAGCACGCCGCCCAGGCCGACGATGCTGCCGGCTACGGAATACTTCAGGAACAGGCCGAGATCGGTCTCGAGGCCCGATACGAACAGCAGTATAATGGAGGCGATGGTGGCGATACCGTACAGCTCCGGGCTGACGGGGATCTCTGTTACCGTCTTGACGAACAGTCCGTGGGGGAACCCCGGCAGGGCCAGGGCGCCGAGCGCGTAGGGGCCTATCAGGATGCCGGACATCAGCTCGCCTAGCACCGTCGGGATACCGGCCTTCTGGGCGAGCATGCCGCCGAGCTTAGCCGCGAACAGGATGACGCCTATCTGGATGACCAGCGTCGTCTGGCCTTCTCCGATATCGCCTCCGGTCGAGGCGAAGACCGGAACGGCGATCAGGATTAAGAGTAAGAGTAGTCCGATTAGGATCCGCGACTTCTTCATACGCACACCTCATTACGCTATTTTATGCGATAAACAGCATTATCCGCACATAATAGCGTTCGAGTACTGCATATGCAAGCTATACGCTAAAAAGAAGTATCTTTAAAGCCTAGCCGGGACATAAAGCAAGCGCTCACGCGTGGCGAACGAGCCAGGTCCGGTGCGGATGTCCCCTGAAATCTTCCGGGACGGTGGAATCGCTGATATCGGCGGCGGCGGCGCCGGGCACCTGCGACGCGTCGAAACGCAGCCCGCGCGCGTTGGTCGAGAACAGGATGGCGCCGTCGGAGGCGAGCGCGGCGAGGCATCCCGACACGAGCCTGGGCCAATGCCTGGCCGTGTCCAGGTAGCCGTCCATGCGTTTCGAATTCGAGAAGGTAGGCGGGTCGAGGATTATCAGGTCGAAGCGCTCGCCGCGGGAGGCCGCTTCCGACAGGAAGGCGGACGCGTCGGCTCGGACGCCGCGGTAGCGCCCGGCGTCGAGGCCGTTGACGGCTATATTGCGCTCGGCCCAGGCTAGATATGTCGACGACAGGTCGACGCCCACCGTCTCGGAGGCGCCGCCGGCCAACGCGTAGACCGAGAAGCTGCCCGTATAGCAGAACAGGTTGAGCACGCGCTTGCCGTCGGACCGGCTCCGTATCATCTGCCTGGCCGGCCTATGGTCCATGAAGAGCCCGGTATCTATATAGTCCCTGGTATTGACGATGAACGACAGCCCGTTCTCCTTGACCACGAGCTCGCCGGGGCCCGACGACGAGCCCGGCCGGACGTACGACCCGTCGTCGTCGTCGGCCTTGCCGTACTGCCTGTCCACGCCGAGCCGCCGGCGCGTCTTGACCGCGACCGAGCCGGGATCCACGTCGAGCGCGGCCGAGGCGGCCTCGGCCATCAGCTCGAGCCAGGCGCGCTCCTCGGCCTCGGGCTTGTCGTAGGGCCGCTCGTACAGGTACAGGACCGCCGCGTCGCCGTAGCGGTCGAGGGATAGCGGCAGTTCGGGGATATCGCGGTCATAGACGCGATAGCAGTTCGTATCGGTCCTGCGGGCCCATTTGCGCAGGTGCCGATCGCGCTTCAGGAGCCTATTGGCGAAGAACCCGGCTTGCTCCAGGTCCTTGTCACTCGGCATCGGCGGTCTTCATCAGACTGCGCAGATGACGCTTGATCGACAGCATGGCGTAGCCGGACGACAGGTCCTCGTTCTGCACGATCACCTCGTCGGGAACCTTGAGCTTGACGTTGGTGAAGTTCCAGATCGCGGTAATGCCCGCGGCGACGAGCCTGGTCGCTATATCCTGGGCGTAGGCGGAAGGGACCGTCAGGACGGCTACCGTTACCCCGAGGGACTGGACGCGCTCGTCGAGCTTATCCATGGCGTAGATGGGCGTATCGTAGATGGTGGCGCCGACCTTCTCGGGATCGGCGTCGAAGCCGGCCACGATATGGAGCCCGTGCTGCTTGAAGCCCGGGAAGCCGGTCAGGGCGCTTCCGAGGTTACCCGCCCCGACCACGACCGCGTCGACGCGCGTATCCCAGTTCAGGTACGACTCGATGGCCGCGATGAGGGGCCCCACGGGATAGCCGCGCTTAGGCTTTCCGACGATTCCGGTTATCGACAGGTCCTTACGAACCTGTATCGGCTCGAGGTTCAGCTCGATCGCTATCATCGTGCCCGATATGTATTCGTCTCCGTGATCCTGGGCCTGCTTCGCGAGCAGCAGATACGAGGGGAGCCTTCGCACGGACGGAGCGTACGAAACTTTGAATCGTGCCATGTAACACCTCTCGTGCGAAAAGTATAGATACCATCCCTACATAGAAGTGAAGAATAGTCAAAAGCGCTTGGTAAAGTCAAGAATATAAGGTTTTTAATATAGTAATTCGTCAGTAAACCGATTCGCCGTCAGGATATAGGAAGGCCCCGTGGAAAAAGGAGGTAAACCACGGGGCCGATCGTAGCGCCTGAGCGACTACGGAATAAATATACAATCTATACTATGATTATGCAAGCAGTATCGGCGGTCCGCGGCGGGACGCTCCGATGGACGAGGCCATCCGCGACGGTACGCCTTTGATTTTTCGGCTCGAAGCGTATAGGATCATCGGCGCGGACGCTATCCCGAGCGTGAGCGCGCCGCTTCGAGGAGAGTAACATGAGGATAACGACGAAGGGCCGGTACGCTCTCAGGGCGGTCGTGGCCCTCGCCAGGCTGAGCGACGGGTCCGCCCCCGTCTCGATCAAGACCATCGGCGACGAGGAGGGCCTTTCGGCCGAATTCCTCGAGCAGATCTTCTTCAGGCTCAAGAAAGCCGGCATCATCCGGTCGGTCCGAGGGCCGGGCGGCGGCTTCGTCTTCGCGAGGCCGCTATCCTCGATACTCCTCAAGGATATCGTAATGGCTTCCGGCGAGGGAGTCGAGCTGGCCGCCTGCTCCGGCGACGGCGACGAGGCGCAATGCGATCGGATCGATCGCTGCGCGGCCGGCAAGGTCTGGCGCGAGCTGTCCGAGCACATAGACGCGTACCTGACGGGCGTCAGCCTGGAGCAGGTACTCGCCAGGGACGGGCGGGCGGACTAGGCGCCCCGCCCGTCGGTTCCGCCTATTCGCTATCGACGAAGGCCTCGAGCCGGTCCCGCTCGCCGTCGTCTATCAAGCCCGTCTCGCGGCACAGCGCTATGAGCTCCCTGACGTGCATGAACGCGCGTAGCCTGACGCCGCACGACTCCATGTCCTTCCGCCCCCGCTTGCCGCGCTCTATCAAGACGACCAGCTCCTCGACGACGAGGCCCTCGCCGCGCAGTATCTCGATCGCCTCGAGCTTCGACGCGCCGGTCGTTATCAGGTCGTCGAGCAGCAGGACCCGCTCGCCGGCCTCGAACGCGCCCTCGACGCGGACGCCGGTGCCGTGGTCCTTGGCCGGCATGCGCGGCCATACCATCGGCGAGCGCAGCTTGAGCGAGGCGGCGGTGGCCAACGGGAGGGCCGCCGCCGGGATGCCGGCTACGCGGTCGTAGTCCGCGCCCTCGGCCGCCATCGCGTAGGCCGAGGCGACCAGGTCGAGCAGCGCCGGATCGGAGATGACGCGCCGTAGGTCGATGTAGAACGGCGAGGTCTTGCCGCTCTTGAGCGTGAACGAGCCGGTCTTGAAGCAGCCGGTCTCGACGAGGCCGCGCAGTATCGATCGCTTCAAGAGGCTCTCCCGGTCGTAGCCGGGGACCGCTACGCGAGCGCCTCCCTCGGCCGCCTCGCGCATCGCGGCTACCAAGCCCGCCGCGGCCGCCGCCGGATCGGGCGCCTCTGCTACGGCCCGCGCCGCCACCGGCAGGACGCCGGCGCCGTCGGCCCGGGCGCCCGCCCTCCACGCCTCGGCGATGTCGCCGCCCTGGGCGCCGATGCCCGGGGCCAGCAGCCAGGCGCCCGGCGCGGCCTTCCTGACTACCGACAGGCCGTGCGGGTCGTTCCCGGCCGCGACGAGCCCGACGCGGTCGGACCACGAGGCGCATTCGGCCGCCACGCGGGCGTAGAGGCTCTCGCCGGCCACGTCGACGTCCTGGAAGACTCCGGCCCGGGGGTTGCTCGTCCTGGCGAGCAGGAAGACCGCCTTGTCGGGATAGGCCAGGAAGGGGTCGACCGCGTCGCGCCCCATATAGGGGCTGAGCGTCACCGCGTCGGCGCCGATGGCCTCGAAGCACGCCTTCGCGTAGGCTTCCGCGGTCGAGCCGATATCGCATCGCTTGGCGTCGAGCAGGACCGGAACCCCGCCCGGGATCGCCTTGACGAGGCGGACCAGCGCGTCCAGCCCGGCGGCGCCGAAGGCCTCGTAGAACGCCGCGTTCGGCTTGAAGCAGGCCGCGTACCTGGCCGTCGCCTCGGCGATGGCTATCGATCGCCTGAACAAATCGTCCGGCCCCTCGCCCGGCCCGAGCCTGGGATCCAATCCGACGCACAGGGCCGTGCCCCGCTCCGCCCGAGCCGCCTCGATCCTCTCGAAGAACTGCATGTATTCCCGCCTTTCGTCGACCCTCTCGACGGGCCCCGAGCATAGCACGTGGTGATTTTATAGTCAAAAAGGGGTATACTAGCCAGTATCGCACGGAGATACTCATGGATAGGAGGAGCAAGCGATGCGAAAATTCCTGATAGTATTCATGATAGTGACCATATCCATCCCTCTCGCCTTCGGCGAGGACGCCGGGGGGTTAGGATTCGAGGCGGGCATATCGTTGGGGACCGACGTGCTCATCGACGCCGACGGCCAGCCCGAGACCTGGAACAGCCTCGGCTTCCAGCCCGACCTGGCCCTGGGGCCGTTCGGCGTCGGTTTCGACCTGACCCTGCGCTTCAAGCTGATGCCCGACGCCGACACGGCGCTGGCCGTCTTCCCAGGCGACTGGGTTCCGGACTACGAGGGCTCGGGCAAGACGCTGCTCGACCTGTACCTGCCCAAGATCATGTACGTGCGCTACGGATTGCGGGGAGACCCGCTCTACGCCAAGCTCGGCTCGATCGACGACCTGACGCTCGGCAACGGCTTCATAGTCGGCGAGTACTCGAACACCCGCTTCCTGCCGGGCCAGCGCATCTTCGGGCTGGACGTCGGCGTCGACGGCGCGCTCTTCGGCTTCCCGTACGTCGGTATCGAGCTGCTGACGGGCAACCTGGCCAGGCTCGACGTGTTCGGCGGCCGGCTCTTCGCCAGGCCACTCGTGTCGACGGGCATGCCCATCCTCGAGAACCTGCAGGTCGGCGCGACGATGGCTATGGATCGCGGCGTCGCCAACTTCGTCTCGGACGATACGTTCTCGCCGGTGCTCGCCTACGGCGCCGACGTCTTCCTGCCGATACTGACCGGCCAGGCCTTCCCGCTCGCCGCGTTCACCGAGCTGGCCTTCGAGCCCAAGGGCCGGACCGGCTTCATGGTCGGCGCCGGCGGCCGGCTCGTCGGCGTGATCACCTACGCGGCCCAGCTGCGCGTCCTCGGCGCCGGCTTCTCCCCGGTGTACTTCGACGCCAACTACGACCTGTTCCGCACCCAGAAGGCGGCGCTGATGGAGACCGACCCGACCGGCGAGGGCATGGCGGGCTGGCTGGCCAAGGCCGGCGCCAGCCTCTTCGAGGACAAGCTGTACTTCTCCGTATCGGTCGACGGCCCCTTCAAGGCGGCTCCCGCCGTCGCGAGCGATAACGGCGCGGAATACCCGCACCTGCGCGGCGTCGTCGGCATGGCCGAGGGCGTGCTCGGCGGCTTCTTCGTCACAGGCTCGTACGATAAGTACTTCATCGGGCGCGAGAGCGGCTTCTTCGCCGACCTCGTCGACCCGAACGACGCGGTCATCTCCGCGGCCTTCAACTACAAGACCGGAGCGGCCGTCTTCACCCTGCTGTACAACCTGAGCTACAACCCCGAGGCCGAGAACGGCTTCGACGTTACCTCGAGCCTGCAGAGCTCGATCAAATTCTGACGGCAAGAGGAGGAACCGAATGCGCCCTATAAAGACGATACTGGCGACGGCCTTGGCCATCGCCTTCGCGGCCGCCGCCTTCGCGCAGGCGCCGCAATCGCTCGTCCTCGAATTCGTCGACGGCGACAACCTCGACGTCGTGTATCCGGATTCGACGGTCTATAGCTACGCGACGGGATCGGTGATGGAAGGCGACGCGATCCCCGTCGGCGCGACGGTCAGGACCGGGGCCGACACGAGCGTCGAGCTCAGGCTCAAGCCGAACGGCACCGTCGTCAAGCTCGCCAAGATGACGAGCTTCAGGGTCGACGGACTGGCTACCCCGCAGAAGGACCAGAACGCCTTCACTATCGCCTCCGGCAAGATCAGGGCGGTAGCGGCCAAGGGCTCCCAGTACACGATCTACACCTCGACCACCGTCGCCGGCGTCCGCGGCACCGATTTCTCGATGTCGTTCGAGGAGGGCGCCAAGGCGATGCTCCTCGTCGCCAGGGGCAAGGTCGAATTCGGAAGGCGCGGCGAGGGCGACGCGATAGCGGACGCCATCATGGTCGGGGCGGGCCAGTTCGCCGACTTCTTCAAGGGCCTGGCCGCGGCCCCGTATAGCGAGGAGCAGTTCGCCGAGGAATACTCGGGACTCGACATCCCGGTCGAGCGCATGCCCGCGCAGGCCGAGGACGAGCCGCCGGCCGATGAAGCGAAGGCCGACGAGGCCCCGGAGACGACCGCCCCGACCGACGCGCTCGCGTCGGACTTCTCGCCGGCGGAGGCGCCCGAGGCCGACGTGGGCGGCGCGGACGATACCGCGGACGAAGCCGCTTCGGCGGTAGGCGGCAAGGTCGCCGAATGGCTCCGCGACGTGCTCGGCATGGAGATAGGCTCGATAACGATCAACGGCGAGACCTGGGCCAAGGCGGTCATCCAGCCGACCTTCTCCGTAGGCAAGCTCAGGGCCGGCCTCTACCTGCCGGTCATCTACTCGAGCAACCTGTTCGACCCGTCCACCTGGTATAAGCCCAAGGGCAACGACGAGTGGTCGTTCGGAGCCGACGTCGGCTGGACCGCCGAGACCTGGCCCGAGGCCCTGCTCGACGCCGCTTCCGACCTGGCGCTCAAGGTCAAATTCATCGAGTACGGCGAGCCGCTCGTCGACCCCTTCTTCGTCAAGGTCGGTAACCTCGACAGCTTCACCATCGGCCACGGCCTCCTGATGCGGGACTACGCGAACGACACGGACTTCCCGTCGATCCGCCGCGTCGGCCTGAACCTCGGCCTCGACCAGGGCTCGTGGGGCTTCGAGGCTATGACGAACGACCTGACCGACAACCAGGTGGTCGGCGGCCGCGTCTACGTCCGCCCGATCCCGGGCTTCAAGCTGGCTATCGGCCTTTCGGGCGTCGCGGACCTCTATCCCGCCTCGGACTACGGCGACGACGCGGCCCTCTACGGCGACCCGGCCTTCATAGGCGGCGCGCTGGACCTCGACCTGCCGATAGTCACGAGCGGCCTCCTCGGCATACGGCTCTTCGCCGACGGCGCCGCGATGGCCCCGTACGTCAGGGACGCCTTCAGCTACGGCGGCTACGACGCCGCCTCCGGCTTCCGCTACGACATGGTCTGGACCGGCGACTCGGTCAAGAACTGGGGAGCGTCGGCCGGGCTCCTCGGTAACGTGCTGTTCGTCGACTGGCGGCTCGAGTACCGTTACTACACCGGCGCCTTCACGCCGTCCTTCTTCGACGCCGGCTACGAGCGCAGGCGCTCGTCGCTCGTGGCCGAGTGGGCCTCGTACCTGTCCGGCGCCGAGGAGATAGACCAGTCCATATCGACGATGGGCGTGTACGGCGAGGCCGGCGCGAGCATCCTCAAGGACAGGCTGAGCTTCACGCTCGGCTACTTCTGGCCCTGGTCGCCGGACGCCTCCGGCCTGGCCGAGCAGCTCGAGCTGACCGAGGACTACCTGAAGGCGACGCTCGCGGTCAAGAAGGGCCTGATCCCGGTCGTCGACCTGGCCGGCTCCGTTTCATACGAGCGTAAGAATTTCATAGGCACCCTGGCTAGCGACGCGGACGGGATATCGCTGTTCGACGAGAACACCACGTTCTCCGGCGAGCTGTCGGTGCCCGTGCCCGGCGCGCCGAACCTCGACCTGGCCTTCATCGTGTCCACCACCGTCGCCCGCGGCGACGACGGCGAGGTGCTGTTCAGGGACGACGACCCGACCAAGCCGGTCATAGTCCCGGCCATCACGCTCGAGACGAGGCTGCACTTCTAGCCTCCGCTATCGGCTTATCGAGGGCCGCCCGCGAGGGCGGCCCTTTTCTATGCCCGCGCGGGTGACAATCATCGCCGCTAGGGTGTATACAGACACTATGAACGCCTCAAGGATACGGGTGCTGGCGCCCGAGGTAGCCAAGCGGATCGCCGCCGGCGAGGTGATAGACCGCCCCGCGGCCGCGCTACGCGAGCTGTTGGACAACGCCATCGACTCCGGCGCGACCAGCGTCGTCGTCGAGCTCCAGGGCGGCGGCGTCGAAAGCCTCAGGGTCGTCGACGACGGCTCCGGCATGGGCAGGGACGACCTGGCGCTGTCGGTGCTACCCCACGCCACCTCGAAGATACGCGAGCTCGACGACCTCCTGTCGCTGTCGACCCTCGGCTTCAGGGGCGAGGCGCTGTCGTCGATGGCCGCCGTCGCCGGCCTGGAGATCGTCAGCGCCGAGGACGACGACGAGGCGTGGCGGCTGGTATCCGAGCCCGGGCGACCGGCCGAGGTCGCGCCGTCGCGCGGCTCGAGGGGCACGGCCGTGGCCCTGCGCGACCTCTTCGCCTCGTTCCCGGCGCGAAGGCAGTTCCTGAAGCGCCCGGCCGCCGAGGCGGGAGCCTGCAGGGCCGTCTTCGTCGACAAGGCCATGGCCTTCCCCGGCGTCGCCTTCAGGCTATCGTCCGGCGGTAAGACGCTCCTGGCGCTCAGGCCGTCGAGCCTCGCCGAGCGCGTCCTCGCGGCCCAGGCTCCCGACCAGGCCCCGGAGCTGTTCAGGGAGCTCGTCGCCTCGGGCGACGGCTTCACCGCGAGGATAGTGGCCGGCCTCCCGTCCGTGTACCGCACCGACCGTCGCCATATCCAGGTCTTCGTCAACGGCAGGCGCGTCCAGGAATACGGCCTGTCCCAGGCGCTCGAGTACGCCTACCGAGGCGCGCTGCCCGGAGGCGCCTGGCCCTTCGCCTACGCCTTCGTCGAGGTCGACCCGAAGCTGGCCGACTTCAATATACATCCGGCCAAGAAGGAGGTCAGGCTCAGGAACCTCGACGAGATACGTTCCGGCCTGATCCGCGCGATACGGGACTACCTCGGCGCCCAGTCGAGGCTCGCCTCGCCGTTCATGCCGCCGCCGTCGCTATCGGGCCGCCCGCCCGCGGCCGCGCCGGTATCGGGCGAAAGCCTGTTCGGTTCGGGCGCCTTCGCGTCGGAGGCCCGCGAGCGGCCCTACCCCGCCGACCGATCGGGCTGGGCCGCGATAGCCGACGCCGCGGCCAAGGCTCGGGAGACGCCCCGCGCCGCGCCCGACGCCGCCGGCGGCGCTGCGCCCGCTGACCGGCGCGGAGGCGCTATCGATAACGGCTTCAGGTACATCGGCAGGGCGCTCGGCGTGTTCCTGGCCTTCGAGCGGGGCGACGAGCTCGTGCTGCTCGACCAGCACGCGGCCCACGAGCGCTATCTGTACGACGAGATGATGGCCGGCCGAGCGGTATCCCAGGACCTGCTCGTCCCGGTCGTCTACGAGCCCGAGTCCGACGCCGAGGACCGCTACATAGCCGCGGCGGCCGAGACGCTCGCCCGGGCGGGCTACAGGCTGTCGAAGGAAGGCGGCGCGTGGCTGCTCGAGGCCGCCCCGGCGATGCTGCCCGAGGCGATGACCGGCGCCGTCTTCGAGCTGCTGCGATCACGGCCCGACCCGGCCGAGCTCCTGCGGGAGACGGTGGCCCAGTCGGCGTGCAAGGCCGCCGTCAAGGACGGCGACGAGCTCGACGAGACCGGGGCGATAGCCCTGATCGAGGCGGCGCTCGCTATGCCCGAGCCGCGCTGCCCCCACGGGAGGCCGATCTGGTATAGGCTGTCGAGGGACGACCTGTACCGCGCCGTCCGCCGCCTGGTCTAGCGGGCCCGCTCAGGGTGGCCGGCCGGCTTACAGGCCCGCTAGTATCGTCTCCACCTCGACCCTGGCCCTGAAGTCGGGTTTCTTCGCGAGCAGCTCGGACAGGGTCTTCTTAGCCGAGGCCTGGTCGCCGAGGGACAGGTAGACCTTGCCGAGGTCGTACATCGCCTCCCAGGTCGACGGGGCCAGCTTCAGTAGCTCTATATAGGCGTCGCGCGCCTTCGGCAGCGCGCCCGACTGCACGTAGGCGCGGGCCAGGTTCAGGCGTATCGTCGCGTCGCGCGGCGACAGGGCCAGGGCCGCCTCGTAGTGGAACACGCTCTTGTCGAACAGGCCCTTGGTGCCGTAGGCGTTGGCCAGGTTGTTGTTCGCCTCGAGCGACTTCGGGTCGATGCGATACGCCTCGTCGAGCATGGCCAGCGCCTTGTCGACGAAGCCCGACTCCAGGTACAGGCGCCCGAGGTTGACGCGGGCGTCGACGCCCTTCTTGTCGAGCTCGGCGGCCTTCGCGTAGGCCGCGAGCGCCGCGTCGACGTCGCCGGCCTTCTCGGCGGTCAGCCCGAGCTGGTACTGGTACAGCGCGACCGACGGGCCGAGCTCCACCGCCTTGCGCGCCAGCGGCAGGGCCTCGGCCGCCTTGCCGAGGTCGTACTTGACCTTGGCCAGGTTGTAGTAGGTGACGGCGTCGGGCGCCAGCTCGACCGCCCGCGCGAAGACCTTCTCCGCCTCGGCGCCCTTGCCGGCCGACGAGTAGACCACCCCGAGGCCGCGGAGCGCGGCCACGTTGTCCGGCTCGAACGACAGGGCCGCCTGGTACGACTTGACGGCGCCGGCCGCGTCGCCGCGGGCCGCCAGGATGGCGGCGCTCTCGACGTGGGCGCGCACGTAGTCGGGCTTGAGCCTGATGGCGCCGGAGAACGCGGCCAGCGCCGCCTGGTCGTTCCTCATCGCCCGGTAGGTCATGCCGAGGTTGAAGAACGCCGGCTCGTACTTCGGGTTCAGCTTGGTCGTGATCGACTCGAAGGCCCGCTGGGCCTCGGGGAACTTGCGCACGCGGTAATAGGCCTTGCCGAGCTCGTAGGCGTACAGGTAGTTGTTCGGGTCGAGCTTGACCGCCTGCTCGAGCTCTCCCTGGGCCAGGTCGGGCTTGGCGAAGTCGTTATAGATCTTGCTCAGCGTATAGTGCGGCTTGGCGTCGGTCGGGTCGCTCCGGATGGCCTCCTGGGCCACCCGCTGGGCCTGCTTGACCGACTCGAGCCCCTCGGCGCCGGTCGGGTCGCGCCTATAGCCGTCGTAATAGCCCTCGGCTATCTCGGCGAAGGTCTGGGCGCTGAACTTAGCCTCGCCCGACGGCAGCGACGAGACGGCCTCGTCGAAGGACGAGCGGGCCGACGCGTAGTCGCCGGCCGAGATCGACTGCCTGCCTTCCTTGACCAGCGCGTTGATCGCCTCCATCTTGGCCCGCAGCTCGGCGCCCTTGCGAGCGAGCTCCTCCTCGGCGGCCTTGCGCCTGGCGGCCTCCGCCTCGGCCTGGGCCTTGGCGAGCGCGTCCTCCTCGGCCTTCCTGGCGGCGGCCTGGGCCGCGGCCGAGTCGTCCGAGGACGACGCGGCGCCGGAAGCCGGGGGCGCGGGCTGCCTCGTCGCGCTCTGGGCTACGGTGCTCGCCGTGCGCTCGAGCGACTTGCCCAGCTCGCCGAGGCTCTGGGCCAGGGCGCCGGCATCGCCGGTACCGGCCTTCGCGGCCGCTTCCGCCGCCGCCTTGGCGGCGGCCTTGCGGGCCAGGGCCTCGTCCTGCAGCGCGCGCGCGTCGGCGTCAGCCGAGTCCTTGATGATCAGCCGGTCGAGGATATCGAGCGCCCGGTCGAAGTCGCCCCGCTCTATGTACTCGCCGGCCAGGCCGAGCATGTTCGCCCGCTCCCTGTCGCCCGAGCGCCCCCCGGCCCCGAGGGCCAGGGCTATGGCCGCTATCGCCGCCAGGGCGAGCGCGGCGGCTATGCCGATATAGACGAGCCGTTTCTTCTGCTTATCAGTCACGATGCTTCCCTTCGTATACGCGCCGCCGGCGGGCGAGCGCCGTTAATCGTCGAGCGACAGGTCCGATTCGTAGCCCTGCACCTCGCCCGAGCCGGCCGACAGGTTCGTCGTCGCCTCGGCGGCCTCGAGCAGCGACCTGGCCACCTCGTCGAGCAGGGCCTGCCTCGCCTGCTCCTCGGCGAGCCGCCTGGCCTCCGCCTCGGCCGCGGCGGTCCTGGCCGCCTCGGCCTTGGCCCCGAGCAGGTCGAGGAGCCGCCGGATCTCGGCGGCCTGGGCCGACCCGGGCTCGAGGCTCAGGTACAGCGAATAGTCCGACGAGGCGCCCGGGTAGTCGGCCAGCCTCATCTTGGCGTTCGCCCGGTTCAGGTAGGCCTGGGCGTAGTCGCTCCGCAGGGCGAGCGCCTGGTCGTAGTACTCGAGGGCGAAGGCGTTCCTGCCCTGGGCGAAGAACGAGTTGGCTATATTGAACAGGAACTGGTGACGGTACAGCGACGAGGCGGCGAGCCCCTTGCGGAACGCCGCGATCGCGTCGTCCCAGCGGCCGAGCTGCTGGTAGGCTATGCCGAGGTACAGGAACACCTTCTCGTCGGTCCCCGCCTCCTTGGAGGCCAGCTCGAGCACCGGCGCGGCCTCCTGAGGCTTGTTCTCCATGAACAGGCCGATGCCCCGGTCCGACAGCTCCGAGGCCCCGGCGGCGGCCGTGGCGACCATGGCTATCGCGGACGCGGCCGCGAGGCACGCGGCGAAGCGGCCGAGCGCCGCGCTCCGATAGAATCCTCGCCTGCGCATCACACCCCCTCGCGGACCGGGCTACGACCCGGCGCGTCGTCGTTGCGCGCGACCGATATCGGCGCTACTATAGAATAGATGGACAAAATCGTATACCTTTTATTAGGATATCACGGGAGGCGCTTCGTTTAAAGCGCGACCGGGCCATCCGGATCATCGAGAAGTAAGGCGGGCCGATGTCATTCGTCATCATCCTCATAGTATTCTTCGGCATTGCGGTGGGCGTCCTGAGCTTTTTCCTGATCCGCATGATCGTCACGCCCAAGCGGCTATCGGCCGTAGCCGACCTGATCAAGCAGGGCCGCTACCAGGCCGCCACGAAGGCCGTCAAGGCCATGCTCGCCAAGGAACCGAGGAACGCCGCCGCCCACTACTACCTGGGCAAGATATACCAGGCCGACGGGAAGCCGGAGCTCGCGCTGATGGAATTCAAGACGGTCGGCGACATCGGCCAGTTCGGGCACGAGATCCCCGAGGCCGAGTTCAGGCGGCTGATAGCCGACCTGTACGAGCGCTTCGGCCAGCTCGAGGAGGCGCTCAAGGAGTACATCCTGCTCGCCAAGGGCGACCCGCGGAACGCCGAGTACTTCTACCAGTGCGCCAGGATCTTCGACGAGCGCGGCAAGGCCGACGTGGCCACCAAGTACGCTCGCAAGGCGGTCGAGCTCGACCCGCGGCACGGCAAGGCCCACTACATGCTCGGCGTCATCCTGTACAAGACCAAGCACCCGCTCGAGGCCAAGGCGGAGTTCGAGCTCGGCCTGAAATTCGACCCGTCCAACTACGACAGCTACTATTACCTCGGCAAGCTGATGAAGGAGTCCAACGACTATACCGGCGCGCTGCTCGCCTTCGAGCGGGCGCAGAAGAGCCCGGCCCTGAAGATCAAGGCCCTCGTCGAGCGGGGCGGCACCTACATGAGCCAGGGCTCGTACGACAACGCCGCCATCGAGCTCGAGCGCGCGGTCAAGCTCGCCAAGGACGACGGCTCGTCCGAGTCGCTGTACGGGCGCTACTTCCTGTCGCTGTGCTACGAGAAGATGAAGAACATCGACAAGGCGATCGAGCAGTGGGAGAAGGTCTACGCCAAGAAGCCGCAGTTCAGGGACGTCGCCGAGAAGCTGACCCAGTACCAGGAATACCGCACCGACGACCGCATCAAGGACTACCTGACCTGCGGCCAGGAGGACTTCATCGAGCTGTGCAAGCTCACCGCGATGAACGGCCTGAACCTCGCGGTGCGCGACGTCATACCGACGCCGAACGGCGTCGACTTCATCACGGTCGAGAACGAGTCGGACAAGTGGCTCGGCACGAAGAAGATGCCCCGCCTGCTCCGTTTCCTGCGCGTCTCGGAGCAGCTCGACGACTCGTCCGTCCGCTCCCTGCTCGACAATATGAAGAAGCTCGGCATCATCCGCGGGGTGATAGTCACGAGCTCCGGCTTCAACCGCTCGGCGATGGAATTCGCCGAGAACCGCTCGGTCGAGCTATACCACAAGGAGCAGCTCCAGGAGCTGCTCAAGAAGGCGGTCTCGTCGTAGCTAGCCGCCCGGCCGAAACCGCCCGTAACCGTCCCGGCCGTCGTTTGTTGTCTAGTTGGCATCGATCGATCGTCGATCGGGCGGTGTTCCTCCTTTCCGTGGTGCGCCCCCGGATCCGGACCAGGGTCCGGGGGTCTTTTTACGGTATCCGGCTCGGTTGACACTTGACCGCGCTTTACGATATTTTAGCGTCCGGGAATCGGCGTCGCGATCGGCGCCGCCCGTATCTATCTCCGGCGCGGCGCGAGCCGACGTCGGATGGGTGGCCGCTCAATGCCGGCGAATCCCAAGGAGTTCGTTATGGGACAGGTTAGTAAGAACTCTCGTACGTCGAGTACCACGCATCACTTCTATTGCCCCTGCGGCGGTGAAGTCAAGATGAAGACCCTCTTCGAAGACGGCCGCGTCAAGAACGTCGCCGAGTGCGAGAAGTGCAAGCGCACCGAGCGCAGGCCGAGCGATTTCAGCTAGGCCATAGCCGGCGCAAGTAGGCCGCTCCCTTCGGGGGGCGGTTTTTTTTAGGACGACGATATGCCGGCGAGACGGCGCCGTTCCCGGCGCCGCCCGGCCCCTCCGGCGGGTCCGGGCGCCTAGGCTTCGGCCCGCCAGGCTTCCAGCTGGCCCGCTATGAGCGACCGGGCGGCCTCGAGCGCGTCCTGGGCGCCTTTCTTTCCCGGTACCAGCTCGACCAGGCCGAGGGCCTTGACCCTGTACTCGAAGCCTACGCTGCCCGACAGCAGCGACGACAGCTTGGTCGCCTTATAGCCGCCGTCGACGGCCACGACCAGGAGCGGCGCCGGGGCCAGGTCGGCTATGCGCCTGAGGCCGGCCGCGTGGAACGCGCCGATCGAGCCGTCCTTGGACCGCGTGCCCTCCGGGAATACCGCCGGCCAGAACCCGGCCGCCCCGCTCCGCCTCGCGAAGGCCCCCAGCTCGCGCATCGCCTTGGTCGGGCTGCCGCCCCTGTCTATCAGCGCGTGGCCGCCGACCTTGAGCACGCTCGATATCAGCGGGATGCCGTATCCGAGCTCCTTCTTGGCGACGAACAGGAGGCGGCGCTCCTTCCTGAAGTAATGCATCAGCACGGGTATGTCGAGCAGGCTCTGGTGGTTCGATACGACGATGCAGCGCTCGGGCGCGTCGAAGCCGGCGCGCTCGTAGCGCAGGCGCATGCCGATGTAGGTACGGGCGCAGGCCACGAAGCGGTCCATCGCCGCGAGCGCGACCATGGCGACCCGCTCGCGGCGCCGCCCGGCGGGCATGAAACGGCACGCGTAGGCGAACGGCTCGTACGCGAGGGCTATCGTCAGCGAGGTAAGCGCGAGCAGGATGGTTCCCATGGGAACGACTATATCGGTTCGCCGTTCGCGCGGCAATAAGCGCGGGCGGTCCAGGATATCCTTGACATACTCTAATCGATCTGGTAATTTCTTCTACCGACGTTAATTCCTGTCGAATAGACATAGAGTTGCGACAATCCGAATGGAGGATAGATTGGCTACCAAATTTTCATCCGCCGAGAAGCGGCACAAGCAGGACGAGAAGCGACGCGTCCAGAACAAGAAGGTCAAGAGCAGCGTCCGCACCGCCGCCAAGCGCGTGGTCACCGCCGCCCATGCCAAGGACAAGGACCTCGCCGAGGCCTCGCTCAAGGATATGATCAAGCAGATCGACACAGCCGCTCGCAAGGGCATCATCACGAAGAACGCCGCCGCCCGCAAGAAGTCCAGGATGCAGCGGCTCGTCAACGTCCTCAACGCGTAATCGCCTTACCCCGCGGCCGGCCGCTCCATCGGTATCGGGAGGCCTTCGGGCCTCTCCGAGATAGGGTCACCGGACGGTCGGATTCAGCAGGAGTCGTCGCATGGCTAGAAAAGTCACGAAAGCCGAACTGATTGACGCTCTCCACGAGCGATCGAGCCTCGGCCGTAAAGACATACACGTCCTCATCGACGGCCTGTTCGAAGAGATAAAGAAGGCCATCCTCGAGGAGAAGGCCGTGGAGCTGCGCGGTTTCGGCACCTTCGAGGTACGCATCCGCAAGGGCCGCAAGCGCGCGCGAAACCCCAAGACCGGCGAGCCCGTATCGGTATCGGATCACGGCGTGGCCGTCTTCAGGCCGGGCCGCGAGCTCAAGCAGGAAGCCTGGAAGATCAGCGCGATGGCCTCCCCGTCGACCGATGACGCCGACGCGTCGGGCGAATAGCGCCGAAGAGGCCGCCCCTCCCGCTCGCCGCGCCCGCGTCGCCGGGCTCCTCGCGTTAACCGTAGCCCTCTACTCCGCGTCGTTCTTCCGCGGCTCGGCGCTGGCGCCGTTCGCGGCCTTCATCGCCCTCGTCCCGGCCATGGCCGCGGTCGAGGGCCTCGGCCCGCTGCGGTCGGCCATAGCCGGCGCGCTGACCGGCGCCGCCGCGCTATCGATAATCTGCTCGTGGCTCGCCTCGTACCATCCGCTCGCCATTGCCCTCGTCGCGTTCGTCGGCGCGTGGTCGTTCGCGGCGGCCTTCGCCGCCGTCTCCGCCGTCCTGCGCTCGGGGCATCCTGCCGCGCCGCTCGCCGCCGCGCTGCTGTGGGCGAGCGCCGACGTAGCCAGGTCGGTCGGCTTCCTGGCCTTCCCGTACGGCAGCCTGCCCTACGCGTTCGCCGGCAACCGGGCGGCCCTGGGCCTCGCATCCGTCGGCGGCGCTCCGCTGGTCGCCTTGGCCCTAGCCTGCGCGAACGCCAGCCTCTACGCCGCCGCGCGGACCCTCGCGAACCATGGCGGCCGCCGACGGGCCGCGCTCGCGGCGCTACCGGCGGCGGCCGTCGTCGCGGCGGCCGTATTCGGCGCCGCACCGCCCTTCGCCCCGGCGCCGGGCGGGCCGCTCGTCGCCGCGAGCCCCGATCCGGCCGGCGACCCGGCCGAAGGCTCGTTCAGGGTCGCGCTCGTGCAGCCCTGCGTCTACGAGCAGCGGTCTGCGCCGGCCTACGCCGCGGCCTTCAGGAAGCTGGCCGCCCTGAGCGCCGACGCGGCCGAACGGGGCGCCGACCTGGTCGTCTGGCACGAGACGGCCGTCGTCCCGCCGATAGCCTGGCACCTCAGGCAGAGGCCTGATCGCCCCACCTACGAGTTCGTCACGGACGTCGAGCGCTTCCTGACGGCGTATCCCGTCCCGCTGCTCGCGGGGAACGGCTACGCCGATCCCGACGACCCCGCCAGGCGCGTCGAGCGCAACTCGGCCCTGCTGTTCGTCTCCGGGACGGCCGAGGCCAGGTACGACAAGGCCAAGCTCGTGCCGTTCTCCGAGTACATGCCGCCGTGGTTCGGCCGGGCCTTCCCGTCGCTCGACCGCCGCGTCATAGCGGCCTTCGGCCCGTACTGGACGCCGGGCTCCGGCGCAAGGCTCTTCGGCCTGGGCGACGCCCGCTTCGCCTCCCCGATCTGCTTCGAGGACTCGTTCGCCGGGTACTTCGCCTCGTTCGACGAGCCGGACTTCTTCGTCGTGCTGACGAACGATTCCTGGGCCGGCTCCGCTTCGATGCAGGCTCAGCACCTCGCCATGTCGAGGTACCGGGCGGCCGAGACCGGCTCGATCGTGCTGCGGGCCGCCGATACGGGCTCCACCGCCGTCATCGCGCCGAACGGCGCCGTCGTCGCCGAGCTGGCGCCGTTCGAACCGGGCGTGCTATACGCCGACGTAGCGCTCGGATACTCTACCCGCACCGTCTACGAGGCCGGCGGCGAGCGCTTCGACCTCGCGATACCGTTGCTCGCCGCGCTCCTCTCCGCGCTATGCGCCCGCCGACGACGCCCGTAAACCCTTGCGCATTGACAAGAAGCGATCGGTATAGGAAAATGACGGTATCATCGCGCCGGCCAGTACGGCCTCGCGCGCTCGGCGATCGATCCATAACGGCGAACGGGGTTCCACGTGAGCAATAAAAAACGCATACTCGTCGTCGACGACGAGCAGATCAACCTCGAGTTCTTCGACGTGATGCTGTCCAAGCTCGGGTTCGCGGTGCATAAGGCCGAGGACGGGCAGGAGGCGCTCGAGGCCGTCAGGCGCATACGCCCGGACCTGATCATACTCGACAACATCATGCCCAAGCTGTCCGGCTGGGAAGTGACCAAGATCATCAAGTCGTCGCCGGAGTACGCCGAGTTCTCGGAGATCCCGATCATCATGTTCTCGGCCCTCGACGACGTGAAGGACAAGGTCGAGGGGCTCGAGCTCGGGGCCGACGACTACATCACGAAGCCGTTCAACTTCGCCGAGGTCCTGGCCAGGATCAGGGCGATCCTGAGGTCGCACGAGCTGGTCAAGCAGATAGAGAACCGCGAGCAGAGCATCATCGTCGGGGAGAGGGCCGTCGCGGAGATGCAGAAGGCGATAGCCTCGACGAAGCGATCGCTCGAGCTGATAGGGTCAGCGCCGGACCTGTCCGCGGCCAAGGAGCTGTCGGCCAAGGCGAGGGCCGCCCTGGCCGATCTCGACGAAAGGTTCGGCTCGTTCTCCTCCGAGTACGCGGAGCTCCGCAACAAGGCGAGCGATATCAAGACGCTACGAGGCAAGCCCCATCGCGCCGATGCATAGCGGCGGCGGGGCGGAAGGAGCCGGGATGATCAGCGAAGACAAGAAACGCGTCCTCGAGCTGTTCGCCGAGGGCAGGAAGCTGTACAAGCTGATGCGCTTCTCCGACGCGGCCGATAAATTCGACGAGGCGCTGAAGATCGACCCGAGCGACGGCCCGTCCAAGGTGTACCTCGACCGATGCGACCACTACGCCATCGATCCGCCGGACGAGGACTGGGACGGCGTCTTCGTCATGAAACACAAGTAGGGAGCCGAGGCCTGCATGCCAAGACAATCATCCATCCGCAACGCGGCGGACATCGTCACCGTGCTCGGAGACTCGACGAGCTTCTCCGGTACGCTTAAATTCGACACGAGCCTCATGATACGCGGCAGCTTCGACGGCGACATCGACGCGAAGGGAGCCCTCTACATCGACGAGGGGGCGACGGTGAACGTCGGCCGGATCCGGGCGATGAGCATCGTCGTCGCGGGCTCGGTCCGCGGAGACATAGAGGCCGTCGACAAGGTCGAGCTGCGCTCGAGCGCCCAGGTGCGGGGCAACGTCAAGACGGCCAGGCTCAGGATAGCCGACGGCGTGCTGTTCGAGGGCCGCTGCGAGATGGTCCGGGACCCCGAGTCGTTCGACCCGTTCGCGGCCAAGGCCCAGGCCGAGTCCTGACGTGACCGACGGCGAGACGATCGAGGGCGAGGCGAAGGCGCTCGCCGCCGTCATGGACGCCGGGCGGACCACCCTCGCCTGCGCCGAATCGTGCACCGGCGGGCTGGCCTCCGCCGCGATAACCGCCGTCGCCGGGGCCTCGTCCTTCTTCCTCGGCTGCGTCGTATCGTACTCGAACGAGGCGAAGCGCAGGCTACTCGGCGTCGACGAGGGCACGCTCGCGGCGTTCGGCGCCGTATCGGAGGAGACCGCCGTCGCGATGGCCAGCGGCGCGGCGGCCGCGTTCGGCTCCGACTTCGCGTTCTCGATCACGGGAGTGGCCGGTCCGGGCGGCGGTAGCGACGGCAAGCCAGTCGGGACGGTATGCTTCGCGTACGTCTCGCCGTCGGCGACGGCGTCGGAGCGGCTCGTCTTCCCGGGCGCGCGGTCGGACGTACGGCGCGCCGCGGCGGCCCACGCGCTGCGGCGGATAACCGAAATAGCCGACGCGCACGTTCGAGCTTGACAATCCGCCGAATGCGGGAGTATCGTTTAGGCAAGGTAAATTGACCGCGCGATTCAGCGCGTCGGCGCTAGGCTCATGGCCGCCGCCGCTATCTTCCGACCGGAAACGGAAAAGCATAGACAGAATCAGGGACGCCCGGAAGCAAGCCTCCCGAGCCTAACGAACCGCACGGATACGCGCGGTCGCGGGCGTATGGCGTTCGTTGCGATACCCGGTCGGCCTATACCACGTATTGGAGTAACTGATGGCAATTCTACGCAAGAGCCAGTCGGACGAGCCTTCGTCCGGAGAGCCCGAAGCGAAGCCCCAAGGAGAACTTGGTTTGGAGATCAGCACAGAAAGCCCAGAGCAGTCGGGTCGCGACGAGGATACGGCGAAGCCGGCCCCGCGTAAGCGCATCGTGCGCCGTCCCGTCGTCAAGCAAGACGAGCAGGCGCCCGCCCAACCCCAGGCTCAAGCGCCAGCCGAACCGGCCGCCGCCGCCCCGCAGGGCGGCTACCAGCCGCCGAACGGATCCCACGCCGGCTTCTCGCACGGCCAGCGTCACGAGGCTGACGAGGGCCGCCGTTTCGAGAGCCGCGGCGGGATCGTGCCCGGCTTCGTACGGAAGCAGGAGAGCTTCGAGAAGGCCAAGGAAGACGCGCCGAAGCAGGATCAGGGCGAGGCCAGGTCCAAGCTGTCCATCAACGAGCTGACGAGCATGGGCTTCAAGGAGCTGCGCGAGCTCGGCGGCGGCACCGGGCTGAACCACGAGGAGATGATGGTCCTGAAGAAGCAGGAGCTCATCTTCCAGATACTGAAGGCCCATACCGAGCGCGGCGGCATCATCTACGCCTACGGCTCGCTCGAGATACTGCCGGACGGCTACGGCTTCCTGCGCTCCCCCCAGAACAGCTACCTGCCCGGCTCCGACGACATCTACATCAGCCCGTCCCAGATCAGGCTCTTCAACCTGAAGACCGGCGACACCGTCTTCGGCCAGATCCGCAGCCCGAAGGAGGGCGAGCGCTTCTTCGCGATGCTCCGCGTCGAGCAGGTCAACTTCGACGAGCCCGCCGTCGCCCAGAACCGCATCCCGTTCGAGAACCTCACCCCGCTCTACCCCAACGAGCGGCTGAACCTCGAGACGACCACGGCCGAGACCTCGACGCGCATCATCAACCTGTTCTGCCCCATCGGCAAGGGGCAGCGGGCGCTGATCGTCTCCCCGCCGAAGACCGGCAAGACGATACTGCTCCAGAAGATCGCCAACGCCATCACGGCCAACCATCCCGAGGTATACCTGATCGTGCTGCTCATCGACGAGCGGCCCGAGGAGGTGACCGACATGGAGCGCACCGTCAAGGCGGAGGTCATATCGTCGACCTTCGACGAGCAGGCCACCCGCCACGTGCAGGTCTCCGAGATGGTGCTCGACAAGGCCAAGCGCCTCGTCGAGCACGGCAAGGACGTCGTGATCCTGCTCGACTCGATCACGAGGCTCGCGCGCGCCTATAACCAGACAGTGCCGACCTCCGGCAAGATCCTGTCGGGCGGCGTCGACTCGAACGCCCTCCACAAGCCCAAGCGCTTCTTCGGCGCCGCGCGCAACATCGAGGGAGGCGGGTCGCTGACCATCATCGCGACGGCCCTCGTCGATACCGGCTCCAGGATGGACGAGGTCATCTTCGAGGAATTCAAGGGTACCGGCAACATGGAGATCAACCTGGACCGGCGGATGTCCGATCGCAGGCTCTTCCCGGCGATCAACGTCAAGAAGTCGAGCACCCGCAAGGAGGAGCTGCTCCTCGCCTCGGACGAGCTCCAGAAGATATGGATACTCCGCAAGGCGCTGAGCCCGATGGACGACCTCGAGGCGACCGAGCTGCTGATTGACAAGATGTCCAAAACTAAGAATAATGAGGCATTCCTACGATCCATGAATACGCCCCTAGGCGATTGACGGGTCGGTAGAACCTGATTTTTAGCCGTCATCAAGCCGGTTTTCTGGCATGAATGAGCGGCACGCGAGGAGATCACGATGAAGAGCGGGATTCATCCCAAGTACGAGTTCACCACGATCACGTGCGCGTGCGGCAATGTCATTGAGACCCGTTCGACGGTAAAGAATATCCAGGTGGAAATTTGCTCCGCCTGCCACCCCTTCTTTACCGGAAAGCAGAAGCTCGTAGACACCGCAGGACGCATCGACCGCTTCCGCAGGAAGTACGGTATCAAGGAGTAACGCCCTCGGGCGTTGCG
>QKAK01000014.1 GCA_003247225.1 Spirochaetota bacterium | reverse complement strand
ACCCGCAGCGTCGGGTAGTCGAAGACGCCTCCGGCCAGAACGTCCGCCGCGAGCGCGGCCAGGCGCGCGTTGCCGAGGACCTCGGCGAGGCCGCCGCCCTCAGAGAGGGCGAGCAGCCGTTCGGTCAGGACGCCGGTGACCGGGAACGGCTCCGGCGACGGGGCGCGGTTCCGGCCGAGCGATCGCCTGAGCGCCGTGCGCTCGCCCGCCAGCCAGTCGGCGTAGCGGCCGGCCGCCGCGCGCAGCGGCCGGACGTCGACGCCGCGGGCGGCGTAGAGGCCCTGCATGTGGCAGAAGAGCACGTAGAGCGCGTCCGGCGGCGACAGCAGTTCCCGATAGACGCCGTGGGGTATCATCGTCGGCAGGCCCCGCTCGCGCACGAGGCGGTCGAGCCGCTTGGCCTGCTCGGCGGCCAGGCGCGGCGACGGCATGCCCGACGGGCGGTCCCCCGCGTACAGCTCGTCGTACTCGGCGCGCAGGGCCGGCCCGCGCCGCTCTACGGCCGCCATGTAGTGATCCTTCTGCCTGCCCGGGCGCAGGGTCAATCCGCCGGGATAGACGAACTCCGCGCCCGCCTCGATCGAAGCGTCGAGCAGCGCCCCTACGGACCCGTCGCCGTCGGAGAGGCCGGGGCAGAGCGGCATGGCCATGACGCCCGAACGGAAGCCGCGCGCCCTGGCCTCCCTGACCACCGCCAGGCGGGCCGCCGGCGGCGAGGCGCCCGGTTCGAGCATGGCGGCCGTCCCGTCGTCCGTCGTCGTCACCGTGACGACGACGAGGGCCTTCGGGAAACGGGAGAGGACGTCGAAGTCGCGCAGGACGAGGTCGCTCTTGGTCAGTATGACGACGGGCAGGCCGGCCGGCGCGAGCGCCTCGAGGGCCCGCCTCGTCAAGCCGAGCCCGCGCTCGGCCGGCTGGTACACGTCGGTCACGCCGGAGCCTATGCAGACCGCTCCGTACTCGCGCGAGGCGGCGCCGCCGGCGACGTCTGAGGCCACGCGTTCGGGCAGGTTGCTCCGTACGGCTATATCGCGCTCGAAGTCGCCGTCGACGTAGTATCGCTCGGCCCGGCCGTCGCAGTAGGCGCAGCCGTGGCCGCAGCCGCGGTACGGAGCCAGGGCCCGGTACAGCGATACGAGGAACGCGTCAGGCAGCCTGGCGCGGGACAGGCCCGACTTGGCCTCGATCTCCGTGAACGACGACATGGCCGGATGATACCACGGCCGCGCCTCCTCGTCGCTCGGCCCGAAGGGCCGGGCCTTCCCCCGCCCCCGTCATCCTCGGCATAATCCGTATCTACCCCGGGGAGGATAGGACATGGCCATAGGAGCGACAGTCTGCAAGGTGATCCTGAACGTATCGGACATAGACCGGAACTACTACGCCGAGCATAGGCTGACCGTTTCGCGCGAGCCGTCGGAGCCCGACGAGCGCTTCATGGCTCGCGTCCTCGCGTTCGCGCTGAACGCCGACGACGACCTCGCCTTCGCCAGGGGACAGGCGGAGGCCGACGAGCCGGAGCTATGGCGACGCGGCCTCGACGGCGGGATAGGCCTCTGGATAGAGCTCGGCCTGCCCGACCCCAAGCGCCTGCGCAAGGCCTCGGCCCGGGCGGACGAGGTGCTCCTCTACCTGTACCACGGCCGCCAGGCCTCGCTCTGGTGGGAGCAGCGCCGCGACGAGCTGTCGGCCCAGCCCAAGCTCCGCGTCGTCGAGATAGGCGCCGCCAGCGTCAAGGGCCTCGCCGCGATGGCCGCCAAGTCGCTCGAGCTGTCCTGCCTCGTCCAGGACGGCCAGGCCTGGCTCGACGACGGCCGTACGCGGCTCGAGCTGGAGCTGCGCGCCCTCCAGGAGCGCTCCGACCGCTGATCGGGCCGCTTGCCGCCGTCGCCGCGAGTCGGTCACTATATCCTGCAGGGTACTTGACGATCCTACGCGATAGGTAGTAGTAATCCTCATGGAAGTCACGACGGACGTTTACCGGTTTATCGTCAGGCCCAAGGAACGGCCGGGCGGGAGAAACAGGCATGATGCCTGCCCGCTCGCCGCGGACGCGCGCGCGCTCGGATTGTCGAGCGTCCGCGCGATAGAACGCGCGGCCCTATACTTCGTGCGCGGCACGATGGCGCCCAAGGAGCTCAGCCTCCTTGGGCGCTTTCTTTTTAGCGACCCCCTGGTCGAGGACTGCTCGTGGTCGCGCGTCGGGGACGACGGGCCCGGCGGGGGCGCGGCGCGAGGCGACGGCCGGGACGCGTCGCGGCGGATCGGGGCGCGCCTCGTCGAGACGGCGCTCAGGCCCGGCGTTACCGACCCGGTCGCCGACGAGGCGATGCGAGCGGCCGCCGAGCTCGGCGTCGCCGGCGTCGAGGCCGTGGCGTCGGGCGAGGCGTTCTTCGTCGAGGGGGACGGCCTGGGCGACGACGAGCTGGCCTCGCTCGCCGAGCGCCTCCTGTGCAACGGGGTGATCCAGCGCTGGGCCGTCGGCGCGATCGTACCGGCCTGGCCCGACGAGGCGGCCGGCTCGGGCGCGGTGGAGCGCTTCGACCTGGCCGGGATGGACGACGAGGCGCTGCTCGCGCTGTCCGCCGAGCGCCGGGCCGCCCTCGACCTGGCCGAGATGACCGCGATACGCGGCTACTACCGCCGCGAGGGCCGCGCCTGCACCGACGCCGAGTTCGAGACGATAGCGCAGACCTGGAGCGAGCACTGCGTGCACAAGACCTTCAAGGCCCGAATCGAGGTACGGGCAGGAGGCGAGGCGGGGGCGCCGTACCCGCCGGTCGTCGACAACGTGCTCAAGAGCTACATCAAGCGGGCGACCGACGAGATCGCCGCGCCCTGGGTGCTGTCGGCCTTCGTCGACAACGCCGGCATCGTCGAGTTCGACGACGGGTACGAGCTGTCGTTCAAGGTGGAGACGCACAACCACCCGTCGGCGGTCGAGCCGTTCGGCGGCGCCAACACCGGCGTCGGCGGCGTCATACGCGACGTGATGGGCGTATCGGCCAGGCCTATCGCCGCGACCGACGTGCTGTGCTTCGGCCCGCCGGACGCGTCGCCGGAGGACCTGCCGGCCGGCAGCCCGCACCCGCGGCGCGTCGCCTCCGGCGTGATCGCCGGCGTGCAGGACTACGGCAACAAGATGGGCGTGCCGACGGTCAACGGCGGGATACACTACGACCCCGGCTACGCGGCCAACCCGCTCGTGTACTGCGGCTGCGCCGGCATCGCGCCGCGCGGCGGCCACCCGCGGGCCCAGGCGGCCGGCGACCGCGTCGTCGCGCTCGGCGGCCGCACGGGCCGCGACGGGTTGCGAGGCGCGACCTTCTCGTCGATGGTGATGGACTCGAGCACCGGGGAGCTGTCCGGAGCGTCGGTCCAGATCGGCGCGCCTATCGTGCAGAAGAAGCTGTCGGAGGCGCTGCTGGCCGCGAGGGACGCCGGGCTTTATACCGCCGTCACCGACTGCGGCGCGGGCGGCCTGTCGTCGGCGGTCGGCGAGATGGCCTTCGAGCTCGGCGCCGACGTCGACCTCGCCCGCGCGCCGCTCAAGTACCCGGGCCTGGCCCCGTGGGAGATCTGGCTGTCCGAGGCCCAGGAGCGCATGGTCGTCGCGGTGCCGCCGGCGAAGATGGACGAGCTGCGCGCCGTCTGCTCAGGCCTCGACGTCGAGCTGACCGATCTCGGATGCTTTACCGGCGACGGCCGGCTCGTCGTGCGCTACGGCGGGGCGGTCGTCATAGACCTGGACTGCGGCTTCCTGCACTCCGGGCCGCCCCAGCGCGCGCTCGTCGCGACGCCGCCCTCCGGCTCCCGGCCGGCGGCGTCGCGCCCGACGGCCCGAGCCGCGGGGCCGGCGCCTTCGATCGCCGAGGCCCTGCTCGCGATACTGGCCCATCCGGCGGTCCGCTCGAGGGAATCGACCGTCCGGCTGTACGACCACGAGGTGCAGGGCGCGACGGTGCTCGGCCCCTACGCCGGCCTCCGCGCCGACGGCCCCCAGGACGCCGCCGTGCTCAAGCCCCGCGAGTCGACGGGTTCGCGGGCCGTCGCGCTGTCGAACGGCTTCAACCAGCGCTACGGCGCGGCGGACCCGTACCGCATGGCCGTCTCCGCGCTCGACGAGGCGGTGCGCAACGCGGCGGCGGTCGGAGCCGACCCCGACCGCGTCGCGGTGCTCGATAACTTCTGCCTCGGCGACCCTACTATCCCCGAGACGATGTGGACCCTGCTCGAGGCGGCGCGCGGCTGCTACGACGCGGCGACGGCGCACCGGACGCCGTTCGTATCCGGCAAGGACTCGTTCAACAACGCCTACCTGGCCCCGGACGGCCGGCGCGTCTCCGTGCCGCCGTCCCTGCTGATCTCGGCCATCGGCATCGTGCCCGACGACTCCGTCGTCCCCGGCTCCGACCTGAAGGCGCCGGGCGACCGGCTGTACCTCGTCGGCTCCGCGGAGCCGTCGTTCGGCGGCTCGGTCTACGCCGACCTGTACGGCGTCCCCGACGGCGCCGACCCGGGCGTGCCGGCCGCGTCGCCCGCTGCGCCCGCGACGTACCGCGCCCTCCACCGGGCCATCGCCGCCGGGCTAGTCCGAGCCTGCCACGACCTGTCTGACGGCGGCTCCGCCGCGGCCGTCGCGGAGATGTGCCTGGGCGGACGGCTCGGCGCGCGCTTCCGGCTGCCGGGCCCGCCGGAGACGGCGCTGTTCGGCGAGGCCAACGGCCGCCTCGTCGTCGAGGTAGAACCGAAGGACGCCGCCGAGTTCGAACGGACCATGGACGGCGCGCCGTACATGCGGATCGGCGCCGTCGAGGCGACCGGCGAGCTGAGGCTCGAGGCCGACGGCGTCGAGGCTACCGTCAGCCTCGACGACCTATGCGCCGCCTACCGCGGCGAGAGGAGCGAGCGATGACGAGACCCAAGGCGATAGTGCTGCACGCGGCCGGCACGAACCGCGACCCGGACGCCTGCGTCGCGCTCGGGCTGGCCGGGGCCGACCCGGAGATCGTGCACGTCAACCAGCTGCGCTCGGGCGAGCGTCGGCTGTCCGACTACCGGATGCTCGTCATCCCCGGCGGCTTCTCGTACGCCGACGCCCTCGGCGCCGGCCGCATCCTCGCGCTCGACCTGGCCTCGTACTTCGCCGACCAGGTCGCCGAGTTCGTCGCGTCGGGCAGGCCGGTCATCGGCGTCTGCAACGGCTTCCAGGCCCTCGTGAAGGCGGGCATCCTGCCCGGCGACTCGGCCGGAGACCGAAGCGCCGCCGGCGACGGGACCGGAGGCCGGCGACGCGCGACGCTCGCGCGCAACGAGAACGGCCGCTTCGAGTGCCGGCGGTCGACGCTGCTGGCCCCGCCGTCGGCCTGCGTCTGGACCGGGGGCCTGCCCGGGCCGCTCGCCTGCCCGATAGCCCACGGCGAGGGACGCTTCGTCGTCGACTCGGACGCCACGCTCGAACGCCTGCGGGACGAGGGCCAGATAGCGCTCGTCTACGGCCGCGACGACGGGAGCGCCGCCGGCGGCGTACCGGCCGACGGCGAGTATCCGGCGAACCCGAACGGCTCGGTCGCCGACATAGCCGGGATCTGCAACCCGGCGGGCAACGCGCTCGGGCTGATGCCGCACCCGGAGAACAACGTCGTCGTCCGCGGGCGCGACGGCGAGGCGCGCCGCGAGCGGACCCTCGCCTGCCTGGCCCTATGGAAGAACGGCGTCGATTACGCGAAAGAACTGTAAGGGTGTTAGCCACGGAGGCACGGGGACACGGAGAAAACGAAGAAGACTTGAATAGGGGAGTTGGGCCACGGAGGCACGGGGACACGGAGAAGAAGAAAAGGAATTGAAGAGGGAATTGAGTAGCGGAGGATCGGAGAAGGGGAAGCGGGCACAGATTTAAAACAGTTCTCTCTGTGCCTCCGTGTCTCCGTGGTTCAAATTATCAATGATACTTAGGGGGGGAATATGACGTTCGAGGGATGCGATATCGGATTGGCGGGCAAGCGATCGGGTAAGGTACGGGACTGGTACCCGCTGCCGGGCGGCAGGAGGCTGATCGTTACGACCGACCGGCTGTCGGCGTTCGACCGGAACCTGGCCGCGGTGCCGTATAAGGGGCAGGTGCTCAACCAGCTGTCGGCCTGGTGGTTCGA
>QKAK01000037.1 GCA_003247225.1 Spirochaetota bacterium | reverse complement strand
TACGAGCTGTATTTCTAGAATGGCGGGCGCGTTGGCGCCGCAGGACGCGGCGCCTAGGTATTGCCCGGGCGAAAGCCCGGGAACGTCATGGACGACGACAACGCGCCCGTGCCGCAGGAATACGAGTTGTATTTCTAAGAGGCTATGTAGGCGAATACGAACAGGATGACGGGATAGGACAAGATGAACAGGATGAGGAAAGCTTAAGGTTGAGCTTTCAGCTTGTTCATCCTTCTCCCATCCTGACATCTTGTTCATGTTTTCTTGGTGCCTTAGTGCCTTTGTGTGAGGAAGACCAGTAATTCCGTAGGAGCGTGGTGATGATTGACGAGAAGAAGGGCGCCATAGTCGCCGCGGCGGCGGCCGATGGACGGGACGCGCTGACGGAGCCGGAGGGCGTGGAGATACTCGCTCTGATGGGACTGCGCGCGCCGGTCAGCCTGGCCGTCTCCGGCTCGTCCGAGGTCGCCGGGCTCGGGCCGGTGCCGGGAGACGGCGTGGTCGTCAAGGTGGTGAGCCCCGAGATACTCCATAAGACCGAGGCCGGCGGCGTCGCGATGGTCCGCAACGAGCCGGAGGCGATCCGCGCCGCGATAGCCGACATGGAGGGCCGTTTCAAGGGCGTCCGAGTCGACGGCTACGCGATCAACGAGCGCGTCGCGTTCGAGCCGAGGCTCGGCCACGAGATCATCGTCGGCTACCGCTTCGCGCGGGACTTCGGGCCGCTCGTGTCGTTCGGGCCCGGCGGCATCTATACGGAGTTCCTGGCGAAGAGCTTCAAGCCGGGCGCCGCGACGCTGTTCCTGAGCCCCGACGGGGCCAGCCGCGACTCGGTGAGGGCGGCGCTGCGCGGCAACGCGGTCCGCGAGCTGCTGTGCGGCGGGCTGCGCGGCACGAAGGCCACTATAGACGAGGAGCGCCTCGTCGACCTGGTGTGGGCCTTCGTGGAGGCGGCGCCGGCGTTCGCCAGGGCCGGCGTCACCGAATTCGAGGTGAATCCCTTCGTGGTCGTCCGCGGCGCCGACGGCACGGGCTCGCTCGTCGCGTTGGACGCGCTGGCCAAGCTCGACCGCATAGCCGGCGACGAGCTGGCGGTGGCGCCCGACGGCTCGGTGGTCAACCGCGCCCAGGCCTCGAGGCCGGTGGACAAGATCGACCGCCTGCTCCGCCCGGCGAGCGCCGCGGTGATAGGCGTGTCCGAGAAGGGCATGAACAACGGCCGCATCATCCTGCGCAACCTGATCGATAACGGCTTCGACCGCTCGCGGCTGTACGTGGTAAAGCCGGGCTGCGCCGAGGTGGACGGCGTCCGCTGCGTGCCGGACGTCGCGTCGCTGCCCGAGCGCGTCGACCTGTTCGTGCTGAGCATCCCGGCGGCCCAGACGCCCGGCTGCATCGCCGAGCTCGCCGAGAATGATAAGGCCGAGGCCGTCATCGTGATACCCGGCGGCCTCGAGGAGAAGTCCGGCACCGAGGCCATCGTCGGCAGGATGCGGGACGCGATCGCGGCCTCCCGCGGGACGAAGGGCCGGGGCCCGATCCTGAACGGCGGCAACTGCCTGGGCATCCGGTCGGTGCCGGGACGGTACAACACCCTGTTCATACCCGAGTACAAGCTGCCGATGCCGAGCGGCAAGGTGGACCCGGTGGCCTTCATCTCGCAGTCCGGGGCCTTCGCGATCAGCCGCGTGTCCAAGCACCCGGACGTTAACCCGAAGTACCTGGTGACCTGCGGCAACCAGATGGACGTGACGGTCGGCGACTACCTGGAGCGGCTGGCCGACGACGAGGCGATCCGGCTCTACGCGGTCTACGTCGAGGGCTTCAAGCCGCTCGACGGCCTCAAGACGCTGCGGGCGGTCAGGCGCATCGTCGCGGGCGGCCGGCGCGTGGTGTTCTACCGGGCCGGCAGGACGGCGGCCGGGGCGGCCGCGAGCGCCAGCCATACCGCCAGCATCGCCGGCGACTACCCGGTGACGAGGGCGCTGCTCCGGCAGGCCGGCGCGGCCGTGGTCGAGAGCCTGGACGACTTCGACGACGCGCTGACCCTGTTCACCGCGTTCGTCGGCAAGGAGCCCGGCCCGAGGCTCGGCGCCGTGTCGAACGCCGGCTTCGAGTGCGTGGCGATGGCAGACAACCTCGGCGTCATGACGCTCGCCGAGCTGTCCGCCGCCGCCAACGAGCGGCTCGCCCGCGTGATAGACGAGGCCAAGGTCGGCGAGATCGTCGACATCCACAACCCGCTCGACATCACGCCGACCGGCGACGACGACGCGTACGTCCGCTCGTTCGAGGCGATCATCGGGGACGGAGGCGTCGACGTCGGGCTCGTCGGCCTCGTGCCGCTGTCCGGCAGGATCAATACGCTGGCCGCCGGGACGGGGCACGGCGAGGACGTGAGCCGGCCCGGGGCGCTGCCCGAGCGGCTCGCCGAGCTGTTCGCGCGGACCGCGAAGCCATGGGTGGTCGTGGTCGACTCGGGCGAGCTGTACGACCCGCTGGCGCGCGAGCTGTCCCGCCGCGGCGTCCCCACGTTCAGGACCGCGGACCGCGCGCTCAGGATGCTGAATCTCTGGCTCGAGGCGGCCGTCCGCTGACGGCGCGGTCCTGAACGTCTCGATACGGTCCCGGCGCGCATGCGCCGGGGCGCCGTATCGCACGCCGCTTTCAGCGGCGACGTTCAATAGGATTCCTTGCGATGCCGGCCGCCTTCAAGCGGCCGGACCGCGCGCTCAGGATGCTGAATCTCTGGCTCGAGGCTGCCGTCCGCTGACGGCGCGGCCCCGGACGATTTTCGGTAACCTCGGATAGCTCCCGAGCCATTATAGGCAGAGTCCTCCTTATGAACTGGCCGCCGGTACCGCAGGGTACGGCGGCCTTTTTATGTCCAGCGCGGCGTCGTCTCGTAGTATACTGTCGTCATTATGGAATACACGGCATACCTGATCGCGGCTCCGATAGCCGTGCTGGCCCTCGTCGCGGCGTACTCCGCGCTCAGGCGCTACGGCGCCGAGCCGTCGGCCCGGTCGCTCGGCCGCTACGCGCTGCTGGCGATCTGGCTCCTCGTCGCCAACGTCCTCGAGCTCGCGTCCCCCGGCGAATTCGCGACGGCGCTGTTCGCCAAGCTCGAGTACCTGGCCCTCCTGCTCCTGCCCATCTCCTTCGACTGGTTCTGCCTGCGCTATACCGGCCACGACCGCTATATCAGGCCGCCGGCCCGGGCCATACTCGTCGCGGCGTCGCTGGCCCAGTTCGCGGTCGTGGCGACGAACGAGTGGCACGGCCTGTTCTGGAGCCGCATCGAGTTCCCCGTGATCGAGGGCTTCACGACGATGCGCGCGAGCTACGGCCCGTTCTTCTGGGCCACCGCGTCCTATTCGTGGCTGCTGACCATCGTCGGCGTGTTCGTGGTGCTGCGTTCGTACGTGTTCGAGAAGGGGCCGTACAGGGTGCGCTCGTCGGCGATAGCGCTCGGCGCCCTGGCTCCCGGCGTCTTCAACCTCGTGTATATCTTCAGGCTGCTGCCCGGCCTCAGGAAGGACTTCACGCCTATCGGCTACGCGCTCGGGGCCCTCCTGTTCTTCGTCGGCGCCTACCTGAACCGGGCCGCGCGGGTCATACCGCTGGCCAGGGGCGTGGTGCTGCAGGAGCTCGAGGAGGGCGTCGTGTTCGTCGACCCGGCAGGCAGGCTGGCCGACTACAACGCGTTCGCCGAGTCGCTGCTCGGGCTGGACGGATCGATGCTCGGCAAGCCGGCCTCGGCCGTCGCCGAGCTCGGGCCGGTCGCCACGGCGCTCGCGTCGGCCTCCGTATCGGCCGACGGCGTATCGACCGCCTCGGCGACCATAGCGGATCGCTCTATCATCGCGCGGGCCAAGCGGATCGGCGACGCGCGCGATCCCTTCGGCCAGCGCGGCGTCGCGGTCACCCTGTCCGACGTGACCGAGCGCGTGCGCATGCAGGACGAGCTCGACGCCGCCAGGCAGGACCTGCTCAAGCGCGAGCACTTCGCGGTGATAGGGAGGCTGTCGGCGGACATCGCGCACGAGATCCATAGCCCGCTCGACTACGCGGCCGCCCAGCTCGCGGCGGTCAAGTCGAGCGTCGCCGGGGCGATAGGCGACGAGGGCGTGCGCGCCGAGGTGTTCAGGATGCTAAGCGCGGCCGACGAGGGCCTCGAGCGTATCGGCAAGGTCTCGAGGAGCCTGCTCGAGTACTCCAAGCGCGGCGCGGGCGACGAGGCGACGGCCCCGTACGACCTGTCGCTCGGCGTGCAGAACGCGCTCGAGCTATGCCGCAGCGACTATGCCCGCGTGGCCACCGTCGACATCGACCTCGTCGAGACGCCGCGGGTGATGGCCCGCGGCACCGAGATCGACAGGGTGCTGATCAACATACTGCGCAACGCCGCGGAGGCGATACGCGACAGGGCCTCGGCGACCGGCGCGCGCGGCAGGATCTGGGTTAAGACGCGGATCGAGGGCTACACGGTCGTCTGCGAGATAGGCAACGATGGCACGCCCCTGGCCGACAGCGACGGGCGGCGCGTGTTCGAGGAGTTCTTCTCGTCCGGCTCCGACGGCAAGGGCCTCGGCCTGTCGATATCGCGCGACGTGGTGGAGAGGCGGCACGGCGGCCGCCTGGCCCTCGCGTCGCGCGACCCGGTCGTCTTCAGGATGGAGCTGCCGATGGCTAACGTCTCTGCCCCGTCGCCGTAGGCGACGATTCGCCGTAGGCGCGAGCCGTAGAGGACCCATAAGGTTCGTAACACCATGGCGAGCTTGAAACGGATAGCGGATTCCGCATACAATACCCGTCCGCGGAGCGCGCTTACGACGCTCGCGAAGGAGTACGTATGAGCCAGGCAGAGACCGGAGCAGAAGACAGGATCGACGAGGAAAGCGCTCGCAAGGCGCTCAGCGAACAGCAGATGGTTCGCCGCGAGAAACTCGCCAAGCTCCAGGCGGAGGGTCGCGATCCCTTCGCCGTGGTCACCTGGAAACAGACCCATCACTCCGCGGAGATAAAACAGGCGTTCGAGGAGCTCGAGAACAAGGACGTGTCGATAGCCGGCCGCGTGATGAGCTTCCGCGACATCGGCAAGGCCGCCTTCGTCGACCTCCAGGACCGCGACGGCCGGATACAGGTCTACCTGAACGCCGAGGGCCTCGGCGACGAGGCCTACGCCCACGTCAAGACCTGGGACATCGGCGACATCGTCGGCGTCGAGGGCTTCGTCTTCAAGACGCGGCGCGGCGAGATATCCGTGCACGCCAAGCGGATGGTGCTGCTCACCAAGGCGATCGAGCCGCTGCCGGAGAAGTTCCACGGCCTCAAGGACCCGGAGCAGCGCTACCGCCGCCGCTACCTGGACATGGTGATGAACCGCGAGGTGATGGACACCTTCAGGAAGCGCACCCAGGTCATCCGCGCCGTTCGCGAGTACCTGGATAACATCGGCTACATCGAGGTCGAGACGCCGATACTCTCCACGATCGCGAGCGGCGCCGCGGCCAGGCCCTTCGTCACCAAGTCGAACGCGCTCAACCTGCAGCTGTACCTGCGCATCGCCACCGAGCTGTACCTCAAGCGCTGCATCGTCGGCGGCATGGAGCGCGTCTACGAGATGGGCAAGGACTTCCGCAACGAGGGCATCGACATCCGGCACAACCCGGAATTCACGATGATCGAGCTGTACCAGGCCTACGCCGACTACAACGACATGATGGAGCTCTGCGAGAACCTCTGCTCCTACGCGGCCACCAAGGTCTGCGGGTCGACGAAGGTGAGCTACCAGGGCACCGAGATCGAGTTCGCCGCGCCGTGGCGCCGGCTGACCATGGTCGACGCGGTCAAGACCTACGGCGGCCCGGACTTCTCCCTGGTGAAGAGCGACGAGGAGGCCCGCGAGCTGGCCAAGGCCCACGGCCTCGAGGAGGAGCTCAAGAAGAAGCTCAAGGACTGCAGCAAGGGCGACATCCTCAACGCCGCGTTCGAGAAGTACGCCGAGAAGGAGCTGATCCAGCCGACCTTCATCATGGACTACCCGACCGACATCTCGCCGCTGACCAAGCAGAAGCCGGGCGACCCGACGATGACCGAGCGCTTCGAGGCCTTCGTCTACGGCCGCGAGCTGGGCAACGCGTACTCCGAGCTGAACGACCCCATCGTCCAGATGGAGCGCTTCACCCAGCAGGAGCGCGAGAAGGAGCTCGGCGACGACGAGGCCTACGCGCTTGACGAGGACTTCGTCTCCAGCCTCGAGATCGGCATGCCCCCGACCGGCGGCATGGGCATCGGCATCGACCGCCTGATCATGTTCCTGACCGACTCGTACAGCATCAGGGACGTGATATTGTTTCCGACCATGAAGCCCCTATGACCCTGACGCTGCGCGCAGGGTCATAGCGGCCGGCTTCAACCTGACGGCCCGAGGGGCCGCGGGTTAAGCCGGCCTAGAGATAACAGCGATCGCCGAGCTTGCCGGCGATCGCTGTTATCTTTGGCGGAGGCGTCTACGCTTCGC
>QKAK01000168.1 GCA_003247225.1 Spirochaetota bacterium | reverse complement strand
CGCTCGACGGCCGCGACGGCTCGTCCTATCGTCGGCCTGGAAACGCCCAGGGTCCTGGCCGCGGCGTTCTCGTTGAAGGCGCGCCCGCTCGAGGCGGCCAGGCCCTCGAGCAGGCCGGCTACGAAGGCCGCGTCGCGGGGCAGGCCCCAGGCGGACAGCGATCCTCCGGCCAGGCCGGCGGCGTAGTCGCGCAGCCAGGCGAGGGCGGCCTGGTCGCTCGCCGCCATGAAGGCCTCCGGTAAGCCGCCGCGCAGCCATAGTCGCCGCATCGAGGCCGATCCCGTCTCGAACAGGCTCAAGGGGCCGACGCGAACCGTCGGCGCGTCGAGCGCCGAGGCCTCGCGGCCCTCCGTCGTACGGCCCGCGGCCGTACGGCCGAACGGCCCGCCTATCAGGGCGAAGCGCGGCGAGCGCCCGGCGTCGCCGAAGGCGCTTAAGCCGGCGGCGACCCGCTCGGCCTCGCGCCGGCCGGCGCCGTCGACCACGATCAGCCTCGCCGCCGACGCTGACGCCGGATCGGCGAGGACGGCGCGCCCCTCCGGCTTGCGCGCGTCGACGAGCCTGCCGCCGCCCGGCGCTCCGGCCGCTACCTGAGCCGCTATCGTCGACCTGCCTGAGCGCGGAGGCCCCTCGACGAGTACGAGCCGATGGCTGGCGAGCAGCCCGTGGATACTTCTGATGCAGGAGCGTTGAACCAAGCCCATGAAACGCAAGTATAACGTTTAAAAAGCGGTTATAAAAGCAGCGGGAGTATAGCGATCATCTTGCTAGCGCCCGTTTTCGCCCTATACTGATAGCTAGCAAGGGGGCCAGGTGTGAAGACTGGATCGAATCGCTACGACGTCTGCGTGATAGGCGCCGGCGTCTGCGGCGCCAATATAGCGCGGCGCCTGTCGGCTTACGAGCTCGACGTGGCGCTCGTGGACAAGGAAGCGGACGTGTCGTTCGGCACGTCCAAGGCCAACTCGGGCATCGTGCACGGCGGCTTCCACCACAATAAGAAGTACCTGAAGGCTCGGCTCGAGCTGCAGGGCATGATGATGTTCGACCGGCTGCAGCAGGAGCTGGACTTCCCGTTCAAGCGCTGCGGCATCGTCGTCGCGGCCCTGCACGAGGACGAGATGCGCGCGATCGAGCAGCTGTATATGCAGGGCGTCGATAACGGCGTCATCGGCATCGAGATGTGCTCCCGCGAGCGCATGCTCGAGCTGGAGCCGAAGCTCAACCCCGACACCCTGGGCGGCCTCTGGGTACCCGGCGGCGGCATCGTCGAGCCGTACCGCTTCGTGTTCGCCCTCGTCGAGAGCGCGCGCAAGAACGGCGTCGAGATCATGACCGGCTTCAAGGTCGAGCACGCGGCGCGCGCCGGCGACGAGTGGACGGTACGCGCGGCCGACGGCCGCGTCGTCAAGGCGCGCTACGTCGTCAACGCCGCGGGCCTCTACGCCGACGAGGTCTCCAGGGCCTTCGGCGCCGAGGAGTTCGAGATCAAGCCGCGCAAGGGCGAGTACTACCTCCTGGACCGGCTGACCAAGGCCAAGCCCGAGCGCGTGATCTTCCCCGTGCCGACGAGCGTCTCCAAGGGCATGCTCGTCATCCCCACGGTCGAGGGCACCGTGCTCATCGGCCCCACGGCGGAGGCCGTGGACGACAAGGCCGACCTGGCCACCACCCGCGAGCAGCTCGAGAAGATCCTCTCGTCGGCCCGGGCGATGGTGCCCTCGGTCTCCGAGTACGACGTGATCACGAGCTTCGCGGGGCTCCGCCCGACGCTCGAGGAGGACTTCTACATCGAGCCGAGCGCCAAGGCTCCGGCCCTGATCCAGGTGGCCGGCATCCAGTCGCCGGGCCTTACCGCGAGCCCCGCGATCGGCGAGTACGTCAAGGACCTGCTCAAGAAGGAGGGGCTCAGGCTGTCTGAGAAATCGGACTACGACCCCTTCGTCGGCAAGCGCCCCCACGTCAAGGACCTGACCCCCTACGAGGTCGATAAGCTGGCCCAGGCCGACCCGGCCTACGCCAACATGATCTGCCGCTGCGAGAAGGTGTCGGAGGCGGAGATCGTGCAGGCCATCAGGGCCGGGCATACCACCCTCGACGGCATCAAGTACTTCACGCGCGCCCAGATGGGCCGCTGCCAGGGCGGCTTCTGCACCTATAAGATCATCAAGATCATCATGCGGGAGACCGGCCTATCCTGGGACGAGATCACCAAGAACGGCGACGGAAGCCGCATACTCAAGGACGCGCTATGAAAGACCTGACGTTCGACTCGGTAGTGATAGGCGGAGGGGCGGCCGGCATGGCCGCCGCCCTCGAGCTGGACCGCGCCGGCTTCTCCTGCGCCATCGTCGAGCGCGAGGAGGCGCTCGGCGGCATCCTGACGCAGTGCATCCACAACGGCTTCGGCCTCATCGAGTTCAACGAGGAGCTGTCCGGCCCCGAGTTCGCCGAGAAGATCGAGGAGCGGCTCGCCGGCACGGGCATCACCTCGTTCACCGGCGCCACCGTGATGGAGCTGGACGCCTCCGGCGATATCAAGACGCTGTACTGCTACACCGGCGCGCACGGCGTGATGCGCCTCTCCGCGCGCGTCGTCGTGCTGGCGATGGGCTGCCGCGAGCGTAACCGCGGCAACATCCGCATACCCGGCGACCGCCCCGCGGGCGTCTATACCGCCGGCCTCGCGCAGCGCCTCGTCAACATCGAGGGCTTCGTGCCAGGCAAGGACGTCGTGATCATCGGCTCCGGCGACATAGGCCTGATCATGGCCAGGCGGATGAGCTGGATAGGCTGCAAGGTGCACGCCGTCGTCGAGATCCTGCCGTATCCGTCCGGCCTGACGCGCAACATCGTCCAGTGCCTGCACGACTTCGGCATACCGCTGTACCTGTCGCACCTGACCACCAACATCGTCGGGCGCGAGCGGGTCGAGGGCGTGGAGATCACCCCGATAGAGAACGGCGCCACCCGCTACGACAAGGCCTTCACGATACCCTGCGACACGGTACTCCTGTCCGTCGGCCTCGTGCCCGAGAACGAGCTGTCCAAGATGGCCGGCGTCGAGCTGAACCCGATGACGAACGGCCCCGTGGCCGACTCAATGCTGATGACCAACGTGCCGGGCGTGTTCGCCTGCGGCAACGTGCTGCACGTGCACGACCTGGTCGACTACGTGGTCGAGGAGGCCAGGAGGGCCGGCGCCCACGCGGCGCGCTGGCTCAAGGGCGAGCGGCCCAAGGCCGAGGCCAGGGTCAAGGCCGGGCCGAACGTACGCTACTGCGCGCCGTCCCGCGTCGACCTGCACGCGGCCAACAAGCTGTACATGCGGACCCTGATCGTCAAGAACGACGCGACCCTCGAGGTCAAGGTGAACAACCGCGTCGTCAAGAGCGTCAAGAAGAACCATATCCAGCCGTCGGAGATGATCGCGGTCGAGCTGGGGCCTAAGGACCTTGAATTCGCGGTCGGCGCGCCCGACCCGGTCGTCGAGCTATCCATAAGCTGACGCCGAAGCGGAGGAGACAATCATGAGCGAAGAACTGATATGCATCACCTGCCCGCTCGGCTGCCGCCTGAGCGTCGATAGGCAGCCCGACGGGGGCCTGGCCGTGACGGGCAACCGCTGCCCGCGCGGCGTCAAGTACGCCAACGAGGAGCTGCTCGCCCCAAGGCGCGTCGTCAGCGCCACCGCCGCGGTCGAGGGCGGCGCGGCCTGCTCCGGCAACCCCGGCGGGCTGTGCGCCGTCTCCCGCCTGCCGGTCCGCTCGAGCGCCGCCTACCCCAAGCAGGGCGTGCCCGAGCTGCTCGAGGCCATCTACGCGCTGCGCGTCAGCCTCCCGGTCAGCCGCGGCGACGTGCTGATCAAGGACTTCAAGGGCTCCGGCGTCGACGTCATAGCGACGAGGACCCTGAAGAGGGTCGAGTAACGGTCGGGCGCGGCCTCAAGCGGCCGCGCCGAGCGCGCCATCCGACGAAGCCCGCCGATTACGGACCGATAGTCCGCAACCGGCGGGCTTTTCTATGGTCTATATACCAGTGCCCCGGCGTACGCGGGCCCGATAGTGTATACTTGCGATACGGAGCGCTTATGGAAAACGGAGTGTCGGCGGCGTCCAAGGTAATCATCTCGATCATACCCATCGTGGGGATCGTGATGGGTTGCACCGTCGTGTTCTTTTACATCCTGTGGAGCCACAGGGAGAAGATGCTGATGATCGAGAAGGGCAGCTACGCGCCCAAGCCGCTCGACGTCGACGTGTTCAGCCTGTTGGCGGGGATACTCCTCGTAGCGGTCGGGATCACCCTGACCGCGGTCTTCCTGGTCATGGCCTCTGCCGGCTACACGCTGCTCGGGGGGCTCATACCCCTGTCGGTCGGCATCGGCTTCCTGGCCTTCTACTCGCTGCGCGCCCGCCGACGGGCGACATGACGCCGAGCGGGCAGGAAGCCGCCGACGAGGATATCATCGCCAGGGTACTCGACGGGGACGCGGACGCGTTCGGCGCGCTCGTACGCAGGTACCAGCGGCGGATACTGCGCCTCGGCTACGGCTTCTTCAAGGACGCCGACGAGGCGGAGGACTTCGCCCAGGACGTGTTCGTCAAGGCCTACGTCGGGCTAGCGGGGTTCAAGGGGCGGTCGAGCTTCTCGACCTGGCTGACGCGCATCGCCTATAACGCCGGCATCAACGCCAAGCGCAAGGCCGGGCGCTACGAGCCGCTGGACTCGGAGCCGGTGGACTCGAGGACGCTGTCCCCCGAGGACGCCCATATCCGCGCGGAGACCGCGGAGGCGCTCAGGGCCGCCATGGCCGCCCTGCCGGAGAAATACGCCGTATGCCTGGACCTGTACTTCAGGGAGGGCATGCGGTACGAGGATATCAGCGCGTCGACCGGTTTCCCGGTCAACACGATCAAGTCGCACGTGTTCAGGGCCAAGCGCGACTTGCGGAAGGCGCTCGGCGCCGAGGAGGGGCCGCTATGAATTGCAGGAGCTTCAGGAACCAGCTCGACGCGCTCGACGGCGAGGACATGACGATCGACATGCTCGTCCACGCGCGCTCCTGCCCCGAGTGCGCGGCCGAGGCCGCCGCCGTCAAGGCGGCGCTCAGCCTATACCGCCTGCCCGACCTGGCCGGCTCGGCCGACGTCGCTCCGAGGGTCATGGCTCTCCTGCCCTTCGTCCCGGCCCCGCGCCGGTCCGTCTCGATGCGCGACTGGCTCCTGACCGGCTTCGTCATCGTCTTCTCGATGGTGCTCGTGCCGCTCCTCGCGGATTTCCGCGTCCTCAAGGCCGCCTACGGCAACGCCTTCACCGTGTCGCTGTCGATGGCGCTCGGCCTCTTCATCACCCTGTACGCCGGCGCCTTCGTGATGAGCCACCTGGACGAATTCTCCAGGCGGCTCAAGGAGCGCGAGGCGCAGCACGGCAGGGCGGCCTAGAAGCGGCGAGGCTCATAGCCGCGACGTCGCCTTGATGATCTGGTAGCTCGTAGCCAGGTACAGGTCGCCCGCCGAGTCGACGGCTATTCCGGAGGCGCAGAGATCGACCGTCCGGCCGTCCATCAAGAAGCGTAGCTGTTCGATCCTACCGTCCGAGTTGACGCGGAGCACGGCGTTGTACTCATTGGCGATATAGAGGCAGCCGTCGGCTCCGTAGGCTAGCTGGCGCGGTGACTCGAGGATAGGGGCGTCGGACGCCTTCGAGAACTCGTCGTCGATGCTGAACGAATCGAACCAGACGCGATCGGAGGCCTCCTCGGTCCATACGCCTCCGGCGAAGCGCGTCACGACGCCGGTCGGGGCGACGGCCAGGATTCGACGCTCCTCCTCGGCCGAATAGAGCGTTCCGTCAGGTCCGAAGCATATCGCCCAGACCGCCCCGATCGGCGTCGCGGTGGAGTAATCGCCGTCAGGGTCCATATACGAAATAGACGTACCGTTGCCCAGCCTGAGTATGGAATTCTCCCCGGACACGCGTTCGGCCGACCCTGTATAGTAGGTGAAGCCCCCCGACGCGGACGAGGTGAACGAGGCGGCGAAGACGGCCCCGTTAGGCGCGATGGCGACGTCCTCGATAGGATCGTCGACCGCCTTCAACTCTACGTATGACGCCCCGTCTAATTCGTAGACGACGGACCCGCCGAATACGGAGAAGCAGAGCTTCCCGTCGGGGCCGGTCGCCACGGCCTTCGGCGACCCGGGCAAGCCGACGGCGTCGAGGG
>QKAK01000062.1 GCA_003247225.1 Spirochaetota bacterium | reverse complement strand
GAGCCGCCCTCCGCGCAGCATCGCCGCCTCGTCGGCGCAGGCCAGCGCGAAGGCCAGGTCGTGGGTCGACAGCAGCACGCCGGCGCCCGAGTCGGCCAGCCGCCTGATCGCCCGGCCTATCGTCGCCGCGTGGGCCGGGTCGAGCATGTCGCTCGGCTCGTCGAGTATCACGTAGGACGCCTCCTGGACGAGGGCGCGGGCGATGCGCACGAGCTGCAGCTCGCCTCCGGACAGCGCGGTGATGCGCCGCCCGGCCTTGTCGGCCATCCCGACCTCGGCGAGGGCCGCCTCGGCCCGGGCCTCGTCCTCGCCGGTCGGCACCGCCAGGTACGGCAGGTGGGGCGCCCGGCCGAAGACCACGTACTCGACGCAGCTGAACGAGAAGGCCAGGCGCTCGGACTGCGGCAGGAAGGCCGCGGGGCCGTCCCTGACTACCCGGCCGGCGCTCGGCGCCAGCCAGCCGGCCCCGAGCCCGAGCGCGGTCGACTTGCCCGAGCCGTTCGGCCCGAGCAGCGCCGTGACGCGCCCCTTCCGCACGCTCAGGCTGAAGCCCGCGAGGGCGTCCTTCGGCTCGCCCTTGTAGCGGTACGCGACGTCCGCGAATTCCATCGTTATCCTCGCTCCACGTGGACGCGCCTGCTCATCAGGAGCGCGAAGAAGGCGATCGTGCCGACGAGCGAGGTCGTCACGCCGAGGGGCAGCTCTCCCTGGAACAGGCCGCGCGACAGCGCGTCGCAGATGACCACGAAGAAGGCGCCTAGCAGGGCCGAGCCGGGCACCGTCGGGGAGCCGTCGCCGCCGAAGGCCAGCCTGGCCAGGTGGGGCACGATCAGCCCGACCCACGCGACGACGCCGGCCATCGCGGTGACCGCGGCCACGCCGGCCGCCGAGGCGCCGAGCGCGACGGCCCGTTCAAGCGCCGGCCGAGCGCCGAGCGACGCGGCCGTCGCCTCGTCGAGGGACAGGAGCGCTATCCTCCAGCGCATCGCTACGAGCAGGGCGACCGACCCGACCGCTATAGGCGCCGCTATCGACAGCGATCGCCAATTGGCGCCCGATAGGCCGCCCATCAGCCAGTAGGTGATCTCAGGCAGGGTCGACAGGGGATCGGCGCCGTACTTGATCAGGGCGACCAGGGCCGAGAAGAAGGCCGAGACCGCCATGCCCGACAGGATCAGGCGCAGCACGGCGCCGCCGAAACGTATGCGCGAGGCCATCATGACCGACATGACGAGGGCCAGGATCGAGAAGCAGAAGGCCGAGCCGAACAGCCAGAAAGAGCCGCCGCCGAGTATCATCGCCAGCGCCGCCCCGAACGACGCGCCCTGCGACACGCCGAGGAAGCCGGCGTCGACGAGCGGGTTCGCGAAGACGAACTGCATCGCCGCGCCGGACGCGCCGAGCGCGGCCCCGAGCAGCAGGGCCGACAGCACGCGAGGCAGCCTGACGAGCACCATCAGCCGGGCGGCCAGGTCGTCGGAGAACAGGGAACGCGGATCGGTGAAGCCGGGCGACGGGTAGCGGCCGAACAGCAGGGCGCCGACGACGGCCAGGGCAAGGGCGATCGCGGCGGCCGCCAGGGCCGCCCGTCGTCCCGCCCGGCTCACCTGAGGACGCCGCGCAGCCGCGGCGCTATCTGGGCGTCGTAGGCCGCGTCGTCGAAGCCGTACGCCAGGGCGTAGAAGCGCCTGGCCGACGACTCGGCCGTATAGCCGGGCATCGAGCCGGGATGGAGCGCGTCGGTCAGCCACAGGAGGCCGAGGCCCCAGCGTGCGTCTGGCTGGTCCCATGACAGGAAATCCTGCGCGAAGCCGAGCACCCTGCCCGTCTTGGCCGCCTTGAGGCCGGAGAAGCGCGGATCGGCCGCCATGCGAGCGGCCGCCTCCGTGGCCGGCTCCTTGTACGAGACGACCAGCAGGACGTCCGGGTTCCAGGCCGCTATCTGCTCGGGCCCGACCTTCGCCCAGCCGCCGCCGGGGTTCGAGCCCTTCCAGACCGGCTGGCCGCCGGCCAGCTCCACGAGCGTCGTCTGGATCCAGCCGTCCGGCGGCACCTCGAAGCCGTCGCCCGAGGCCTGCACCAGGAGGACGCGCGGCTTCCCGGCCGACCTAGTCGCCGCGGCCGAGGCGCGCGCGGCCTCGGAGACGACGCCCTTGTAGTAGGCTACCAGTTCCGCGGCGCGTTTCTCGTCGCCGAAGGTCCTGCCGAGCAGGTCCAGCTCGGCGTAATAATCGTCGGGCGTCTCGAGCGACAGGTACAGGGTCTTGATGCCGAGCGCCTCGAGCCCGGCGCCGACGCTCTTCTTGAGGCTCGACTTGAGGATTACCAGGTCGGGCCTGTGGGACGCGTATACCTCGACGCCGGCCTGTCTCGGGAACGACGGCAAGGCCGAGAAGCCCGGGGCTACCGTCTCCAGGAACACGCCGAGGCCCTGGTCGGTACCGCCGACCGCGACGACGCGGGGTCGGGCGGACGGGAACATATAGACGGCGTCGGCGACCATCGTGACGGCCTTGCCGCCCATGACCACCCGCGACGGCGCCTGGGCGCCCGCGGCCGACGCGAGCGCCAACGCGGCGATCGCCAGAAACGCATGCTTCGTCTTCATGCCGACGATCTTAGCACGCGTCGTCGCGGCTCGACAAGCTCATTCGGTGAGTATTCTCGACGCGGCGGCTCGATACTCCTCGGGCGTGTCCAGGTCGTCGAAGATGCCGTCGTCGGCCACCTCGACCGCCGACCACGGCAGCCCGAGCAGGTGGTCGCGCAGGCGCTGGCCCGGGTCGAGGGAGCCGAGGCCCGACGCGACCTCGGCGGGGATCCAGACCGGGTGTCCGAGCCGCCCGGCCCGCGAGGCGAACAGGGTACGGGCCGCTTCGCCTTCCCGCCCGAGCCGGTCCAGCTCGCCGAGCAGCCGCTCGAAGGCCTCGGACGGCAGGCTCGGCATGTCAGCCGGCGCGACGAAGAAGCCGATGCCCCGGCTCAGGGGCAGGGACGCGCCGACCCGCACCGAGCCGAGCATGCCGCGTTCCCAATCCCGGTTGACGACGACGGTCACCTCGGGCCGGCCCGAGAACGCGGCGGCCAGCTCGCCCGCTCGGTAGCCGGCCACGACGACGGGCCGCAGGCCGGCTGCCAGGGCCGCGTCGGCCACGGCGCCGCATATCGTCGACCGGCCCCAGGGCAGCAGGGGCTTCCAGTCGCCCATCCTCGACGAGCGCCCGGCGGCCGGTATGACGCAATAGCCCCTGACCGGCGGCTCGCGGCCCGGCCCGCCGTCATCGTCAACGAATGCCATGGCGCGAGTATGCGGCAGCGGGGCGGACGCCGCAAGTGCCCTATCGGATGATTCGATTAGAACCGCGCTCGACCTTTCATATCGGGCCCGCTTCTCGATATACTATACGTAGAGGCCCTGGAGACCGATTACCGAGGAGATGAACGCGTGGCCACGAAGCTGTCGACCATAGAATCGTACCTGATCGCCGAGCGGCTCAAGTACTCGGTGCACGACGACTATATCCGTACGAGCTTCGCCACCGACCTCTATCGCGACCAGGACGGCGACGCGAGCGTATTCATCATCGCCCGCGTCGAGGAGGACGGCGAGTACTTCAAGCTGATGGCGCCGAACCTCTACCACTATCCGCCGGACGGGCCGAACGCCGGCTGGGTGTGGAGGACCCTGCTCGGCGTCTGCTGGCGCTCCAAGCTGATCAAGTACGAGTACGACGAGCGGGACGGCGAGATACGGGCGATAGTCGAATTCCCGGTCGAGGACGCCGAGCTAGGCCCGAGGCAGTTCATGCGCTGCCTGAACGGCCTCGTGCAGATCATAGACGAATACCATCCGGCGATAGCGGCCGCCCTGTCGGGGGGACCGGCGTCGCTGGACGACGCGGAGGAGACCGCCGATAACGTGCGCAGGGCCGAGCGCATCCTCAAGGCCGCCGGCGTAGACCGGGCCAGGCCGAGCGCCGCCGGATCAGCCGTGAGGCTCGAGGAGTAGCCATGTCCAGGTACGACAAGTATTCGGATAGCGCGCTCGACGTCCTCGTCAAGACCCAGGACATCGCCCTGCGCGGCTCCGTCGGCGAGACCGGCTACCGCGACCTGGCCGAGGCGCTGATGCTGTTCGACCTGCCGGACATCATCGCGATAGCCAAGAGCAACAACGCCGTCGTCGACGTCGAGCTGATCAAGTCGCTGAACGAGCGCATCCAGTCGAGCGCCCCCCGCGAGGTCGACGGGCCGGTCAAGATATCCGGCGAGTTCAGGTCGATACTCGAGCGGGCCGAGGCGCTCGCCGGCGACGCCAAGGTCGAGCCGTCCCACCTGATACGCGCCGCCTGGCCGACCATCAAGGGTGAGCTCGCGCCGTTCTTCAGGCTGGAGGCCGCGCCGGCCCTGGCCATCCCGGCCGACGAGATAGCCCTGCCCGAGATGGGCCCGCGCGCCGAATCGGCCGAGTCGATCGCGGCGCTCCTGCGCTTCGGCGACGAGCTGACCGGCCCGGACGCCGACTTCCCGGTCTTCGGCCGCGAGGAAGAGCTCGACGCCCTCAGCTCCGTGCTGATGCGCTACTGGAAGCCGAACCCGCTGATAGTCGGCGAGTCAGGCGTCGGCAAGACGGCCCTCGTCCAGGGCCTCGCGATGAGGATCAAGTCGGGGAACGTACCGGCCCGCCTCAGGAACGCCCGCATCTTCGAGGTGCGCGTCTCCGAGCTGCTCGCGGGCACCGCGATGCACGGGGCCCTCGAGGAGAACGTCAACCAGCTCGTCGAGGCGGCCGAGGGGCTCGACGACGTCTACCTGTTCATCGACGAGATACACCAGGTGGTGCCGGCCTTCGCCAACAACCCGATATCGGAGACGCTGAAGCCAGCCCTGTCGTCAGGGCGCATACGCTGCATCGGCGCGACGACCAGCGCCGACTACTCTCGATACCTCGAGAAGGATACCGCCCTGCTCAGGCGCTTCCAGACCGTGCTGGTCAAGGAACCGGACGAGGCGACGATAGGCCGCATCGTATCGGGCGTCGCCCCGAGGCTCGAGCGCCATTTCGGCGTATCGATCCCGGAGGCCGTCCGGACGCGCTCGGTGGAGGTGGCCAGGCGCTACCTGCCGATGCGGCGCTTCCCCGACAAGGCCCTCGACGTGCTAGACCGCGCCTCGGCCAGGGCCGCGTTCCGCGGCGACGAAGAGCTCGCCGAGCGGCACCTGCTCGAGGCGGTCAAGGACATAGCCAACGTGGTGGTCGAGCCGGGGCTCGACGAGGCGAGCGGGCTGGCCGGCCTCGAGGCCGCGATCGGCCGGGACGTGCTCAGGCAGGAGGCCGCTATCAAGGCGGTCGCCGACGCCGTCAGGGTCGCCAGGATGCGCCTCGACCCGCGCAAGGACAGGCCGAGCGGCGCCTTCCTGCTGACCGGGCCGACAGGCGTCGGCAAGACCGCCTTCGCCGAACGCCTGGCCAAGGCCCTGTCGGGCCGCGACGACGCCCTGTTCCGCATCGACATGAGCGAGTTCTCCGACGGCCATACCGCCTCGCGCCTGCTCGGCGCGCCTCCAGGCTATATCGGCTACGACGACGCCCCGCTGCTGTCCAAGGCCGTCGACGCGTGCGCCGGCGGCGTGCTCCTGCTCGACGAGTTCGAGAAGGCCCACGCCCAGGTGCACCGTATATTCCTGCAGATACTCGACGCCGGCCGCGCTACCGACTCGACCGGCAGGACGCTGTCCTTCTCCGGCCTGACCATCGTGGCCACCTGCAACGTCGGCGGCGACGCGGGCCCGGCGCTCGGCTTCCTTGCCGGCACCGAGGCGGCCGCGCTCGCGGCCTCGGGCACGGTGCCGACGGCCGCCCTGCGCAGGGCCTTCCCCATCGAGCTGCTCAACCGCTTCGACGCGATCGTGCCGTTCAGGGCGCTGGACCGCGACGACGCCCGCGCCATCCTGACCGGCGCCGTCGTCCGCGACGCCAACGACAACCTGCGACGGGAATACGGCGTCGAGCTGTCGCTCGCCGACGGCGCCGTGGAGCTGCTGCTCGCCGAGGGCTACTCGGTAGAGCTCGGCGTACGCGACCTGCAGCGGGCGTTCAGGCGCCTGGTAGCGGTGCCTCTCGCCTCGATGATCTCGGGCCTGGCCGGCCGAGGCGTACTGCGCGTCGACGCCGCGGGCGGCGCCGTGAGCATATCGCCGGCCCGAGCTCCTTGATTCCCCCGGCGC
>QKAK01000003.1 GCA_003247225.1 Spirochaetota bacterium | reverse complement strand
TCGTAGTAGCCTATCGGTATCCAGCGTCCCCAGTACTGGTCGCCTCGGTCGTGGTGATGGGCGCAACGCGGGTTCGGGCAGAAGGTCGGGATCATGGCGGCACCTCCGCCATGTTAATGCCTCTCCGAGCTCCGACGCTTGCGCTATCCCTCACAAGGTTCGAAGAACTAAGTAAAAATTATTAGTAACCCCGACATACAGCTGTCGTATATCCCGCGCTACCATGCGTCCATCCTGGTTCTATAAGGAGAGCGAGCATGAGGATCATCGAATGCGCGGAGCGCGACGCGCTGTCGGTACGTTATAGGACGCCGGCCGCCAAGCTACCCGAGACCATGGGGCCCGTCTACGGCGAGATCGCCGCCTTCATGGGCAAGAACGGCGTCCCGTTCGCCGGGCCGCCCTTCGCCATGTACTACAACATGGACATGGACGACCTGGACGTGGAGGTAGGCTTCCCGGTAGCCGCCCCCGTCGCCGGAGGCGGCCGCGTGAGGCCCGGGAAGCTGCCCGGCGGACGCCACGCGACGGCCTCGCACAAGGGCTCCTACGAGACCATAGCCAAGACCTACGACGCCCTGACGGCCTTCTGCAAGGAGCGGGGGCTCGAGCTCGAGGAGCGCATGTACGAGGAGTACATGAACAGCCCCGAGGAGGTGCCGCCCGAGGAGCTCGAGACGGTCATCCATTTCCTGGTCAAGTAGGGTCGCCCCGCCCTACGCCCCCGACAGGCGAAGCATCATGAACGACATGTCGTCCTGCTGGGGGACGCGGCCGCGGTGATCGTCCAGGAGGGCCGGCAGGGTATCGCGTAGCGAACGCCTCTCGGCCACGGCCTCGACGGCGGCCGCCGCGAGGCCGCGCTCGCCGAACTCGGCGCCGCGATCGTCCTCCTGCTCGGGTATGCCGTCGCTGTATACGACGAGGGCGTCGCCGGGCCGGAGGCGCCACCGGCGCAGGGCCGGGCTCAGGCTCGGCTCTACTCCGACGGGCAGGTTGCGGTCTCCCGAGCGTATGGCCAGGGCCTTGCCGCCCCGTACGAGCAGGGCGTGGGAATGGCCCATGTCGGCGGCCTCTATCGTCCCGCTCGAGGGCGAGAAGACGCAGAAGAAGCCGGTCAGGTACTTCTCCAGGTGGAACGTGGTGACGATGGCGTCGTTGAGCGCGACGACCAGGGCGCCGAGCCCGCGCCTGAAGTCGTACATGCGCAGCATGCCCCAGACGAGCGATACCACGAGGGAGGCGGCGACGCCCTTGCCCGATACGTCGCAGAGGGCCATGAAGACCGAGCCGTCCGCGAGGCGCGACGAATACCAGAAGTCCCCTCCTACGCCGCGCGCCGGCCTGGACCAGGCCTCGAACGCGTAGCCGTCGCCGCCGACCGGCTCGTTGGCCGCCTCGAGGCGTTCCTGCACGCGGCCGGCCAGCTCTATGTCCTCCTCGGTGATGCGCGATAGGCGCTCGGCCAGGTCGCGCATGGCGAGCGCGGCCCTGAAGCGCCCGTCGCCGTCGACGAGCGCGCGGTACGGCGAGCCCTCGCCGTCGCCGTCCCTGGCGTAGAACAGGGACTCGTGGGCGTCGAGCGTAGGGACCGGCTCGGCAAGCTCAGCGGCTCGGCCCTTACCGAGCACCTCCCTGCCGAACGGCTTGCCGAGCAGGGCGAACAGGGCCTCCCTGACGATGAGGCCGACGGGCCGCATGGCCTCGTCGAGCACGGTCACGAGCTCTATATCGGGACGCTTGCCCAGTTCGTCGGCGAGATCGAGGACGCCCGCGTCCCGAGAGACCCAATGGCGATGCCTGGCCGCCTTGAGCACCGTGGTGCCGTAGTCGCGACGGACCGAGGACTCGTGGATTACCGTACCGGATATCGTGACAGCGTTCATGCGGCCACTGTGCCGTAGCGATATGTGCCGCCGGTTAGCGTTCGGTGATTTATCAGTTTTCTAGCGTTACCCTCACGAGCGCCTGACGGTAGTCGGGCACGATGGCGTCGTCAGGAGGCGGTATGGAATGGAAATGCGTGAGCCCGGGCGATAGGCCGGACGGCGAGATCGTCCTGAGCGGCGACTTCGACCTGTATAACGCGCCTCGCTTCAGCGCGTACGCGCTAAGGGGCATAGCCGATGGGTGGACCGGGCTGACGCTCGATATGGGCGGCGTCGAATACCTCGACTCGACCGGCGTCGGATCCATCATCCGCCTCTCGCAGGCCCTTCGGGCCAAGGGAGGGCGGCTACGCGTACGCGGCCTCAACGATACGCCGAGGCGGGTGCTCAAGCTGTCGAACATCCTTCCCATCATCGAGGAAATACGATGAGCGAAGCGAGATCGGCGAAACCGCTCATCGTACGCAAGCTGATAGTCGACGAGAGGAACGAGCTCTTCGACGCCAGGGCCATGCGCTCGCTCGAGTTCGTCAGCGACTTCAGCCGCATACGCGAGTACGCGGCGGTCATCCTCGAGCCGTGCCCCGACGCGTTCAAGGAAGGTTCCCTGCTCGAGCAGCAGCTATCGGAGATCATCAAGAACGGCATCAAGCACGGCAACCGCTGCGACCCGTCGAAGCGCCTGCGCGTGTGGTTCGACTTCAGGAAGCGCGTACGGTTCATCGTGGAGGACGAGGGCGAGGGCTTTGCCGGGCTCGACGACTGGAACGATTTCTACCGCAGGCGCCAGGAGGCGCTGCACAATCAGGACCTCGACGCCTTCCTGGCGCTAGCCAGCTATCGCGGCCCGCGCAGCGACGACTCGGACGGAGGCAACAGCCTCATCGCCGCGCTCGAGTACTGGAACGGCGGCATGATCTACAACGAGGCCCGCAACAAGGTGGGCGTCGTGCGCTGGTACACAGGAGGCTCGGCTCATGGGGCCGAACGCTCTACGACCCGCTGACACGGTCGCCCGGCGCGTGCTAGTATCCGGGGATCAATCGAACGCGGATCGTTCCGCGGCTCCACCCATAGATACAAGTGATAACCAGACACCTCGGGGAGCGGCGTATGCCGATGACCGTTTTCGTCGATTCGATACTGGAGAGCAACCTCGGCTACGCGTCGTTGTTCATCTGCGTGGGCGTGGGATTCCTGTTCCTCAAGCGGGTAGACCGCGGCGAGCCGGGCCCTGGCTACTGGGCCCTCGGGTTCTTCCTGAACGCGCTCGGCTTCCTGTTCTGGTCGACGGCGATCCCGTTGCCCGCGGCGAGCTATCTCCTGATCGGCGAGGTATTCCACGTCGCCGGCTTCATGATGATGATTACCGGGCTGTATCGCTTCACGGGCCACGCCTATAAACCCGCCTTCTTCGTCTGCGTCGTCGCCTGGCTGCTGGCCTGGGCCCTATCCGTCGCCATGCTACGCTACTACACGTACCCGGCGGGACTCGCGATCAAGCTGCTCCGGGCCGCTCTATTCGTCGTCGCCGGCCTGATAGCGCTCGACCGGCGAGCCGACGGCGCGCGCCTCGGCAACCGCGTCGCCGGCTATAGCCTGATAGCCTGGGGCGCGTACATGGTATTCTTCGCCTTCGTCCGCTTCGATACGCTGCTCAACCTGTTCTACGGCTTCCTGGCCGGCCTCCAGATCCTGTCGGCCTTCGGCATGGTGGCGATGGTGGTCGACCGCGAGAAGGCCAAGGCCGAGGCGAGCGAGCTGCGCGCGGAGAAGCTCGAGGGTCTCCTCCCCATCTGCTCGTACTGCAAGAAGATACGCGACAAGAACGACGCCTGGTTGCCGCTCGAGCTGTACATAGAGGACCGCTCCGAGGCCGAGTTCAGCCACGGCATCTGCCCCGAGTGCTTCGAGAAGCACAGGCCCGACCGATAGGCGACGACGGCCCGACGGAACGATCGCGCGGCGGGCGATCGCCGTCGCGCCCCGGCCCGCCCGCCCGCCCTTCCCGCGGGCTGCCGTATCGCTACTATCGATAGTATCATATTGCAAAGCGAGGCGATTCCGGGGTAGGCTCGGCCCATGAGCGCAGAATTCTATCTCCACGCGTCCTGCCCGGACGGGCCGGGCCTGATCGCCGCGATCACGGGCGCCGTCTCCGAGGCGGGCGGCAACATCCTCGACCTCCGCCAGCACACGGCGGTGGACATCGATACCTTCTTCCTCTCGGCGCTCTTCGAGGCCGACGACGCCGACGGGCGCTTCGGGACGCGATTCGCCGACCTATTCTCCGGCCTCGCGGCGAGCCGCTCGATCGAGTGGAGCCTGGAGCCGCGGGCGCGCAGGCATCGGGTAGCGCTGCTCGTGTCGAAGACGAGCCATTGCCTGTACGAGCTCCTGATCAAGCAGCGCGACGGGGAGCTGGACTGCGAATTCCCGGTCGTCGTCTCGAACCATCCCGACCTCGGGGGCGTGGCCGCCCAGTTCGGCGTGCCGTTCGAGACGGTCGACACGTCCAAGGGGAAGGAAGCCTACGAGGCCGACCTCGAGGGGATACTGGCCCGCCGCGGCGTCGACCTCGTCGTGCTCGCCCGCTACATGCAGATACTCTCGCCCGGGTTCACCGCGCGATGGGCGGGCAAGGTTATCAACATACACCACGGCTTCCTGCCGGCGTTCAAGGGCGCCAGGCCGTACCACCAGGCGTGGAAGAAGGGCGTCAAGCTGATCGGCGCGACCGCCCACTTCGTCACCGAGGACCTGGACCAGGGGCCGATCATCTCGCAGGACGTCATCCGGGTCTCGGACGGCTCGTCGATCGCCGAGCTGGCGCGCCTCGGCAAGGACGTCGAGCGCACCGTGCTCCTGGACGCGCTGTCGCTCTACCTGTCGCGCTCCGTGTTCGTGCGCGGCGAGCGGACCTTCGTGCTCCGCTGAGCGAGCGCCGGCCGGGCTCGCCGTATCCGGCGCCGACGGGCAGGTTGCGGTCGCCCGCGAACGGCGCTTCACGTCGCCCCGAAGCGATGCTATACTTCCCGTACATAATAAAACGAGAGGTAAACATGCGCGTAGCCAAAGCCCTGATCGGCCTGATCTCCGTATCGATCGGCATCGTATTCCTCCTGACGATAGTCCTGTACTACGCGTACGGCATAAGCGCCTCGCAGGGGACGGGAACCCTATCGACCGGTTTCGCGGCGATCGCGTCGGCCGTCCTAGCCTTGCCGCTGCTGTTCCTCGCCGCGTTCGTCCGTCGCCAGGGCCTATCGCCGTGGATATGGCCGGCGGTGCTGTTCCTGCTGGCGTCGTACGCCGTCGGAGCCGGTGTGACGTCTGTCATTAAAGCCGGGATCGACCTCAAGGCCCTGGCGACCGCGGACGCGATCGGGCTCAAGCGGCTGGTAGCCTCGATACTCGGATCGAAGGGCTCGCGCCTGGTCGCGTACTTCGCCAGGGCGCTCGCCTGGATCCTCGTAGGCGCCGCGCTCAGGCCGGTGGCCCGAGCCGCCCCGAGCGTGAAGCCGTTCAGGACGCTGTGCGCGCTGAGCGGGCTCGCCCTGGCCAGCGTCGTCGGGAGCCCCTTGTTCGCGCTCCTCATGCCGCTCTCATACCTGGCGCTCGGGTGGTTCCTCATCGTCAACAGGCTCGGGGCGCGGGACGATCGCGGGCTGCGATATATCGACGACTACCGGCCCGCGTAAGCTAGCCGGGCTATTCGGAAACGCCAAGCGAAGGAGCGGTCCATGTTCGGCAAGCGCAAGAAGCCGGCCCACGTCGCGTTCGACGACCGGGTCAAATCGTACCTGATCTACCTGGCCTACGTTAAGAATAGCATCTCGCTGTCGATCGCCGACAAGAGCGATCTCTTCAAGACGGCGGAAGCCATATCGCACGACATCTTCGTCTCCATGGAGAAGCTCAAGGCCTCCAAGGTCAACTCGTTCAACGCGCGCGAGGTCGAGGCGGCCATAGCGGGCACGATCAAGCGGATCGATCGGCTCATCGCCGCCGAGATGAAGAAGATCGAGAAGCTGGTGGTAATCGACCGGAGCCGCACGCATTCGGTCGCCGAGGCGGTCGAGTCCATAGTCCAGTCAGGCCCGAACCAGGTGGCGATGTCGCGCGACCAGGTCGACCGCTTCTTCTCCGTCTCGAAGTTCTTCGACCCGCCGGCCAAGCCGGTCGACGTCAAGAAGGAGACCGCCAAGGCGGCGAAGGAATACGACGACGATCTGCATAAGCTCAGCCTGAAGGCCTTCATGGACACGCTCGCGTCGGGCGACGGCCAAGCGGTCAATCCGGAAGCGTACTTCAAGGCCGCGTCGATCCTGAACGACGCGCTCCGCCCGACGCCGGGCGCGGCCCCTAACGCGCGCGCGCCGCTACCCTCGTTCTCGTCCGAGCGGGACGGCGGTTTCTCGGTCTCGTACCGCGATCATCCCGTCGAGATAGACTTGGCGATACGCGTCGGCGATTCAGGCGACCGCTTCACGGTCGACCTCCGCGGCCGCCTGGCCGATGAAGGCTCGAGCGCCGATTTCTCCATCAATAAACGATACTTCGGCTCGAGCCGCGCCAGCGTCATGAACGCGTTCAAGCTACGCGCCATACTCGACGCGTCGGATCGGCCGGCGGGGCGCTAGCCGCCGCGGCAGTACAAGCTTCGTACTACTAGCGTAGCCTCGCCGGCGACTGCGATCCGCGGGGATAGGAAGGCGGCCTTCCGGGAAGGGACAAGGCCCTCCCGGAGGCCGCCCGTATCGATCGGGTACGGGGTCAGAACGCCAGGCCGACGTTCACGCCGAAGTAGAGCCCGCTCCGGCTGAAGCCGTCCTCGAAGCCCTCGGGCTTCGGGATGGCGTCGCCGGACGAGTCGACGTAGCGCCAGCCGTTATCGCCGCCGACGAGGGCGTAGAAGCGGGCCCCGACGAAGGGCTCGGCGAAGAAGACGAGCCCGCCGTCCGAGAGCGCGTACTTGAGGCCGACGCCGGCTCCCGCGCCGAGCCCGAAGGCGTCGGCGTCGAAGGTATACGACCCGCCCGCGTCCGCGGCCGTCCAGTCGTCCGCCGAGGCGCCGAGGCAGCCGACGAAGGCGGCCGCGTAGGGACCGACGATGCCGGGCGTCATGAGGCGGCCGCGTATCCGCTCGCCGGGATCCGCGTCGCCGAGCAGGTCGCGCAGCGCGGCCCCGAAGTAGAAGCGGCCCTCGACGGTCGCGTCGAAGTACGAGAGGTCGGAGAGCCAGAGGAAGTTCGGCGAATAGGCGACAGACAGCTTCGCCGAGAGGGACTCGCCGAGCGCGCGCTCGTACGATCCGGAGTACAGGTTGAACAGGACGGCTATCGGGTCGAGGCTGACCGCGTTCGACTTGGCGTCAGCCCCGTAGGCGGCCTGGCAGAGCGCGATCGCCGCGCAGGCGGCTATGATCCTCGTCGTCCTCACTTCGCGCTCCTCAGCCTGAAGGCCGCGCCGGTCGAGACCCTCTCCAGGGTCAGCTCCATGGAGTCGTCCTCCTCCTCGGCCTCGTACTTCACGAGCCCCCCGGGCACCGAGTCGGATAGCCACCAAGCGAAGTCGCCGACGGAACCGTCGTCCGCGACGACGCGCCTCGAGACGCGCCTCGCGTCGAACCTGCCGGCGCCGACCCGCACGGTCTCCTTCTTGGAGCGGCCGTCCTCGGCGCCGTCGTACACCGTAGCGCCCTCGTAGTAGGCGGCCATGTCGGTCCTGGTCGGCACGACGCGGACCGTCGGCCCGCCGTTCTCGCTGTAGAGTATCTCGGCGACCCGCGTGTCGTCCCTCATCCTGAACTCGTACAGGACGCTCTCGTCGCCCTGCCTGAACTCGAGCCGCCACCATCGCGAGCCGTCGGCCTCCTCGGAGAGCAAGGCGCGCTCGACGGTGAACGAGTCGCCGGAGTCCCGGTCGCGCACGCGGTACACGGTCGAGTCGCCGACGCGGTACGGGGCCGGGAAGTAGTAGCCGCCCGTGTAGAACGAGGTGAAGTAGTACGCGTAGAAGCGCGTCACGAAGACCGTCTCGGCGGCGGCGCCTATGGCCAGCGCGCCGGCGTCCCAGACGCCGCCCATGCCTGAGACGGACGAGCCCCTGCCGAGGCGGAGCCCGCCCTGCAGGGACACCCCGCCGTAATAGCCCCACTGCGTGTACGCCAGGCCGATGAAGAGCCGGTCGTCGACGAAGTAGTTGAAGCCCGACGAGCTATAGCCGATCAGGCCCGGGCCGTCGCTCGTAGTGGCGGCGAAGCCGAGCCCGAAGCGGGCGAACAGGTCGACTCGGTCGAGGTACCCGGAGACGGGCGTCTCGAGCCCGCGGAGCCCGAAGTGCACGCTGCCGCCGCCGCCGAGCCCGAGCTGGAAGCCGGCGTAGCGGAGGGGGACGGCGACGCGGCCCATCGCCTGGACGCCGAGGTCCAACGGGGCGATCCCGGCCATGACGGGTTTCCAGACTATGAATTCTACCGACGGCGCCGCGGAGAGCACGAGCGCGCCCCCGTCGCTCTCGACGGCTACCTGGCCGGAGAGCGTCGTATTGCCCGCGGCGTACATGCTGCCCCATGCAGGGACGAGGTCGCCGCCGGTTCCATCGGCCGCGAGCCGGGCGACGCAGGCTAGGCCAGCGAGCGCGGCGAGGCGGCAACGTTTGTTGAACATCAGACCTCCTTGCGATTATGCGCGGGCATTCTCCACGTAGGGGCCTTCGGCCGATAGTACCGGATGGATAAAAAAATAAAGGCTTTCGTCATAGCGGGGCATGACAAAAGTCATCGGCATGGTAATATAAAAGCGGATGATCACTTATTACTCGTACGCGACCTACGCCCGGTACGGCATCGCCGTATCGCTGGTCGCGGCGCTCTGCCTGGCGGCCTGGGAAACAGCCGAGCGGCGCTCGAGGGCTCCGCTACGGATCGGGATCGGCGCCCTCCTGACCGCCTCCGCGCTCTATCCGCTCTCCTCCACCTGCCCCTACCCATGGTGGGCGGCGGCGTTCCGCGCCGCCGCGGCCGTCGGGGCCGCCTGCGGCGCGCTCGCCCTGGCCGCGACGGCGATACGGGCCGCCGCCCGGGCCGCCGCCGGCGGGCCGACCGGGGCGACGCTCCCGACCGAGCGCATGGCTCGCTGGATACTCGACGCGCTACGGGACGACGTCATCGTCATGGACTCGCGCTACGATATCGTCTCGTGGGGCGAGCTCGACTTCGGCGGCCACGGCCCCTTCCTCGGAGACTCGCTCGACGACCTCGTAGCCAGGCTCGACGCCGCGGGCTACGCTCCCGAGCTGCGCGACGCCCTCGCGCGGGTCGGGCGCGGGGAGTACCCGGAGGGCGAGCTCGCGCTCGGCGGCAGGCGGTACCGGTACTGGCGCTCGGCGGCGTCGCCGAGGGGCGCGCCCGGGGACGGGGCGCCGGGCGCCTGCGTCTTCTACCTCTGCGACGTGACCGACGAGTACGCGCTCCTCGAGGCCCTCGAGTCCCAGAACACCCGTCTCCTCAACAGGAACCGCAGGCTCGTCGACGAGGCCGCCCTCGCGCGGTCCCTCGAATCCGAGGCGGGCCTGCTCAGGGAGCGCGAGGCGGTGACCGAGCGGGTACGCGAGTACCTGAGGCGCGTTAAGGCGCGGCTCGGGAGCCTCGAAGGGCCCGGCGAGCCGACCGAGTCGTCGCTGGAGGCCGCGGTCGTCGAATCGAGGGAGGCCATGGACAGGATACGCGAGACGGTGCACGGGATGCGCTACCGACGGAGGAACGATTGAGGCCCATACGCATAGTGCTCGCGGAGGACCATCCGCTCATACTCTCGTCGCTCTCGGGGCTCCTGCAGGCGGAGCCAGACATCGAGGTGGCGACGACCTGCGCCGACGGGGCCGAGGCCGCGCGCGCCGTCGAGGCGCTGCGGCCGGACGTGGCCGTCTTCGATATACGCATGCCGGGGCTCTCCGGGCTCGACGCCGCCGAGCGGCTCGCGGCGTCGGCCCCCGAGGTGCCGGTGCTCCTGCTGACGACCTTCGAGGAGCCGGCCGCCATCAGGGCGGCCCTCAGGCTCGGCGTGCGCGGCTTCGTGCTCAAGGACGTCGAGCCGGCGGTGTTCGTCCTCGCGATACGGAGCGCGGCCGCCGGGCTCTTCGTGTACCACGCCTGCGTCGCCCCCTTCATCGCCGACGCCGAGCGCCTCCGTCCAGCCTCGGCGCACGACTCCCGGGACGAGCCCTACGGGCTGACGGAGACCGACCTGCGCGTCGTCGCGTACATAGCCGAGGGCATGAGCAACAAGGAGATAGCCGAGGCCGACCGCTGCTCCGAGGGCACCGTCAAGAACCGGGTCTCGTCGATACTCTCGAAGATGGGCCTGCAGGCCAGGACGCAGATCGCCGTGACGGCCATCAAGAAGGGGCTCGTCTAGCCGATGCCCATGGGTCCCGACCTGGCGCGCGAGATCTTCTGGATCGAGCTCGCCCACCTCGTCGCGCTGGCCGCCGTGATACGGACGAACCTCGCCTTCTTCTCCAGGGCCGGCAAGGACGCGACGCTCTACCGCTACGTCCAGCTGCAGGCGTGCCTGGCGCTCTGGATCGTGGCCAAGATACTGAAGACGGTATCGCCGACGGAGGGCCTCCGCTGGGCCTGGATCGTCGTCCAGTACGCGGGCGTGTCGGCGCTCGGCCCGTCGTTCTTCCATTTCGCGTACCGCTACGCGAGGCGGCGCCCGCTCCGCGTCGCGTGGGCCCTCTACGCCGGCGGGGCGGCCTTCTTCGCAGTCGCGGCGACCAATCCGGCCCACCACCTATTCTACGCGACCTACGACTTCTACGGCGACACCTTCGGCCCGGCGTTCTACGCCCACTCCGCCTATACCTACGGCCTGGTAGCCGCCGGCATCGTCATGGCGGCCCGCGGCTTCGGCCGGGGCCGCTCGGTCAGGACCGCCGACGCGATGATAGCCGCCTCGGCGGCCCTGCCGCTCGCCGTCAACGCGCTCTATATCGCCGGCGTCATCCAGCCGCTCTTCGACGTGACGCCGATCCTTATGAGCCTATCGCTCGGGCTCTTCGGGACGGCGGCGTTCAGGCACGGCTTCCTCGGCGTGCTGCCGTTCCCGCCCGAGGAGCTGATCCGAGGGCTGCCGGACCCGGTCGTCGTCAAGTCCCCTTCGGGCCGGACGGCGTACTCGACCCTCCCCGCCGAGGGCGCCGGGTCCCTCGGCCTCTACAAGGCGTTCAGGAAGCGCGGCTACTCGATCGAGCTGTACGCCGACTTCGGGACGATACGGCGGCTCGAGCGGGAGTACGACGCGCGGAACGCGGCTCTCGAGGCGCTCAACGCGCGCCTACGGGAAAGGAACGCCAGGAGGGACGCCCTGTACGAGGTAGAGGCCGCGAACCGGGCGCGGATGGACCTGCACGACCTGCTCGGCCATTCGGTCACCCTCGTCATCCTGCTCCTGAGGGCGGCCGCGTCGAGCCTCGCCTCGGACCCGGGCAAGGCGCGCAGGCTCGTCGCCCAGGCCGGGGAACAGGCCGCCGCCGCCGAGCGGGACCTGGAGCTCGCCGTCAGGCCCTCGGCCCCGGACGGGACGAGCGCCCCGCCGGAGCGCGAGTACCTATCGCGGCTGCTCGACGACATCGTCGGCCTCTACCAGGATACCGACCTGAGCGTCGAGGTATCGACGCTCGGCGAGGAGCGGCCCGTCCCCGCGCCGCTCGCGCGCGCGCTCGAGCGCTGCTGCCAGGAGTCGTTCGCCAACGCCATCAAGCACTCGGGCGCCCGATCCGTCTTCGTCGGCGCCGTCTTCAGGCCGTCATCGGTGCTGCTCACCGTGGTCGACGACGGCGACGGGGCTGACGGCTTCGTCCCCGGCCACGGGATACGCATGATGCGCGACAGGATCGCGGGGTTCGGCGGCAGCCTGCGCGTCTCGACGGCCAAGGGCGAGGGCTTCCAGCTATCGGTATCGGTCCCGGTCCCGCCCTTCCGGTAGGGACGAGGGCGAACCGGGCGTGCTATGATCGTAAGGCGCTACGGAGCCTTTCGGGCGGGCCGCGGCTGCGCTCCCGGGAGCGCGACGCGACGTGAACGCCCGATTCTGCGGCCGTTCACGGTTCGCCGCGGCGAGCGCGGTACAAGCTTCGTACCACCAGCGAAAGGACGCCATGCTCAAGAAGACGAGATCGGACGCGACGCTGATACGGGACCTGCCGGACTTCACCCGCTTCATGCCCTTCCTGATGCCGAGCAAGGGCGGGTCGGTGATCAACTACGAGCAGGACCTCGACGTCACCGAGACGATGGACCTCATCAAGGAAGTGAACCGCGAGCTGATCAAGGAGCGCGAGATCCTGACGCTGTTCGGCGTGGTGATCGCCGCGGCGGCGCGCGCGGTCGCGATGCGGCCCAAGCTCAACCGCTTCATCTCCGGCTACCGTTTCTGGCAGCGGAACCAGATACTCGTCAACTTCGTGGCCAAGAAGGAGATCAGCGACGACGGCCAGGAGGTGAACGTCAAGATCTCCTTCAGCCCCTACGAGACGCTCGCGACCACCGCGAGGAAGGTGCGGGCCGCGGTCAAGCGCGCCGTGTCGGACGACGGCGCCGAGAACGAGGCCGTCGTCTCGACCATCATGAGGCTGCCCGATCCCCTCGTCAGGCTGCTCGTGCGCGGCATGGACTGGCTCGACCAGCGCAACCTGATGCCCCGCTCGATGACCGACTCGGACCCGATGTGGTCGAGCGTCTTCCTGACCAACGTCGGCTCCTTCGGGCTGGACGCGCCGTACCATCACCTGTTCGAGCGCGGCAACTGCCCGGTGTTCCTGGCGATGGGCAAGGTGCGGGAGGAGCGCCGCCTCGACGAGGGCTTCCGCCCGGTGACGCGCAAGATGCTCAGGCTGCGCTATACCTTCGACGACCGCATCGCCGACGGCGTGTACATGGGCCGCGCGCTCGACCTGGTCCAGCGCTTCGTGGAGCACGCCGACGAGCTGCTGGAACCGCCGATACTGAGCCGCGAGCTGCTGACCGAGCTGCGGCTTAAGGATTATCCCGCCGACGCATCGACGGCTCCGGCCCGTGGGGAGGAACGACTTTGAACCAGAAGATCATAGCGGCCGCGATGGCGGTCGTCTTCGGGATGGCGCTCATCGGGTATTACCGCGAACGACAGAAGAAGCGCGACGCGGAGGCGAAAGCGGGAACGCCCGCGGACGGCGACGCCGCGGCTCCCGAAGAGGGCGTCGAGATGGAGCGCGCGTTCCTCGACGAGGTATCCGCGGGCAGGCGCGCCGTCAGGATAGCCAGCGTCTATAACCAGTACGACATCATGTTCATCAAGTCGCTGTTCCAGTCGGAGCAGATCCCGTACTACTTCGAGTTCGAGAACATGTCCAAGCTGCGCACCGGCATACCGGTATTCAGCTTCAACAACGCCCTCCTCAACGTGCTCGAGGACGACTACGACGACGCCCGCGCGGTGCTCGAGGCCTACAAGAGGGGCCCCGGCGACGGAGGGGCGGTCGACGCGGAGCGGGGCGACGCGAAATCGCGCGGCGCCGAGCGGGTCAGGAACGTAGCCGAGATCGTCATCGGCGGGTGGAAGAGCCCGTCGCCAGGGGAACGCGCCATCGAGCTGTACGACAGGCCGACCTCTCCGCAAGGTTCGGGGAACTAGGTATGGCCATCGACGACGACGAGCTGCGCAGGCGCTTACGGCACGATTACCGCCTGCCCGAGGCCGAGGTCGAGGCGAGGCTGCGCGCCGAGCTGCCCGACGTCACGCCCGACGAGCTGCGGCGCTGGTCAGAATCGGGCGCGCTCGAGTGGCGGACGATAGACGGCGAGCGGCGCTACTTCAACCGGGCCGTCGTCAACCTGTGGCGGCTCTGCCCCGAGGCCCGCGATCGCAGGGCCGCCTTTTCGGGCGCCAAGCCGGCGGGGGACACCGGGGTATCCGGCCTGGAGTTCGACCTGCTCGGCCGTATGAGGCGGGCCGTCGAGGCGGCCAAGGCGACGGGCCCCGGCTACGTGCGGCCGATCGGGATCAGGCTCGACTACAGGCTGACCGTCCGCCCGGGCGCCGCGCCGGAGGGCGAGACGATTCGCTGCTGGCTGCCGCTGCCGCGCGTCGGCGGGCAGAACCGCGACCTGGCCGTGATCGCGACCGACCCGGCCGGAGCGTCGGCCGCGCCCGAGGAAGCCCCGCAGCGGACGCTGTACCTGGAGCGGCCGGCGTCACCGGCCGGGCTTCCGACGGTCTTCTCGGCGAGCTACGAGTTCACGAGCCGCGACTACGCCCCGCTCGTCGACCCGGGTCGAATCGGGCCCACGGATACGTCGACGGCGCTGTACCGCGAGTATACGGCCGAGCGCCCGCCGCACCTGAGCCTGAGCCCGGAGATCCGGAGCCTCGCGGCGTCCATCGTCGGAACCGAGGCGAACCCGTACCTCAAGGCCAGGCTGATCTTCGAGTGGTTCGACCGGAACGTGACCTATACGGCAACGCCGGAATACTCGACGATACCGAGCCTGTCCGAGTATTGCCTGCGCGAGGGACGCGGCGACTGCGGCGTCCAGGCCATGCTGTTCATAGCGCTGTGCCGCGCGGCCGGCCTCCCGGCGCGCTGGCAGTCGGGCCTGACCCTGCTGCCCGGCAAGATGAACCTGCACGACTGGGCTATGTTCCACGTCGAGCCGTACGGCTGGCTGCCTGCCGATCCGTCGCGCGGCTTCAGGGATACCGACGACGAGGAGCTGCGCTGGTTCTACCTCGGCGGCATCGACGCGTTCAGGGCCGTGGTCAACGACGACTACGGCCGCGAGCTCTACCCTCCGAAGCGCTTCGAGCGTTCCGAGCCGACGGACTTCCAGCGCGGTGAGGTCGAGTGGGGCGGGGGCAACCTGTACTTCGATGACTGGGACTACGAGTTCGGCATCGAGTACCGGGACCTCGATGACGGCGACGCCTAGCCGAACCGCGCCCGGCGTTTGCCGGCCGGCCTCCGAGGCGTTATCCTTCGAGCTATGGAGGCTTAGAAAATGGCTAAATCGCTCATGATCGTCGCGTGGTTCCTGGCGCCCGCGATTCCCGCCGCGCTGTACGCCGCCTCGGTCGGCGGCTTCCCCGACGCCTATAGCGTCTCGGTCGCCCTGGGCGCGTACGCCTACGCGCTCCTCGCCGCTCAGCCCGCGCTGGCCGCCAGGCCGGCCTTCATCGTCAAGGCCATCGGCGCCAAGGGCGGCTCGACGCTGCACGGCATCGTTCCGATCGTCGCCCTGGGCATGGCCGTCGCCCACCGAACGCTCAAGCTGAGCCTGGGCTTCGACGACGAAACGGTCCAGGCGACCATCGGCGCGGCCTCGTTCTGGATCCTGGCGGCGGCCTCGGTAGCGGCGGTCCTGCTGCTGGCGGCCTTCGGCGGCGCCATCGGCAAGGCGCTGAAGCCGCTCAGGGCATGGGCCGCCGAACGGCTCGGCCTGGGCTACAAGGCCGCGCGTACGGCGCACGGCCTTGCCGCGCTGGCCGTCGTCGCCCTGTTCGTCCACCTGTCGCTCGCGTCGAGCTCGGATCTATCGTTCAACCCGGCGGGGCCGGCCTGGCTGGCGGCCTGGACCCTGCTGTCCCTCGGTATATTCGCCCGCTCCCGCGTCACGGCGAGGCGCGCGAGGAAGGCGTCGGCATGAAGCGCCTAGCCGTCATCATCGTATCGCTAGTAGCCGCGGCGTCCGCGGTCGCGGCCCAGGAGCTGGCCCGCACGTCGGTCGCGCCGACCGTCGACGGAATAGCCGCCGCGGGCGAGTACCCGACCTGGCTCGAGCGCTCGGATATACGGGTAGGCCTGTCGCTGTCTGCCGACGGCTCGACGCTCTACGCCGCCGTCGACGCGCCGACCGCCGGTTGGGTGGCCGTCGGCCTCGGTTCGCTCAGGATGGACGGAGCGTACTTCGTGCTGGCCTACGTCGACGCGGGCGGGGCCTTCGTCAGCGAGGAAACCGGCTACGGGCGATCGCATAGGCCGAACGCCGACAAGCGGCTGAAGGCCCGGGCGGTACGGGAGGCGAACGGCCGCACGACCCTCGAGTTCGCCGTACCCGCCGTCGGCCTGGCCGACGGGACGAGCCTCGAGGCGCTGTTCGCCTACGGCCGCAAGGACGACCGCGTCTCCAAGCACGTCCGCTACGTCGCGTTCGAGCTGCCGATAGCCGGCCGCTAGAGGCGCACCGCCTAGACCCTGGTATGCACCCACTTGCCGCCGCGGAAGCGTAGCGCGATCAGCGCGAAGCGTACGGCCTGGTCCGCGAGCAGCGCCAGCCAGGCGCCGAATAGGCCGAGCCCGAATAGGTGGATGAAGGCGTACGATAGGGACGGCCGGATCAGCAGGATGCCCGCCGCCAGCGATATGGCCGGATAGAGGGAGTCGCCGGCGCCGCGCAGGGCTCCGGCGTAGATCTGGAACGACGACTGGAAGGGCTGTATGAACGCGACGAGCAGCATGACCCCGGCGCTGATCGCGATGATCTCCGGCTCCGAAGTGAACATCGCGACGAGGGGACGCCTGAAGACGAACATCAGCGCGCCCATCAGGGTCGACACGACGGCGCCCATCCTCTGGCAGGCGCCGGAGGCCCGCCTCGCGTCGTCGGGGCTGCCGCGCCCGAGCGCCTGACCGGAAAGGCTGGTCGCCGCTATGCCGAAGGCCTGGCCGTTGACGAAGGATATGTTCAGGATCGACAGCACGATCTGGTGCGCGGCGAAGACCTCGGTGCCTAGCGCGGTGATGGTGATCGTGTAGATCACGAGCCCGGCTCGCAGGGCCAGCTGCTCGGCGGCGGACGGCAGCCCTATCCTGATCATGCGCTTGAGCATCGCCGGGTTCGGCACCAGGTTCTCGCGGGTCAGGCTGAAGGACGCGAAGCTGCGCTCGCCGGAGCGCCGGCGGAATAGCGCGTAGACGGCCATCGCGCAGGCCGCGCAGTTGCCTATCACCGTGGCTATGGCGGCGCCGGCCACGCCGAGGGCCGGAAAGCCGAATTTGCCGTAGATCAGCAGGTAATTGAAGACCACGTTGACGACGTTGGCCACGATGTTGTATTGCATCGAGGTCCTGGCGTTGCCTACGCCGCGGAGCAGCGCGGTGATCGCTATGGGCAGGGTCGTCGGCACGAAGCCAATCATCAGTATCCTGAAATAGCCGGCGGCCGCGTCGACGGTGTCGGGAGCCGCGCCCATGAACAGCACCATCGGCCTGGCCAGCAGGATGCCCGGCACGGTCAGCGCCCCGGCGGCCAGGATAGCCAGTATCACCGACTGGGCCGATACCAGCTCCGCCGACTTGCGGTCGCCCTGGCCCTTGAACCTGGCGACGAGGGCCGTCGAGCCGACGTTCAGCGCCACGAACACGGCGAGCATGATGAACTTCGGCTGCGTGGTCAGGCCGACCGCCGAGATGGCGTAGGCGCCGAGGCGGCCGACCATGATGGTGTCGACCAGGTGCGTCAGCGAGGTGAGGAGGAGCTCGATTACAGACGGAGCGGCGATAGCCAGGACGGTCCGGTACAGCGGGGAGAGGCGCATGTATATGCGCCCACTATATAGCCGAAGCGATCCGCTCGGCAAGCCGGCGGCGCTCAGCCGCGCGGCAGCACCAGGCGGAAGCGGCAGCCGCCGCCGGGGCGGTTCTCGAGCGAGCACTCGCCGCCGTAGCCGGTGGCTATCGCCCGGGCTATGGACAGCCCGAGGCCGGTATGGTCGTCGGCGGCCTCAGTCGGCCGATCCGAGTAGAAGCGGTCGAACGCGCGCGGCAGCGACGCGGGGTCCGCGCCCGGCCCGTCGTCGTCCACCTCGACGACGTAGCCGGACAGCCCGAGCGGCGAGCCGTCCGATAGCCGCACCGATACGGTCGAGCCGGCCGGCGAGAAGGACACGGCGTTGTCCACCGGGTTGGACAGGAGCTGGGTGAGCCGGTCGGGATTCGCCCGGACCATCGCCGGCCCCTCGACCCGGTTATCGAAGGCGACCCGGACCGTCGGATAGTCCTTATGGGGGTACCGGGACAGGATCAGCGGCGCCAGCTCGGCCAGGTCGACGAGCGGGGCCTCCTCGTCGTCCATGCCGTTGTCGATGCGCCCCAGCTCGCGCAGCCGCGACAGGAGCCGTTCCATGCGCAGCTCCTCGTCGCGCACGCGCAGGAGCAGGCCGCGCTCGCGGGAGCCGCCGGCGAGATCGCCCGCGGGGTCGGCGTCGTCCGGCTCGGACAGGGCCAGCTCGACCGCGCCCCGTATCGCCGCCAGCGGGTTCTTGAGCTCGTGGAGCAGGTCGGCGGTGAAGCCGTCGATGAAGCCGATGCGGCGCTCGAGCCTCGATGACAGGTCCGACAGCGCGCGGCTCAGGTCTCCTATCTCGTCCCCGCGCCTGAGGCCGGTGAAGCGGCCGCTGAACCGGCCCGAGCGGTCGAGCACGCCCTCGGCCTGGCGCTTGAGCCGCACGATCGGCACCGTGATGGTCATCGATAGCGCGACGGACAGGAGCAGGGCGGCCGCGAGCGAGAAGACGAACACCTTGATGACCTCGAGGCGCAATTCGTACAGCTGCCTGAGGATGCCGTAGGTCGAGCGCGACACGAGCACCGCGCCTATGACCTCGTTCGAGGTGGAGCCGAAGACCGGGATGGCCGAGTACAGGTTGACCGACACCTGGCCGCCCGTCGACAGGCGGGTGATGGAGCCGTAGCGGCCCGACAGGGCCGACTGGACCTCGGGGCCGAGCAGCGTCGCGGCGCCCGAATAGAATTCGCCGGAGTCGTACGACTCGCGCGGCGGGAGGAGCCAGCGCCTGATCGCGTTGATCGGCGATACGAAGGTCCGGTACAGCACGCGCTCGTTGGCCTTGGGCGAGCCTGCCGGGTCCGGGGGGGACGGCGCGGCCTCGGCCATGTCGGCGGCCGCCTCGTGCCGCGACGCGGCGGCGGAGTCGGCGACGAGCCGCCCTCCCGAGTCGACCACCCTGATCCTCGAGTCGACCCTGGCGCCGAGGCGGGCGAGTATAGCCGTCGACTCGGCCGCGAGGTCGGCGCCGGCCATCGCCGACGCGAACACGCGGCCCTGCTGGATCATCGACGCCTCCTGCATCTCCAGGAGCTGCTTCTCGTAGGTATCCAGGTACAGGAGGCTGGCGAGCGGCAGGAAGACGAGCAGCAGGTTGAAGGCCAGGAGGCGCACCGACAGGCGCCCGACGAAGCGCCGCCTCATCGCGCCCGGCTCGCCTCGCGGCCCAGTCGGTAGCCGAGCCCGTAGACCGTCTCGATGCCGTCGAAGGCGGGATCGACGACGGACAGCTTGGCGCGTATCCGCTTGATATGGCTGTCGGCCGCCTTGTCGTTCGGCCAGGCGTCCTCGGGGAAGGCCGCGCGCATCAGCTGCTCCCGGGTCCGCACCGCGCCGGGATGCTCGGCGAGGCTCCGTACCATACGGAACTCGGTCACCGTCAGCGCCGCCTCCCGGCCGTCCCATCGCACCAGGTAGCGCTCGTCGTCGAGCTCCAGCCTGCCGGCGCGCAGCCCGTACGACGAGGCGACGCCGGGCGAGGCGCGGCGCAGCGCCGCCCGCACCCTGGCGGTCAGCTCGCGCATGCCGAAGGGCTTGCACACGTAGTCGTCGCCGCCGGACTCGAGGCCCAGCACCCGGTCGAGCTCGTCGTCGCGCGACGAAAGGAAGATGATCGGCATCGCGGACTCGGCCCTGACGCGCCGGCACAGCTCCATGCCGTCCATCCTGGGCATCATGATGTCCAGGATGGCCAGGTCCGGCCACCGGGGCCTGAACGCCGCCCAGGCTTCCTCGCCGTTGGCGTACTCCTCGACGGCGTAGCCCTCGCGCTCGAGGGCCAGCCTGATCGTCTCGCGTATGTTCTTCTCGTCGTCGACGACTGCTATGCGGTTCATCCGGGGCGAGGATAGCACGGCCGCGCGGCCGCGTGAATCCCCGGGCGGGCGAAAGCCGGAATGCTGCCACCTTCCGGCCATACGGAGGCCCGATTGGCGGGGTAGCCTGTGCTAGTTCCTCGAAGCTTGTGGCGGATAGCCCGGGAGCGCTACGCGCCGTAGGCGTACGGCCCTCCGGGTAGCGCCGGCGGTATCGTTCCATCGCCGGCCACAAGCTTCGAGGAACTAAGGAAGGAGAGACTATGGACGTAGTACGGAGAATCACCGGGAGCATGGGCTTCAAGGCGGCCCTGATAGCCTTCCTGGTCCTGGTCATGCTGATCCCGACGGGCCTGGTCAGGCGGGTCGTCGACGAGCGAGCGGACCGGGCCGACGAGGCGGCCGACGAGATCGTCGAGTCGTGGGGCGGCGAGCTGAGGCTCGCGGGCCCGCTCCTCAGGATACCCTGCCTGCGGACCGACGAGACGCTCAGGCGCGGAGACGGCGGGGCGGAGACCGTCGAGCGTCGGACGACGGCCTTCGATCTCTGGGTCGCCCCGACGGCCCTCGGCCTCGAGGCCGAGCTGCGGAGCGAGACGAGGAGCCGCGGCGTCTTCGGCGTGCCGGTGTTCTCCGGCACTATCGCCGTAGGGGGGCGCTTCGACGCGGCCGAGGCGCTCGCCGGCCTCCGCGGCGACGAGACGGCCCTCCTCGGCGACGCCGAGCTGGTCGTCGCGATAGAGAGCCAGAAGGGACTGCGCGGCATCGACGGCGCCTCGTGGAACGGCGCGCCGCTCGCGTTCAAGCCGGGCGACGCGGGCCTCGGCCTCCTGTCGGGCGGCGTCAAGGCGGCGGCGCCGCTCGGTCCGGGCGCGGCCGCCGACTTCGCGCTGACGGCCTCGGTGCAGGGCGGCCGCCGCGTAAGGCTGCTGCCGCTCGGATCCTCGACGGAGGCGTCCCTGTCGTCGGACTGGGCCTCGCCGTCGTTCCGGGGGGAGTACCTGCCGGCCGACCGCGAGCTCGGCGACGGCGGCTTCTCGGCCGCCTGGAGCGTCAGCGACCTGAGCCGAGGCATCCCGTCGTACTGGCGCTCGGGCGAGCTATCGCCGGGCGCGTTGGACCGCTTCTACTTCGGCGTCGACTTCTTCGAGCCGCTCGACCGCTACGCGCTGTCCGAGCGGGCCGCGAAGCACGCACTCCTGTTCGTCGTCGTGCCGTTCCTGACGCTGTTCCTGCTCGAGCTGTTCGCGCGACGGGCCGTGCACCCTATCCAATACCTGCTGGCCGGCGTGGCCAACACGGTCTTCTACCTGCTCCTCCTGTCGCTGTCTGAGCGGGTCGCGTTCGGGGCGGCCTACCTGATCGCGGCGTCGGCGACCGGCGGGCTGACCTTCCTGTACTCGTGGTCGACGTTCAAGGATATCCGCAAGGCCTGGTACATGGCCCCGGTGATGGGGCTGTCGTACCTGTACCTGTACGCGACCCTGCGCTCGGAGGACAGCGCCCTGCTCTTCGGCGCGGTCGGAGCGTTCGCCGCGGTCGCGCTCGTCATGTACGTGACGAGGAACGTCGATTGGTATGGCTATGGGAAGGTCGCCCCGGGCCCTGCGGCCCGGGGCGACGATGGGGACTAGGCTACGGGCTCGGTCTTCGCCTCGCCCTCGGCCTTCGGCCGAGCCTTGGCCGGGGCCTCGGCTGCGGACGGGCCGGCCTCTACGGCGGCGACCTGGCTGAGCTCCTTCTCGGAGAACAGCCTGTCGGAGTCGAGCACCGTGATGAACAGCTCGTCGCGCTTGGCTATCGCCTTGATCAGCGCCGAGTCGACCCGCATGCCGAACTTCGGGGCCGGCTCCAGCTCGGCGTCGTCGAAGCGCACGACGCTCTTGACCGAGTCGACCAGTACGCCGACCACCGACAGGTCGTCGCGGCCCCCGACCTCGATCACGACGATGTAGGCGCCGGCGCCCGAGCCGAAGTCGGCCGCCGGCGAGCCCATCGCGAACTTCTTGCGCAGGTCCATGATCGGGATGATGCTGCCGCGCAGGTTGATCACGCCCGCGAAGTGCTCCATCGAGCAGGGCAGCGGGGTGATCCTGACCAGCGCGAGCACCTCGCGGGCCTTGACCACGTCGAAGGCGTAATCCTCGCCGGCGAGGGTGAAGCGCAGGTACTGGTGGGAGCCGGCCGCGCCGTCGCGGGCGGTCTCGTTGGCTTGGGTCATGCTCAGAACCTCTCGAACTCGTCGTCCTCGGCGTCCCGCGACAGCGGCACGATGGCCGTCTTGGCGCTCCTGGGCTTGGAGTCGGCGGGCCTGGCGACGGGCTTGGAAGCCGGCTTGGCGGCGGCCGCCTTGGGCTCGGGACGCTTGTCGGCGGCGCGAGCCTTCCCGGCGGCGGCCGGGGCGGCGACGGCGCCGGTCCTGCGGCCGGTCTTCAGGAAGGTCACCTCGTCGCGCATCGCCATCGTCTGGGCGGCTATCTCCTCGGCGGTCGAGGCCATCTCCTCCGAGCCGGACGCGTTCTCCTGGATCACCGAGTTGAGCTGCTGGATCGCGGCGTTGATCTGCTGCACGCCGCCGGCCTGCTCGCCGGAGGCCGCGTTGATCTCGGAGACCAGGTCCGCGGTCCTCTGGATGTTCGGCACGAGCTCGGCTAGCATCGCTCCGGCCTTCTCGGCTATGCCGACGCTCGAGCGAGACAGCTCCTCGATCTCCTTGGCCGCCGTCGAGCTGCGCTCGGCCAGCTTCTGCACCTCGCTCGCCACCACCGCGAAGCCTCGGCCGTGCTCGCCCGCCCTGGCGGCCTCGATCGCCGCGTTGAGCGACAGCAGGTTGGTCTGGGTGGCTATCGCCTGGATCACCAGCACGCGCTCGGAGGGCGGCCCCGCCCTCGCGCGCGTCCGCGGCCGACTTGGTCGCTATCTTCTCGGTCTGGCCGGCGTTGTCGGCGTTCTGCCTGATCGTCGCGGTCAGCTCCTCGATGCTCGCCGACACCTCCTCGACGCTCGCGGCCTGCTCGCTGGAGCCCTGGGCCAGGCTCTCCGCGGCGCCCGAGACCTGGGTGATGCCGTCGCTGACGCCCTGGGCGTTCTCCTCGATCACGTCGACCACCTTCATGATCGAGCCGCTCAGGAACCACGCGAGGAGCAGGGCCGCCGCCAGGCTGACGCCGAGGACGCCGAGCAGGAGGATAGTCGACTGGTGGGCCAGTGCGTCGTTACCGGCGGAGGTCGACTTGGCCATATTCACATTGTAAGAAACCAGCTTATCCAAGTTCTCGGTATAGGCGTCGTACGCGGCTCTATACTCCTTCAGCAAGCGACTCTCACCCTGAACGAAGTCGCCTCTCTCGAGTAATCGCTGTACGGCCTCGTCCTGCTCCTTGAGCTTCATCCTGAGCGGAACGGTCGCGTCGAGCATAGCTTGTTCTTCTTCGGTCGTTACGCACTCCGCGAATAGGGCGCCCAACCTAGCTATCTCGTCGAAGTAGCCTACTCGCCTTTCTGCGTAGTAGGCGATTCGATCAGGGGTATTCTCTATGAAGGCGGCGTTCAAATTCGCTCGAAGCCGATGCACATAGCCTTCGATCTTGCTCGCGTACTGTACCGGCAGGGTCGCATTCTCGTACAGTATCGTGTCAGCCTTGTTCATCCCGTTCAGGTTGACTATGCCGACCACTCCGATGATGACGCCGAGGGCGGTGATGACCAGGAAGCCAAGCCATAGCTTCGCGCGGATTCCGAGATTCATGATTACTCCTTTATTTGGGCGCGTTCGTCGCGCCTCATGGTCTTGACGATCTCTCTCGAGTTGAGGATAAGGGCCACCGAGCCCCGGCGATTACGGCTATCTGGCGCAGGTCCATCGTGAACGGCTTGATCACTACCTGCTGCTTGCCGACGACGGCGTCGACCCACAGTGCTATCACCGAGCCGTCGTCGTCGATGATCACTAGGCGCCGGTCGGCCGTATCGTCGCCGCGGCCGAGGCCGAAGCGCGCTCGCAGGTCGACGATAGGGACGGTACGGCCGCGCAGGTCGATGAAGCCGCGGGCCGCCCGGCCGGCCCTATCCGCGGCCGGCTCGTCGACGCACTCGAGCACCTGGCTCAGGTTGACCACGTAGTGCACCCCGCCGACCCGCACGAGGAGGCCGTCTACGATCACGAGCGTCAGAGGTATAGAAAGCGTAATGGCGGTACCCCTGCCTCGCTCCGAGACTATCGAGACGTCGCCGCGCAGGCGCCTGAGGTTGCTCATGACCACGTCCATGCCGACGCCGCGGCCCGAGACGCCGGTGGTCCGGCGCGCGGTCGAGAAGCCGGGCTCGAAGATCAGCTGCTTGATGCGCTCGGGGTCGCGCTCCGACGCGTCGATCAAGCCGCGCTCGACGCCGCGCTCGCGGATGCGCTCCAGGTCGAGGCCGGCACCGTCGTCGGCTATCTCTATCTCCACGCGCGAGCCCTGCTGGCGGGCCTCTATCGTTATGGTCCCGGCCCGCGGCTTGCCCGCGCGCTCGCGCTCGTCCGGCGCCTCGACGCCGTGGTCGGCCGAGTTGCGGACGATGTGCACGAGCGGATCCTTGAGCGACTCGATGATGTTCTTGTCCAGCTCGGTGGACCCGCCGCGTACGGTCAGGTTCAGCTCCTTGCCGAGCTGGGACGCCAGGTCGTGGACCAGGCGCGGGAAACCCGAGAACGATTCGTCGAGCGGCACCATGCGTATGTTCATCGTCGCGTCGCGCAGCTCGTCGGTCAGCCGGCTCAGATCCTCGGCTATGCCCGAGAACTCGTCCAGCCCGGCCTCGGCCGCGGCCTGGCGGAGCCGCGCTTGGAGTATCACGAGCTCGCCGACCGCGTCGACCAGGTAGTCGAGCTTCTCCTTGCGGACCCGTATGCTCGCCGACTCCTTCTTGCTCTCGCGCTCCCGGCCGGCGGCCTTGGCCATGCGCTGCTCGGCGAGCGCGGCCTCGAGCTCCGGCTTGCTGACCTTGCCGGACTCGAGCGCCAGCTCCCCGAACGGCTTCTGCCGACCGCGTATCTCCGCTATGCTGTCGCGCGCCAGCGCGCCGCGCGCCGCCAGGATCTCGCCGATAGGCGGTACGGCCGGCTTGCCCTCGGCGTCGACCACGCTCAGGCGCTCTATACGGAGCTCGGCGTAGTCCTCGACGAACATGAAGACCGACGAGACGTCCGCCTCGCTCGCCGTCGTCGACACGTCGACTATCCACGACAGGTAGAGCGACGACGGCTCGAGCCCGTCGAGCTCCGGCACGCGCGAGGCGTCGGCCACCGCGGCGACGTCGCCGAGCTCGGCCAGCTCGGCGAACAGGTTCTCTATCTTGACGCCGCGGCCGAGGATGTCCGCGTCCGGCTTGAAGCGAACGCGGTAGACGTTCGTCAGGCCCGCCTCGGACGCGTCGTCGTCCGCGTCTATCGGCACGATGCCCTTGGACGCCCCGGCCGATCCTGCCGTGTCCGCCGCGTTCGCGCCGGCCCCGCGCCTGACGGCCTCGAGGCGCGACTCTATCGAGCCCCTGGCCCGCGCCGCCTCGTCGTCGCGCCCCTCGAGCAGCGACGACAGGCAGTCGACCGACTCGAGGGTCAGGCCGATGACCTCGCGGGTGACGCCGAGGCGGCCCTTGCGCACGTCGTCGAATAGGTTCTCGAGCCCGTGCGCGAAGGCGGTCATCTCGTCGAAGCCGAACATCGACCCCGAGCCTTTAATAGTATGGAGCGAACGGAACACGTCGTCGACGATGGCCTCGTCGCGCGGCCGGTCCTCGAGCTCGAGCAGCTTCGCCTCGATAGCCTCGAGGAGCTCGCGCGCCTCCTCCACGAAGAGGCCTTTGTTGTCCTCGAAGTTCATCGCGGCGACTCCTCGCAGCCGTCGAAGGCGGCCGAAAGGCCGAGCGCCGCGGCCTGCCGACGCGCCGGATGATCCGGGGACAGGCCGCGGCATGACAGAGACCGGCCGGCGCGAGCCAGGGTCGCGCGCAGCGACACGAGGAGCTGCAGGAAGGTTACGTCGAGCTTGCCGACCTCCGACAGGTCTACCACTACGCCGAGGGAACCGCCGGCTATCGCCGAACGGAAGTCGTCGCCCAGCTCGTCGATCTCGGCGACGGTCGCCGGACGACCGGCTACGCGGATTGTTAAGTTTTCTGAATCGTTCATAACAATTACTGACATGCGTCGAATATAAATCTGGTTTTTGTTTATTGCAACGAATTTGTTTATTTAAATAAAATAAATTACTTTATTAATTATATTACTTTACTTTAATTAGTTATAATATCACCACTTCAGATCCGAATATAAAACCAAGTCGATCAAACCGCGGCCAAAGCTTTTCCTAGTTCCTCGAAGCTTGTGGCGATCGCTCAGGCACCGCTATGCGCGGTAGCGGCGAGGGCTCTGCGCCACGCTCGATAGTAGCCGCATGAGACGTTTCACAAGCTTCGAGGAACTACGATAGCGCTATAGCCCGTACGAAGGGCGCCCGGAGCGCGGGGCGCTCCGGGCGGCGCGCCGCATGGCGCGCGTACGCACGGTATATCGTCGACATGGATAGGGTCCTAGAGGCTATAGCGCTCGCCGTACTCCACGATGCGCACGTCCTTGAGGCCCTTGCCCTCGAGGAAGCGCTTCTGCGCCTCGACCGCCTCGTCCTCGCCGTGGACCAGGAACACGGTCCTGAGCGACGAGGTGTCCATCCGGCTGATCCAGTCCCAGGTCTCCTGGTAGTCGGCGTGGGCGCTGAAGGCCTTGATCTCCTCGACGCGGGCCTTGACCTTGAAGGGGTCGCCGTGGATGCGGACCTCCTTCTGGCCGTCGCGGATGCGTCGGCCGAGGGTGTTGGCGGCCATGTAGCCGACGACGAGTATCGTGTTGCGGTCGTCGGAGATGTTGTGGATCAGGTGGTGCTGGATGCGGCCGGCCTCGCACATGCCGTCTGCCGACATGATGATCGCCGGCCCTTCCATGCGGTTGAGCATCTTGGAGTCGTCGACGCTGGTGGAGAAGCGCAGCTCGTTGAAGCCGAAGGGGTTGTTGTGGTGGCGGATGAAGGCCTCGTGGGTCTCCAGGTCGTAGCACTCGGGGTGCACCTGGAAGATGCTCGTGGCGTTGACGGCCATCGGCGAGTCGACCCAGATCGGGATCTTGGGTATGCGGCCCTGGTCGACGAGCAGGTGGAAGTAGTAGATGAGCTCCTGCGTGCGCTCGATCGCGAACGCGGGGATGATGATCTTGCCGCCGCGCTCGACGGTGGCGTTGACCACCTCGGCGAGGCGGTCCATCGCGTCGGTCGTCGACTCGTGGCGGCGGTCGCCGTAGGTGCTCTCGACGACGAGGTAGTCGACCGGCTCCATGAGCTGCGGGTCGCGTATGATGGGCTTGTCGGGACGGCCGAGGTCGCCGGAGAAGCCGATGCGCACCGAGCGGCCGCTAGAATCGGTCGCGGTCACGTGGGCGGTGGCCGAGCCGAGGATGTGGCCGGCGTCGCGGAAGGCCATCCTCAGGTCGCGGCCGATCCGCATCGGCCTATCGTACGACGCGGTGACGAACTGGCCGACGGCCTCTATGGCGTCGACCTCGTCGTACAGGGGCTTCCAGTCGAAGCCCTGGCCGCGCTTCGCGGCCTGCTTGGACAGGTACTGGGCGTCGCGGGCCTGGATGCGCGCCGAGTCCATCATGATCAGGTTGGCCAGGTCGCGGGAAGCCGGCGTCGAGTAGACGTCGCCCTTGAAGCCGCGCTTGACGAGGAGCGGCAGGAGGCCGCAGTGGTCGTAGTGGGCGTGGGTCAGTATCACGGCCTCGATCGAGGCGGGGTCGGCGACGAGCTCGCGGTTCTTGCGGTCGCACTCGTCGCGCTTGCCCTGGAAGGCGCCGCAGTCGACCAGGTAACGGGTCCCGTCCACGTCGAGGATGTGCTTGGAGCCGGTGACCTCGCGGGCGGCCCCTTGGGAATAGAAGGTGATAGGCATGAGGATAGGATAGGCCCGTTTCGGACTATCCGCAAGCCTATAGGAAAAATACCGCGGAGCCCGCTACGGCTATAATCGCCCCGGCTATCTCCAGGAACCGCACCTTCTGCTTGAACAGGAGTATGGTCGGCGGGATGATCAGGACCGGCGACAGGGCCATCAGCGTCGAGACGACGCCGGCGTTGGTCTGCTGTACCGCGTACAGCGACAGCACGACGCCGATGAACGGCCCGAAGATGGCGCCGTTGAAGGTGGCCTTCATGCCCGGCGCGTCGCGGACGGCCGCCCTCAGGTTGCGGCCGCGCTCGGCCAGGACGGAGGCGACCGCGAAGCCGACGACGCCGATGAGCACGCGTATCTGGGTACCCGACAGCGCGTCGTAGTCGCCTATGCCGCGCTTCGTGAATATCATGCCGACCGACTGGCCTATGGCCGAGAACAGCGCGAAGAAGTAGCCGCGCTTGTCGTCGCGGCTCATCCTGGCCTTGACCGACGGGTCGCGCCGGCCGAGCACGGCGATCACGATGCCCGCGACGACCAGGCCCATGCCGACGATGGCCAGCGGCCGCATGGTCTCGCCGAGGAACAGGAAGCCGAGGGCCGCGGTAAGGGGCGGGGACAGCGCGATGAACAGCAGGGTGATCCGCGAGCCTATGGTCTTGTACGCGGTGAACAGGAAGATGTCGGAGACGACGAAGCCGACGAGGCCCGACAGCGACAGGAAGATCCACGCGTCCCTCGGCGCGTCGAGCGGCAGGGGCATGCCCCGGGACGCGGCGCCGGCGACGACGAGGAAGCCGAACGCGAAGACGAGCTTGTAGAAGTTGACCGCCAGGACGCCGACGCGCTTCGTGGCCCGCTCGAAGAACATCGATGACACGGTCCAGCAGATAGCCGTGCCGAAGGCCGCCAGTTCGCCGATTCGCTGCATGATGGCTCGACTATATCGACGGAGGCCGCGCGTGGGAAGCCGGCGCCGCCAGGCCGCCCGCGATTTGACAATCGGGCCGTACGGCCCTATGTTTACCATAGGCGGGGGAACGGGGAGCCCCGTTCCCGGAAGGAGGCCCTATGGCGGTCATTAGCATAGCTAGGGAATTCGCGGCGCTCGGCGACGAGACGATCCAGGAGCTGGCCGCGATCACGGGCTACAAGGCTATCAACAAGGAGTACATCGAGGCGCGCATGGCGGAGAAGGGCATCTCCTCCGAGACCCGCGCCAAGTACGACGAGAAGAAGCCCGGCTTCTGGGCGTCGCTGTCCCAGGACCGCGACGACTACCTGCACTTCCTCAAGACGGTCCTGTACGAGGAGGCGGCCTCCGGCGACTGCATCATAGCCGGCCGCGGCGGCTTCGCGATCTTCGCGGGCATCCCCGGCTGCATATCGGTCAAGCTCGTCGCGCCGCGCGACGTGAGGCTGCAGCGCGTCCGTACCCGCTTCCAGTGCGACGACAAGCGAGCCGAGCTGCTGCTCAAGCAGAACGACCGCGACCGCGCCGGCTTCCACGACTACTTCTTCGGCGCCAACTGGACGGATCCGGTCTACTACGACCTGACTATCAACACCGGCAGGGAGCATCCCGCCACCGTGGCCCGCATCATCGACCAGCTGCGCGCGCTGATCGTCTCCCAGGAGAACGAGAAGGCCTGCATGAAGCGCATGGCGGAGCTGCGGCTCGGCCAGGACGTCATCACCGAGATCGTATACGCCAGGCGCATCCCGGTCCACTTCGTCGAGGCCGACGTGAAGGGCTCGCGGGTCACGCTGCACGGCGTCGCCAATACCCAGAGCGCGATCGACGCGGCCAGCGCCGCGGCCGGCGCGGTATCCGGCGTCGAGGCGGTCGAGAACGCGATCCAGATCGTGCAGGAATTCGCGGTGATGCCGTAGGCTCGGACGGCCCGCTCAGGATAGTATCGCCGCATGACGTACATCACCGGCTTTCACGCCATGGAAGAGCTCGTCCGCTCCGGCAAGGCGAGGAACGCCACCCTGCTCGTCGCGGCGGCCGGGCCGCGCATCAAGAAGATCATCGAGCTGGCCGACAAGGCCGGCGTCAGCCGCAGGGCCGCGCGGCGCGAGGAGCTCGACGCCGTCGCGCCGGACCACCGCGGCGCGGCCATAGCGCTCGACGAGGCGCCCGCCGCCGCCGAACCGAGCCTCGAGGCCTGGCTCGAGGCCCGGCGCGGTCCGGGAACGCCGGAGCGGTCCTTCGTCATCGTCCTCGACCATATAGAGGATCCCCACAACCTCGGCGCCATACTGCGCTCGGCCGACGTGTTCGCCGCCGACCTCGTCGTGACGCCGGAGCGCCGCGCCGCGAAGGAGACCGACACGGTAGCCCGCTCGTCGGCGGGCGCGGTCTCGTACGTGCCGACCGCCAGCGTCCCGAACCTGGCCCGCGCCCTCGAGCGGCTCAAGGAAGCCGGCTACTGGACCTACGCGGCCGACATGGGCGGCCAGTCCCTGCCCGAGGCCGACCTGCCCGACCGCGTGGCCCTGGTGCTCGGCGCCGAGGGCTCCGGCGTCTCGCGGCTGCTCAAGGAGCGCTGCGACGGCGCGCTATCGATACCGCAGTACGGCCACGTCGACTCGCTCAACGTCTCGGTCGCCGCGGGCGTGCTCATGTACGAGCTGCGCCGGCGCCTCGGCCCGCCCGGGTCACGGCGGGTTCCCTAGCCTCGCCCGACGCCCCTCGCGACGCCCCTCGCCTTCCATTCGGCCGGCCGAGCCGCTATGATTTACTGGACGGGCGGCGTTCGCCGCCCGATCCGCATTCCGGGGGGACGCCATGGACAAGCCGTCGACCAGGATCTGGGCCGTAGCGAGCGCGGTCATGCTCGTCGCGATGATCGCCGTGAACGGGCTGGCGAACGCCCTGCCCCTTAACGGCGTCAATACCGGCCAGCTGTCGGACGAGCTGCCGAACCTGTTCGTCCCCGCCGGCCTGACGTTCGCCGTCTGGGGGCTGATCTACGCCCTCCTCTTAGGCTACGTCATAGCCGCGATCGCCGCCGCCTTCGGCGAGCCGGGCGCCGGGGCCTGGCGGCCGGTCGACGGCATCCTGTTCTGCGCGAACGCCGCTCTCAACGTCGCCTGGATATTCGCCTGGCACTGGCGGCTCCTCGCCGCGTCGATGATCGTCATGCTCGGGATCCTGGGCACCCTGGTCGCGATGATGGAGGCGGGCCGCTCGCGCCGATACCCGGGCCGCGCCGGCCGATTCTTCCTGCGGGAGCCGGTGCTCGTCTACCTCGGCTGGATATGCGTCGCGACGATAGCCAACGCGACCGCGTTGCTCGTCCGGTACGGATGGGACGGCTTCGGCCTGAGCGACCGTTCCTGGACGGTCGTCGTCATAGCCGCCGGCGCCGCGATCGGCATGGCCCTCGTCCTCGCCCGGGGCGCCGTCGCTTCGGGCCTCGTCGTAATCTGGGCCTACGCCGGCATCGTCATCAAGCGCCAGGCCGCGGATCCGGCGGCCTCGCTGCCGATCGTCGTCGCCGCGTACGTCGCCATCGCCGCGCTGGCGGCCGCTATCGTCTCCAGGCTGGCCCGGGCCCGCCGCGCGAGCGCCGCCGCGGACGGGGCGCCGCCTCGGGAGCGGCTCGACGGCTACCTCGACGACGTCAAGCGCAACAACGTGATCCTGCAGCTGGCGCTCAGGGAGATCGACGAGGGCGAGCTGGTCGCGGCGCTCGCCGGGCTCGACGACGAGTCGCGGGCCGCGGTGTACCGCAACCTGTCGAAGCGGGCGGCCGAGGCCGTCGTAGCGGAGCTCGGGCGGCGGCTGCCGTCCATCGAGCGGCCCGCCGTCGAGGCCGGCCTAGCCCGCTTCAGGCGGCTGATAGCCGACCGTTCCGATATCGACGAGGACGCGTACTGACGTCCGGCGGCCCGGAAGCCGTAGTCGCCCCGGACGCCGGGGCGGCGCGCCTACCCGTCGGACGGCGGCCGCCCCGCCCGCCTAGTCGCGCCAGATCTCCGAGTACGAGTGCTCGCGCTCGCACCAGCGGCAGACGAACGCGTCGCCGCCGCGCCTGCGCTCGAACGAGGTCTCGACGTGCTCCTGGTGCGACGGGTGCGACACGCAGTTCTCGTTGCGGCAGGCTATGTCGTCGAAGTTGTAGATGCGCGGCGGCATGCCGAGCCGGTACTTCCTGACGACGGCGCCGTCCTGCACGAGGTTCAGCGTGCAGCCCGGAGACGCGGCGCCGAGCCGCTTCAGCTCCTTCTCGCCGAAGCTCAGGAGGTCCGGCACCGATACGATGCCCTTGTAGGCGCCGGAGTTGGTATGGTAGACGCCGTGAGACGAGCGCAGGTTGAGGCCGAGCACGCGCCGTATCTTGTCGACGCGGTTCCATATCTCCTCGATCGGCTCGCCGGAGGCGATATGGTCGATGACCAGGCCCGACTCGACCGGCTTGATGCCCACCTTGTACTCGGGCTTGCTCCTCGGATTGATGGCGGCCTCGACGACGAAGGCCTCGTCGTCGGGCCGGCTCGCCGGCCCCTCGCCTTCGAAGTCGTCGCCGATCGCGCCCGAGAGCATCGCCATCTGCACGGCCCTGGTGTAGTAGCCGTTGGCGGACTGGGCGTCCCACGCGTTCAGGGCCGTGTCGTCGAGGAAGCCGGGGATGGTCGGGGCCAGGCGGTCGCGCGGCAACGGATGGTAGAAGCGGGCGCCGTCGGGCAGGCGATCGAGCATGTCCCTGCGGAAGGTCACGGCGCGGCGCAGGGCCGGCGCCTTCTCGAGCACCGACTCGCCCATGCGCTCGAGCTGCAGCCTGGTGAAGTACCAGATGGCCGCGGCCTTCCCGGAGGCCAGGTACTCGTCCAGCGAGCCCCACTCGCGCACCTCGAAACCGTTCCGCCGCATCCTAGCGACGTACTCGGGCGGCATGGCCAGCTCGGGCGGGGCCACCAGGTCGACTACCACGTCCTTGAAGATCCGCAGCCCGTCTGCCTTCGAGTGTACCGTGCGGCCGTGGCGCAGGTCGCCGATAAGGGCCAGGTGGATGCGCTCGTCCTTCCAGCCGAGCTGCTCGAGGAAGCTGAACTCGTCGAGGAATTCCTGGGTCGGGTGCTCGTGCTTGCCGTCGCCGGCGTTGATGAACGACGGCCTCGCGTAGCCGGAGCGCTCGGCCCACGGCCCGAGGTAGTCGGCGAGCCAGCCGCAGACGCCCTCGAGCTTGGAGCGTATGACGAAGCACGACTCCGGCGCGTAGCCGACGAGCATCTTGATCGCGTCCGTCAGGCTCTCGTTCTTGGCGAAGCTCGAGCTGGCCGCGTCGAACATCGTCGCGCGCACGCGGTGGAACAGCGCCGCGTTGCGGAAGCTCTCCCTGGTGCGGGTCGAGTTCTCCAGGAACACGAGGTACGCCGAATAGTCGGGATCGGCTATCCTGAACCCCGCCGCGTCGCCGCCCGCCCCCAGCTCGGCCTTCAGCTCCCGCGCCTTCCGGTATAGGTAGCGCTGCTCGTCGGCCGACAGGTCCCCCACCACGCAGATCGACCGCCCCTTGAATCGCCCGTTCCTCTTCATACTCGCTCCTTCTATAGTTTTACGAACCGTATGTAGCTATATTCGCGCCGCTCATGCTCCGCGCATGTCGAGGGGAACCTCGGGCGGAGCGACGAAACCGGGGCCCCGCCGATCCGAAGCGGCTGTTCGGGCAGGGCGGGGATGACGGCGAGGCGCGACGCCCGAGGGGCCCCGAAGGCATGCTCCGCGCATGTCGAGGGGAACCTCGGGCGAAGCGACGAAGCCGGGGCCCCGCCCTGCCCGAAAAGCAAAAAAAACGGATGGCATCGCTGCCATCCGTAAGATCTCACCGCGCTATCTCCGCGGCGGTGGACAAGTCCTCCGCCTGCAATACCAGGAAGGCCCCGCCGGGCCCCTGGGCGACCAATCGTCCGCCCGACTCCGTAAGGAAGGTCCATCGGCTGACCGGCGCCGAGGTGGCCTTGAGCTCCAAGCTGACGGGGTCGAAGCGGCCTATGGCCCAGAGCTCGCCGCGCTTGACGACGGCGTAGATCGACGTGCCGATCTTCCATAGCCGCGAGTCGGCGAAGACGTCGTCGGCGCCCTGGGTCAGGTCGGCGTAATCGGCCTTAGTTATACGGACCAGCCTGACCGCCCCGCCGGAGCCGGTGACCTGCCCGGCTATCGCGACGAAGGCGTCGCCGAGGTCGAGGGCGGTCGCGGCGCGTATCGTGTTGATGCCGCTGCGCCTGATCACCTCGCCGGTCTTGAGGTCGACGAGGGCTATGCGCGAGAACGGCAGGTTCGGGTCGACGAGCTCGAACAGGGGCACGCCGGCGGCTTCCTTGGCGGCGGCCGCGCTCACTTCGGTCCCGATGGCTTCCTTCTGGTCGGCGGCGATCGACTCGCGGTCGGCGGCTATCTCGGCGTCCTTCGCGGCCGCGGCTTCCTCGCGGGCGGCTAGGGCGGCCTTGTCCGCCTCGAGCTGGGCCTCGCGGGCCGTCGTCTCGCGCTCGGCCGCGGCGGCGTCCTCCTCGCGGGCCTTCTCCGACACCGCCAGGCTGGCTTCCTGGTCGCCGCCCTTCTCCGCGGCGCCGTCCTCGGCCGCGCGCGCCGCTCCCGGCCCGGTCGTCGCGGCGGCTTCGGCCTCGACGGCGGCCGCCGGCTTCTCCTCGGCGGCCGTCGCCTTCTCCTCGGCTATCGCGGCTTCCTCGCGCTCGATGCGCGCCTTCTCGACCTCTATCGCGGCCTTCTCCTCGTCCTGGGCCCGCTCCTTGATGTCGACGACGTCCATCCGCTCCTCTACGCCGGCCGTGGGCGACTCGTCCTTGAGGCTCTGCACGGTCGGCGCGTCGGTGATCGGGGTGGTGTCGACCGAGCCTAGGACGCCCATGCCGGCGCGGCCGGACAGCGGTATGACTATCCTGGAGCGGCCCGCCCACTCGTCCCAGCGGGTCGACATGCCGGCGGTGGACGGTGACAGCTCCTTCGTGACGACGGGCTTGTAGCGGGAGCCGAAGTAGCCCATGTCGCCGCGGTAGACGGCGTTGTAGATGGTGACGAATACGGCGAGCGTGTCGGCGTCCGCGGGCGAGTAGCCGTAGGCCTCCTCGAGGAAGCCGGCCACGATGCGCCTCACGTTCTTGACGTGGTCGACGCGGGCGCCCTCGCCGAGCATGACGATGTCGGCGTCGAAGCCGGTCGGGACGGCCGGGTCGACCGCGTGGATCACCGAGTAGCGCCCGACCTCGCCGGACCTGAGCGCGCCGGCCGCGACGGCCCGCCCGAGCGCGCGGCCTATGCCGCGTATCGACTCGGCGGTCTCGATCACCGCGTGCGGGCCCTCGTAGTTGATGAACTGGATCGCCCGCCCCTGGGCGCTCGAGACCTCGGCCTCGTCGACGTCCAGCGCGTCGTCGGCCGGGAGCGGGACGGCGGACAGCGCCAGGGCCATCGCCGCGAATAGAGCCAGTCGCTTGCCTCGTATCATCCCGTCTCTCCTCCCGGCGCGGACTCGGCCGCGCTTCGTTCGGTTACCGGCCTCGCGAGACGCGCGACAGCGCCTTCTCGGCCTTGGATCGTATATCCCGGGCGTAGTCGCCGCCCGCTATCCTCAATAAAGCCAGCATCCCGGACCGGTCGTCGAGGGCGCCCGACGCGCGGTACAGCCCGTCGATCGCGTCGACTATGGCGCCGGCCGTAGCCCCGTCGAGCCTCCCGCCGGCCGCCTCCGCGAAGGCGCCGAGGGCCCGCCCCTCGGGGTCGAGTCCTATCGTCGCCACGGCGTAGGCCGCCGCGGCCCTGACCGACGGCTCCGGGTCGTTCATGAACGCCTCGACGAGCGCGGGCACCGCCCAGGGCAGGCCCATCCGCCCGAGCAGGCCGCAGGCGTAGACCCTCGGTAGCGGCCCGCGGGGCGCCGGCCCCGTCGGAGCTCGTCCCGAACCGAACGGCGCGTCCATCCGTCCCAGGGCTACCGCCGAAAGATACAGCGCCGCTCGCCTGGATTCCATACCTATAGTACCCGATTCCAGGGATTTTTCAATATCGTACAGCCGTTCCATCGCCGCGTCGTCGCTCCACGGCGCGACGGTCCAGAACGCCTCCTCCCTGGCCATCGCGTCGATCGCCTCCAGGTCGAGCGGCGCGATCTCCGGGCCGGGCGCGGCCTCCAGCGGCCGCTCGAAGCGATAGGCGTAGAGTATCCAGTCGGCTCCGCCCGAGAACACGGCGCCGCTCGGGGCTATCGCGGGCATGGATACGGCGTTCCTGAGCGTAAGGGAACGATATACCGATCCGTCGGGGCCGTAACTCGTAACGGCCGCCCGGGTCAGCACTATCGCGCGGCCGTCGAAGGCGGCGAGCGCCGCCGGCCCGCCGGGCGCGACCCCGCCCCGGCGCCACAGCTCGGCTCCTACCCCGTCGACGGCCAGCAAGGCCCCGTCGGCGCCGAGCGCGTAGACGGCGTCGCTCGCCGCGGCCAGGGCGACGGGCCGGGAGCCGAGGCGCGGCGCCGCCGCGTAATCAGGGGCGCCAGGCGCCGACGATAGGGCGCCGGAACCTTCGTCCGCCTCGAGGACGACGATACGGCCGTCCTCGAGGCCGAGGGCCAGCCGGTCGACGGTCGCCGCGAGCGCGACCGGGGCCGAGCCGAGCTCCAGTTCCGCAGCGATGCCCGAGTCGGGATGGAAGAGCGCTACTCGGCCGTCCGAAAGGCCGACCGCGGGGCCGCCGCCCGGCCCGACGACGATAGCCGAGCTCGGGGCGGCGCCGAGGCGGGTACGCCAGAGCCGTCGCCCGTTCGGCGCGAAGGCCGACAGCTCGCCGCCCGCGCTGACGTAGAGGCGGCCGTCCGGCGCGAAGGCGGGCGGCGAGCCGGGCGCGGCGCCGAGCTCGACCCGCCAGGCCTCCTGGCCGGCCTTGTTGATCAGCGACAGCCCCGTAGCGCCGTCGGAGACGGCCGCCCTGCCGTACGCGTCGCCGACTATGAAGTCGGCCCGGCGCGCCGGCAGCGCCCGCTTGCCTATCGCGACGCCGTCGACGGTCAGGGTATACATCGTACGGGAATCGGACAGGAGCCATACTCGGCCCGCGGCGACGACCGGGCCGGAAGTGACGACGCCGCCGACCGGGAAGCGGAACAGGACCTCCGCGGCGTTGCCTTCGGCGGCCCCTCCGGCCGGCGCGGGCGGCGCCGCGGCCTGGGCGTACAGCGGCTGGGACGCGACCGCCGCCGAGAGCGCGATCGCGGCGGCCGCTCGGGTAGCGCCCTGGACGAGGCGCGCCGCGAGCCCGGCTCGCGGCGCGGCCGGGCGGAGGCCCGGCGTCGCGGCGGCCCTAGTCGACCCTGAACCTGACATGGCTCTCGATATGGGAGGTCTGCGGATAGAAGTCGTACAGCTCGGCGCTTTCGACCGTATAGCCCGAGTCGACGAGGAAGCCCGCGTCTCGGGCTAGCGAGACCGGGTCGCAGGAGACGTAGGAGACGACGGACGGGCGGGACGAGGCCAGCCACGAGCGGACGGCCGGGCCGAGCCCGGAGCGCGGCGGGTCGACGACGACGAGGTCGAAACGCTCGCGGGCCTGAGCGGAGCGCGTCCAGTCCTCGATGCGCATCGCGGAGAACGACGCGCCGCGGGGCACGTTGACGCAGGCGTAGCCTATCGAGCGGCGTTCCTGCTCGACGCAGACCAGCCTGCGGAACGAGCCGGAGAGGAAGGCCCCGAAGAGGCCGACGCCGCAGTACAGGTCGGCGGCCGCGTCGCCCTTGGCGCCCTCCGAGAAGCCTGAGACCGCGGCGGGCACGAGCCGCTCGACCATGGCCAGGTTGCTCTGGAAGAAGCCGGCCGTGGCGAAGCGGAAGCTCCTGCCGAGGATCGACGCGACGGCCTCGTCGTCGACGCCCTCGATGTACGCGCGGCCCGTCCCCGGCGCTGCGCCCGAGCCCGGTTCGGCGTCCTGCCCGAACGCGACGAAACGCTTGCCGGGTTCCGCGCGGCCCCTCGGATCGGCCTTACGCGACGGCCTCCCGGCCTTGGCCGGGAGGCTCGGCTCGGCGCCAGCCGAGCCGCTGAGCCAGCGCTCGAGCGGCGCGGCGAGTATCGGGCACGAGTCGACGGCGAGGAGCTCGTTCGAGGCGCGCCGGGCGTAGCAGGGCCTGCCGGATCCGTCATAGCGGAACTGGGCGCGGTTGCGGTAGCCGAACGGAGCGGACGGGACGATGGCGAAGCCGGCCTCGACGGCGCGGCCGACCCGCAGCCACGCGTCGCGGGCTATGCCGAGCTTGGCCTCGAGCTGGGCCTCGTACGACAGGTGCTGGAGGTTGCAGCCGCCGCACGCGCCGTAATGCGGGCAGCGCGGCTCGACCCGGCCGGGTCCCGGCTCGAGCACGGAGACGATCTCGGCGCGGACGTAATCGGGCCGCGCCTCGGTGACGCGCGCCTCGAGCAGGTCGCCCGGGGCCGACAGCGGCACGAAGCAGGCGCGGCCGTCGACGCGGCCGATGCCGTCGCCTCCCGGGACGATGCGCTCCACGCCGAGCCTGACGACGCGCCCCGCCTCGACCATCGCCTAGTCCTTCCCCGCCGGGCGGAAAACCGCCGCGCTCACGCGGTTAGCGTCGACCGCCGTGACGATGAAGCCGCCGAGGGGCGTCTCGGCCTTGTCGCCGGGCACCGCTATGCGGTCGAGCGCCCAGGCTACGTAGCCGGCGACGGTCTGGACGTACGGCAGGTTCGGCGGCTCCCCGCCGGCTATCTCGGCGATGACCGACAGCGGCGCGTCGCCCGATACCAGGTAGGAGCCGTCCTGGCGGCGCTCGATACGCTCCCGCGACGCCTCGTCGGAGTCCTCGTAGATCTCGCCCACGATCTCCTCGACTATGTCGCGCATCGTCACGATGCCGGCCAGGCCGCCGTACTCGTCGATGACGACGGCGAAGGTCTCGCGGCGCTTCTTGAACAGCGCGAACAGGTCGCCGACGGTCTTGTTCGGTAGCACGAACAGCGGCTCTCCCATGAATTCGGACAGGGGCCTGCGGCCGTTGCCGGCGAGCAGCGCGGCTACGGCCTCGCGTACGGACACGACGCCGACGATGTTCTCGCTCTCGCCGACGTAGACCGGAACGCGCGATACGGCGGCCTCGGAGGCCAGTCGGCACGCGTCCTCGAGGCTCGTCGAGTCCTCGAGGCTGAACACGTCGATGCGGTGGGTCATCACGGCCTGCACCGTCGTGGAGCCGAGCCTGAACACGTTCTTGACCATCCGGCTCTTGGCGTAGTCGATGACGCCCATGTGCTCGGCTATCGACATCATCTGGACCATCGTGTCCATCGACAGGGAATCGGGCCGGGAATCGCCGAACAGCCGCGTGACGAGCGAGCTGAGCGCGTTGACCAGCAGCACGAACGGCTTGAACAGCACGGTGCAGACGAGGAGCAGCGGCGCCAGCGCGATCGCGACGCCCTCGTTGTGCGCCAGCGCGATGCGCTTCGGCGTCACCTCGCCGAAGATCAGCACGATCAGGGTCATCGCCCCGGTCACGATGCCGAGCGCCCAGTCGCCCCACAGCCCGAGCGCCCAGCGGGTAGCCAGGGCCGAGGCGGTGATATTGACGACGTTGTTGCCGATCAGGATGGTCGATATCAGCTCGTCGGGCTTGCGGGCCAGGCGCTCGACGATAGCGCCGCCGCGGCCTCGCTTCTTGAGCGACTCGATCTGGAATAGCGACAGGGAGGTGAACGCCGTCTCGACCGAGGAGAACAGCGCGGAGAAGACGAGGCAGAAGGCTACGCCCAGTAGTGAAGCGCTCACGGGCGGCCTCCGCCGCTAGGTGGGTATGGATCGTCCATTATCAGCCGATCCTATACGATAGCCGCGCGTAGCGCAAGCCGATCGCGGCGCCGCGCTCATCGCTTGAGCATCTTGACCATGTAGAGCCGGATGTACTCCTCGAGGGACTGGTGGTTCCGTATCTTGAGCAGGTTCGGCCTATCGGCCAGGTTGGCGGCCATCATCTCGATGCGGTCGGGCGTGAAGGCAGACGGCCGCATCGACCGGAGCGTGGTGCGCAGGTAGTCGCGGACGAGGGAATTGATGTCCTCGGTCAGGTTGGCCTTGGCCACCGGGTCGAGCAGCGTGTTCCAGCGCGCCGCCAGGGCCCGCAGCTGCTCGTCGAGCGTGCGGCCGGCCGGCAGCATGGCCTTCTCGGCCGCCCTCGCCATCTGGCTGAACTCCATCGCCCGGGAATTCGCCGGCGCCTGGCCGGGCCGCTCCGGGCCCGGCGCCGACGCCGCGGCCTCGACGGCCCGCTTGCCGGCCCGTCGCTTGGCCCCTTTCAGGAACAGCTTGAGCAGCCACGATACGATCGGTATCGAGTACCAGATCGGCAGCATCATCTTGACGTCGGCGAGCAGGCGCTTGCGGTTCAGGTCGAGCAGCACGTCGGCGCCGGCGATCCGGGTACCGCCGAAGCAGCGGTCCAGCTCCTCCGACGGCTCGCGGCCGTTGCGGCCCTCCTGGTACACGAGCATAGGCAGCGCGGTCAGCAGTATCGACGACAGCACCGGCGAGTGCGCCTCGACCCGCTTCTCGAGCTCGGTCCTGAACGCGGCGTCGTCCTCCATCGATATCGACGAGCCGAAGTCGGCCAGGATTTCCCGCCAGTCCCTGGTGACGGCCGCCTTGATCGACGCGCGCGCGTCGCGCAGCGCCTTGACCAGGTAGGGTATCAGGGTCTCCTTGGCTATGACCTGGCTAGACGAGCCGCCGGCCGAGCCGAGTATCAGCAGTTCCGGCAGCGCGCCCTCGGCCGCCTTGGTCGTGCGCTCCTGTATCCAGGCCTCGAGCTCCTCGCGGCTGTACTTGCCGAGCAGCGGCCTGCCCTGCGCGTCCCGGAAGTCGACGATCTGGTCGATCGAGTATAGGTACGGCGGCTTCCGGAGCATGACCGACAGCGACTTGAAGGCGGACTCGCGTTCCTGGCCGCGCTGGGCCAGGTTCTTGTAGTGGTTATTGAACACGTCGACGACGTAGGACGCCTGATAGGCCGCCACGTCGTCGGGCATGAGCTCGCTCTTGCCCGACAGGTCCTTGCGCACCGCGGTGGTCAGGTAGGCCCAGAACGAGTACGAGAAGTCCCCGGCGCCCTGCTTCATCGCCTGCATCGAGTCGAACGGCTTGATCAGTATGCTCGTCAGCGCGTCCTTGAGCATGCGGTCCTTGCCGGAGAAGGCCCCGGCGAGCCGCTGCTGGATGAAGTCGCGGTTCGAGCCCTTGCGCAGGTAGTTGCGCAGCTTCAGGATCGCGTACTCGAGCAGCTTATCGCCGACCAGCACCGATAGGATGACGACCGGCTTGAGCCCCTCGGGGAACACGAGGCGGTAGATCGGAACGGGGCGGTCGCCCTCGAAGGAGACCAGGGCCGGCAGGTCGGCCTCTACCGACACCGCCTGTATCCATTCGGGCGGCACCGACAGGCGCATCGAGTCCTCGTCCGGGAAGGGTATGTCCGGGTTCTCCTCGATGCGTCGGTACTCGGCCAGCAGCGTCTCGGTGAAGGCCTCGGGCAGGTAGATCAGGTCGACGCGGTTCTGGACGGCCTGCAGGGACAGCCGCCCCTCCCTGGCCAGCTGGAAGAGCCGCGGCACGAGCACCGCGTCCGGATGCAGCGACAGGTCGCGGTAGAGCGGCTCGGCCTGGTCGTAGGCCTTGGCCTGGCGCTGGATGGCCTGGGCGAACGCGGTATAGTCCAGGACGTTGTTCTTGGTCCTGGAGGCGAAGGTCTTGAGGAGCTGGTAAACGTCTATATCACGTGCCATGGCAACCATTCTACGTACGGCTCGCCGTTAGGGCAATAAAAAAACGGCCGAGCCCTGCGGGCCGCGGCCGTTCCGGTGCGATAGCGCACGGTCACTTGCGGGTCTTATGCCGATTCTTTCTCTTCTTCTTCTTCCGCTTGTGAGTGGCTATCTTCTTGAGCTTGCGTTTTCTTCCGCAGGGCACGATGGTTCTCCTTATGGACCCGACGGCCGCCCGGGGGCGAACCGATCGAGTACGCTTAGCTTACGAAGAGGCTCCGGGCATTATGCACGTCGCCGGCCGGAACGTCAATACCGCCGTCGGTCAGTGGTTCAGTATCGAGAGGATCCGCTCCAGGACCTTCTTGCGGTCGAGCGGCTTGACGATATAGCTCTTGGCGCCCAGGAGGAGGCTCTTCTTGACGACGTCCTCCTTGCCGAGCGCGCTTACCATCACGACGACGGCGTTCTTGTCGTACTCGAGTATCTTCTCGAGCGCGGTCACGCCGTCCATCTTGGGCATGGTAATGTCCATCGTGACTAGGTCGATGCCCGGGGACAGCTCCTTGTACTTCTCGACGCCGGCCAGGCCGTCGCTCGCGGTAGCGACTACGTCGAAGCCCTCCGAGGTGAGGATCTGACCGAGCTGCTTCGCGATGAACATCGAGTCATCGACGATCAGCACGCGATACGGAGTCCCCTCGGGCTTGAGGCCCTCGGGTTTCTTATCGTTGATATTGGGCATGTCACTCTTGGCGATCATAGTCGTCTATGCTCCTTGCCGCTCTTCGAACTAGCGTTCGACAGGGTCGATCGTTGAATTTATAGTCCATCGATACGAAGTCCGCAAGGGGGAAAGTCGCGCCGGCCTCGGGACGGGGCGTACGGCGGGCGGCCGCCTAAAAGAAAACCGCCCCTCGCGGGACGGCTTCGTAGATCGTCGATGCGGTCGATCAGACGTACTTGACGATCTTGTTGGCCTTGAGGCAACGGGAACAGACCTTGACGGTGATCACGGTGCCGCCGATCATGGTCTTGACGGACTGGATATTCGGGCGCCATACCCTGCGGACCCTGTTCTTCGACTTGCTGACGGTGTTGCCGGTGATCGTGCCCTTGCCGCAGATATCGCATTGTCTAGACATATCGTATTCTCCGTTTCAGTGGTACATACTCTGGGCTTGGCCACGGAACACGCGTCCATGGAAGCGGGCAGAGTATATCGCGAAGCATTCCGGCGTGTAAAGTCCCCGAGCGGCCCGCGAACGCCTACCGGCCCATGAATTTCTGGGCCATCTTCTTATTCTTGACGACCTTCTTCATCATGAGCCTGGATTTCTCGAACTTCTTTATCAGCCTGGCCACCTCGGCGACCGAGGTTCCCGAGCCGCGGGCGATGCGCGACCGCCTGGTCGGGCCGATGATCAGGTGGTTCAGCCGCTCCTTCCTGGTCATCGACAGGAGTATGGCCTCCTCGTGCCTCACGTCCTGGGCCTCGAGCTGCTCCTCCGACACCTGGCCGGCCAGGCCCGGGATCATGTCGACGAGGCTCTTCATCGAGCCCATCTTCTTGACCCTCCTGAGCTGGTCCAGGTAGTCCTGCAGCGTGAACGACTCGTTGGCCATCTTCCGCTCGAGGTCGGCGGCCTCCTCCTGGTCGATGGTCGCCTGGGCCTTCTCGACGAGCGAGACGACGTCGCCCATGCCGAGGATGCGGCCGGCCACGCGGTCCGGGTAGAACGGCTCGAGGCCGTCGGGACGCTCCGACACGCCGACGAACTTGATGGGCTTGCCGGTGACCGACTTGAGGGACAGCGCGGCGCCGCCCCTGGCGTCCGAGTCGAACTTGGACAGGATGACGCCGGTGATGCCGATGCGCTCGTCGAAGGCCTTGGCGATGTCGACGGCGGCCTGGCCGGTCATCGCGTCGGCGACGAGCAGCGCCTCGTCGGGCTTGCACAGGTCGCGCATCCGCTCGAGCTCGGCCATCATCGGCTCGTCGACCTGCATGCGGCCGGTCGTGTCGACGATGACGACGTCGTACTGCTCCTTCTTGGCCTTGGCCAGGGCGTCCCTGGCAACCGCGAGCGGGTCCTTGCCGCCGCCGCGGAAGACCTCGACGCCGACCTGGGCGCCGAGGGCCGCGAGCTGCTCGGCGGCGGCCGGCCTGACGAGGTCGCAGGCGGCAAGCAGGACCCGGCGCCCCTTGCCCTTGAGGTGGAGCGCCAGCTTGGACGCGGTCGTCGTCTTGCCCGAGCCCTGGAGGCCGAGCAGCAGCACGACGCTGACGACGTCGGGCCCCCTGAGCTCCAGGTCCTGCCTGGAGTCGCCGAGCAGGGCGACCATGCGGTCGTGCACGATCTTGACGAACTGCTGGCCCGGGTCGACGGCGCGCAGGACGCGCTCGCCCTTGGCCTCCTCTATCGTCGCGTTGACGAAGCGCCTGACGACGCGCAGGTTGACGTCGGCCTCGAGCAGGGCCATCTTGATGCGGTCGACGGCCTCCTCGATGTTCTTCTCGCTGATCGTCGACTTGCCGCCGACGGTCCTGACTATATCTCCGAATGTCTGGGTAAG
>QKAK01000119.1 GCA_003247225.1 Spirochaetota bacterium | reverse complement strand
GGAGGAGCTGCTCGCCGCGGCTAAGACGCTCAAGTCCAAGGGCGTCATCCCCTTCGCCAACGGCACGAAGGACGAGTGGGACATCAACGAGGTGCTGTTCCAGACCCTGGCCCCGACCTACGTCGGCGGGGCGGCCGGCCGCAAGGCCCTGGAGTCCGGCGCCAAGAAGTGGAACGACGCGTCCGTCGCGGCGGTCTTCTCCGCGGTCAAGGACCTGGCTCCCTACCTGCCGCGCGGCTACGCGGCGGTCGACTATAACTCGTCGAAGGTGATGTTCCAGCTGGGCAAGGCAGCGATGATGTTCGACGGCTCGTGGACCATCCCCGAGCACATGAAGGCCTCCGGGCTCGAGTACGGCGTCTTCGCCGCCCCGGCCCCTAAGGGCGTGAAGCGGGCCCAGGTCTTCCACGCCGATACCGGCATAGCCATCAACCCGAAGTCCAAGAACATAGCCGCGGCCAAGACCTTCGTCGCGTGGCTCGTCAGCGACGAGGGCATCGCGTCGGTGGCCGAGAACTTCACCGGCTTCTTCCCGATGGCCAAGGCGTCCAAGTCCATCCCGTTCTCGAACCCGGTCGTCAAGTCGTTCCTGGCCATGAACGACGGCGTGGACACCGACGTACGGTTCAGCTGGACCCGCCTGAACACCGGCAACCCCTCCGGCTACGACCTGATCACCGCGAATACCATCGCGGTACTCGGCGGCAAGAAGACCCCGAAGCAGGCCGCGGACGATTTCGCGGCCGGCCTGGCCAAGTGGTACGTCTACTGATACGGCGAGCCCGTCCCTGACGTTCTTCCAGCCCCGGCCGCCCGCGGCCGGGGCGTATCCCTTCCCAAGGATGGACCCGATGACGCAGACTCCCGGCATAGCCAGATCCGGCCGCCGATCGCCCTGGGGCGCGGGGATCTACCGCAGGCCGAGCTGGTTCCTCTATATCCTGCCGGCGTTGGCCGTCTACGTGGCCTTCATGGCCTATCCGCTCCTGTCGTCGCTCAAGCTGAGCTTCTATACCGGCAGCGGCTTCACCCTCGATACCTTCGTCGGCTTCGACAACTACGCCAAGCTGTTCGCCGACCCCGACGTGGCCCCGCGCTTCTGGGGCGCCTTCGGCAACACCTGGGTATTCTTCTTCGTCCACATGCTCGTGCAGAACACGCTCGGGCTGATGTTCGCGCTGATCCTGAGCGACAGGAGGCTCAAGGGCGCCGGCTTCTTCCGGACGGTCATCTTCATACCGACGACGCTGGCCATCGTCGTCACCGGCTTCCTCTGGAAGCTGATGCTCGACCCTAACTTCGGCCCGATCAACCTGGCGCTCGATAGGATCGGCCTCGGCGCGCTCGCGTTGCCGTGGCTCGGCCTGGAGGAGACGACCCTGCCCATCATCTCGCTGGTGTCGAGCTGGCAGTGGGTCGGCATCCCGACGATGATCTTCACCGCCGCCCTCCAGAGCATACCGGAGGACTATTTCGAGGCGGCCCAGATAGACGGCGCCTCGGGCTGGCAGGTGACGAGGCTGATCAAGCTGCCCATCATCGTGCCGATGATAGGCGTGGTCGGGGTGCTCACCTTCACCGGGAATTTCAACGCGTTCGACGTGGTCTACTCGATGGCCGGCGCGAACGGCGCGCCGAACTACGCGGCCGACATACTCGGCACGTATTTCTACCGGACCGGCATAGCCGGGAAGCATCCCGTCGGCATCCCGGACATGGGGCTGGGCGCGGCGATAGCGACGGTCACCTTCGTCACGCTGCTCGCCGGCGTGATGGCCATACGGCGCCTCACCATGGGCAAGAAGTAAGGGGGAGTCGATGCCGAGAGCGAAGGAACGCGGCCGCGGCCGGCTGAGGCCCCGCGCATCGAGGATAGGCTCGTACCTGGTCCTGTGCGCCTGGGCGGTCGTCGTGCTCGTGCCGCTCTACCTGATGATAGTGAACTCGTTCAAGTCGACCTCGGATATCTTCATGTCGCCGTTCGGCTTCCCGACGAAGCCGGTCTTCGACGGCTTCCGCATGGTCTTCGAGGAGGGGAACTTCCTCCAGTACCTGTTCAACTCGGTATTCATCACGGTGCTGGCCATCGCCGGCGTGATGCTGCTGGCGGCGCTCGCCAGCTACGCGCTGGTGTACTGGGACGTGCGGCTGGCCAGGGCCGTGTCGGTGTTCTTCCTGCTCGGGCTGATGATCCCGATGCGCATAGCGAGCATCAACCTGATCATCATGCTCAAGGGTATGGGCCTGCTCGATAAGCTGCTCGGGCTGCTGCCGATCTACCTGGCGATGGGCATGCCGATGGGCGTGATGATACTGACCGAGTACTTCAGGACCATACCCAGGGAACTCGTCCAGGCCGCCTACATCGACGGCGCCGGCTCGTTCCGCATCTTCCGGAGCGTGATGCTGCCGCTCGCGCGCCCGGCGATGGCGACGGTGGCTATCTTCAACCTGGTGACGATATGGAACGACCTATGGTTCCCGCTCATCCTGATACGGAGCGAGGGCCAGCGGACGCTGATGCTCGGCGTGACCAGGCTGTTCGGGCAGTTCCAGACCGATTGGACGAGCGTGCTGGCGACGCTGACCCTGGCGACCGTGCCGATCCTGGCGCTGTACCTGCTCCTGTCGAGGCAGTTCATCGAGGGCCTGACGGCCGGCGCGATCAAGGAGTAGCCGGGCCCCGCTAGAACAGGCCGCTGGCGCGGGCCAGCCGTATCAGCCTGAGGCGGTCGCCGGTCGCCGTCTTGTCGTAGAGGCGGCTGACGTAGTTCCGGACGGTCTGCGGCGCGACGCATAGCCGCAGGGCTATCTCGTCGTTCTGGAAGCCGTCGACCATGAGGCCGAGTATCTGCCGCTCTCGGCGCGACAGCGAGTCGAACCACTCGGGGCTGGCGGCGCGGTCGGCCGCCGCGCCCTCGTCGCGCCCCTTGCCGACCAGGGCGCCGACGACGCGGGGGTCGAGCAGCATGGCGCCGCTCAGCACCGCCCGGATGCTCGCCACCAGCTCCCGGGTCGGGATGTTCTTGAGCAGGTAGCCGCGGGCGCCGTAGGCTATCGCCTCGCGCACGTAGTCGTCGTCCTCGAAGGTGGTCAGCATCAGGATAGGGACCTCGGGGTAGCGGTTGGCGATGATCCTGGCCGCCTCGACGCCGTCGGTCCCCGGCATGCTGACGTCCATCAGCACGATGTCCGGCTGGCGCTCGGCGACCGCGTCGACCGCCTGGCCGCCGTCCTCCGCTATCGCGCAGACCGAGAAATCGTCCTGCGTGCCCTCGAGGACCGTCTTGAGGCTCTCGGCGAACAGCCGCTGGTCGTCGACTATCAGTATCCGTATCATGAGCCCTCCGCGGAGCCGTCGAGCGGCGCCGACGCCTTGACCAGGAAGCCGTATTCGGCGTTCTCGTACGCGAGCGTCCCGCCGTACGGCGCCAGCCGCTCCCTCATCCCGGCCAGGCCTATGCCCTCGTAGACCTCCTCGGCGCCGACCCCGTCGTCCTGGATGGACAGGTGGAGCGTCCCGTCCTGGCTCTGGACCAGCACGCGGACCTTCCTGGCCTTGCCGTGCAGGAACGAATTGGTCAGCCCGGCCTGGACGATGCGGTATAGCGCCGTGTCGAGGCCCGCGGGGATCCGCGCGTTCCCGCCGAGCACCTCGCAGGACACCTCGACGCCGGTAGCCTTGTTGAAGGTGCGGCATATGTGGATCATGCGGTTCTGGAAGTCCAGGTAGGGCGCCCGCTGCTCGCGGAGCCTGTACAGCGCGGCGCGCACCTCGGCGAGGCTCTCCCGCGACTGGTCCCGCGACTCCTCGAGCAGGGACCGGATGCCGTCCTCGCGGTCGCCCTTGTCGAGCAGGACGAGCGCCGCCTCCATCGCCATGGCCTGGTTGGTGATCGCGTAGCCGACGATGTCGTGGATCTCGCGGCTGATGCGCTTGCGCTCTCGGTCGGAGCTCTCGTCCTCGAGCTCCCGCGCCTGCTCCTGGAAGCGCACGTTGGCCATGATGATGGCCTCGCTGCCTTCCCGCAGGCGCCGGACCTCGCGGGAGCTGCGGTCGAAGCCGAGCAGCGCGTCCTTATAGCCGCCCGCTACCAGCCCGACGAGGGCCGGTAGCGCCGCGAGGAAGGCCAGCTCGTCGATCGAGGCCGGCTCTACGATGGTCTCCCATACCTTGCGGCCGGACTGCGTGCCGAGCGCCGTCGCGATGGCTACGGCGGCCCCGACGACGTCCCAGGGCCGCGGCAGGACGAGGACCGCCTCCGCGACGAGGACGGACAGCGTCAGCGCCTTGAGCGGGCTGGGGGCGACGAGCGGGATCAGCGCCAGCACGGCCAGCCCGAGCTTGGCCGCGAGCGCCAGCGCCGCGGCCGCCGGATCGCCGGCCCACCTGGCGAGCGGGACCAGCAGGACGGCGCTGGCCGCGATCAGGGCGACGAAGTACGCCGCGCCGGCGTGCGGCTCCGCCGCCCTCGGCATCAGGCTGACGTAGGCGAGGGCCAGGCCGTGCCCGAGGCCCGAGATGAGGAGCAGGGCGGGGGCCTGCGGCGATCGTTCTGGCATGCGCTCCATCGGTTGACGATAGTCTGTAGCCGGAGCGCGGATCTGTCAACGTTCGGCTCGGGCCGGCGCCGCGCAGCCGGCCGCGCTCACTCGACGCCGTACTTCCTGGCGACTTCCTCGTAGCGGGTGATCGCGCGGCGCACGTACTCGCGCTTGGCGGCGTAGGGGCCGGGGTAGAAGCTGCGCTTGAAGCCGTAGACTATCAGGTTCTTGAGGGCGGACGGGCCGATGTCGAAGTTGTCGACGGCCAGCCTGATCTCCTTGGAGACGGTCGTGTTCGATACCAGCCGGTTGTCGGTGCACAGGGTAGCCGACAGCCTGCGCTCGAGCATCTTGCCGAACGAGTGGTCGGCGACTCGCTCGAGGGACGGGTTCGTCTGCAGGTTGCTCGTCAGGCAGACCTCGATGGTCACGCGCTGGTCGGCTACGAAGCCGGCCAGCCTCTCGATGTAGCGGCGCTTGTCCCGTACGCTCGCCGCGGCGACCTTGTCCGGGTCGAAGAGGTAGTAGCCGTGCCCGAGCCGGTCGGCGTGCAGGTCGGTGATAGCCTGGAAGATGCTCTCTGCGCCGTAGGCCTCGCCGGCGTGGACGGTCTTGTGCATGAAGTTCTGGTGGACGAAGTCGAAGGCCTCGCGGAACTGCCCGGCCGGGTGGCCGGCTTCCTGCCCGGCGATGTCGAAACCGACGACGGGGATCCCGAGTTCGTCGCGTATCCTGACCGCGCCTCGGGCCGCCTCTACCGCGGCCATCCGGATCACCTCGGCCGGGTCGGCGTAGCGGTGGATCCCGTAGAACGCGTCGTAGTACGGGGAGAAGCCGCGCTCGCCGAAGGCCCGCATCGCGCAGACGACGATGCCGTAGTCGAACGGCGGCAGCCCTTCGCCGGCCACCTCGGGCCGGGCGTTGAACTCGGCCTTGGCGCGGGCCAGGCCCTTGTCGACGGCCGCGAGGATGCGGTCCATCGTCAGGTCGCGGTTGTCCATCAGCAGCTGCGGAGCGAAGCGCGGCTCGATGTAGCGCACGCCCTCGTCGATGCAGTCGACGGCGAGCTCGTAGGCCGCCCTCTCGAGGTTCTCCGGGTCGCGCAGCACCGCGCAGGTATACGAGAAACCGGCCAGGTACTCGCCTAGGTCGGCGTAGCGGTCCTTGAAGACGAGCTCGCGCATGCCGTCCTCGGCGTACGAGGGCAGCTCGACGCCGCCTTTACGGGCCATATCGATCAGGGACGACAGTCGCAGGGACCCGTCGAGGTGGAGGTGCAGGTCGGTCTTGGGGATCTCGCGGATGAAGGCGTCGGGGTATCGGCTCACTGGTGTCTCCTCGGGCGGTGCTGCCTCCTAGTGTAACCGCCCCGGCTTCGCGAGTCGAGGAGCGTCGTCATCCTTGACGTTCCCGTCCTGTGGACGGGCAGGATTGTGGGCGCGCATCCGTGCGCGCCTCGGCTATTCGGCGGGCTTCAGCTCGACGGTGAAGTGGCGCATCGTCATCCTTGACGTTCCCGTCCTCGCGGACGGGCCGGATCGTGGGCGCGCGTCCGTGCGCGCCTCGGCTATTCGGCGGGCTTCAGCTCGACGGTGAAGTGGCGCATCGTCATCCTTGACGTTCCCGTCCTGCGGACGGGCCGGATTGTGGCGCGCGCCCTTGCGCGCCGCCACTTCACGCTGGGTGAGTGGCGGCGGCCAGATAGACTATTCGGCGGGCTTCAGCTCCACGGTGAAGTGGCGCATGATGGGGGCTTCCCAGGCGACGCTGTAGCCGCGCCTGATGCCGTCGGCGCGTTCCTTCACGTTGGCGAGGGCGGCCGCCACGTAGTCCATGTGCTGGTTCGTGTAGACGCGG
>QKAK01000029.1 GCA_003247225.1 Spirochaetota bacterium | reverse complement strand
GCACGGCTTGTGCAAGCTGGTGGCGGACAAGGCCTCCGGACGGCTGCTCGGCGCGCACATCGTCGCGCCCTACGCCGGGGAGATGATCTGGGGCATGCAGTACGCGATAGCGCGCGGCGCCACGGTCGACGACCTCGAGAGGACTGTCTTCCCCCACCCGACCGTCTCCGAGCTGTTCCACGACGCGCTGTCGGCGCTCGAGCTATAGCGGGCCCGACGAGGTTCCTCGGCCGATAGCGCTACGCCTCGGAGCCGAAGGGCTTCGAGGCGGTATAGCCCGACTCGGCGAGAAGTTCGCCGTACCCCTCCCGCAAGTAATACCGGCTATACCCTACCGCCCGGCCCTCGTCGGTCCGTATCAAGCGCCTCGCGAATATGACTGGCTCGCTCTCCGGGCACGCCATACGCCTGGCGTGCTCCGAATCCAGCCTGGAGGCGCCGATCCGTAGCTCGCAGCGCAACAGGATGCTCCACAGCTTCCGGTCGACGAACTTGGGATAATCGGCGCGGTGCGTCACGCTCTCTATGGTCGGGAATCCCTTGACGTACGGAAGGTAGGTGTCGGCGCTCGCCACCGCCTCGGCTCCGTCGAGCACCGCGAGCCCGATCAGAATGACGTCAGAGCCACCTGGCAGCCCTAGGGCCTTCGCGACGTCTTCGGGGGCGGCGACGACGGCCATGCTCGCGTAGCGGATCGCGTACTCCGGCTTGAACATGGCGAACGTCATGACATAGCGGCTATAATCCGGCTTCTTGACGAAGTAGCCCTTGCCTTGGCGGGAGACGGTCAGCTGCTCGCCCTTCAGCACGTTCAGGGCCTTGCGCACGGTGACGCGGCTCGTACCGTACCGGTCGGCCAGTTCGTGCTCGGTTGGAATGGCGTCTCCGGGGGCCATGCGGCCGGATAATATCGCCTTGCGCAGCTCGTCGGCTATGCGCGCGTACGTCGCTCTCGTATCCGCGCTCACGGACGGCCTCCGCGCGATCGCTCCAGGCAATAGTCCGAGATCGCCAGGACGTCCTCAGCGAAGGCGTCCGCGCCTATCCCGCCGTACGCGGCGGACAGCTCGTCGCGGCCCCAGAGCAGGATGGATACGTCCCTCGGCAGGGCGGCCCTCAGCTCGGCTATGAACGGGGGCAGGGATTCCATGCCCTCGGCGCTCATGCAGGAGACGGCGACGACCGTCGCCCCCTCTCGCCTCACCGCCTCGACGAGCTCGCCGGCCGATACGCCCAGCCCGTGGTACGAGGCGACGACGCCTCGGGACGCCAGCGAGGCGACCGCGGCCTCTGCCCCGGCGTCGTGAACGTCCCTGGGGCAGGCGCCCAAGATCGCCGCGCCCGCCGATTCCGTCCTCGGCTCGGCCATGAACGGCAGTCGCATGACGCGGGCGTACAGGCGGTTCGCGACGAGGCGATCGGCTATGAAATACTCGCCGCGCCTATATTCGTCGAGGACGATGCGCATCCCGAGCTCGATAGTCTTTTGAATGTCGCGGCTATCCATGCCGAGGTCGGCGAGGCGGGTAGCCGCGCCCACGGCCGTTACGTCGTCTAGCTCGCCGATAGCCCGCACGAGCGCGAGCACCGACTCCTTCTGATCATCCACCTTAACAACCTTGCCTAATCGAATAATCTCGTCACGGCAGAGTATATCATAGTTTCGAGTTGGAACCTACCGGAGAGCCATCCAGCGCTACACATGTTGTATATACTAATATTACGAACTCATCATTGTAGTTCGTTATAAAGGACTATTGACATCCTAATATCGTACTCCCAACCCAGTAATGCCTATTACTTGTATTTACAAATAATCATCTTGCAGGTAGAGTACGGTATTCAGCCAGAGCAGGATACGGAGCATGCGTCACAGAACAACCTCACTAGCCACGAAGGTCTCGCTAGCCGTCAGCATACTCGTGGCCCTCATCCTCGGCACGGTGATCGCTTTCGTGGGCGCTCAGGTCAATCGAGACGTGCACAGGCTCGTGCAAGAGCAGAGCATGCAGATTACGACGGGATTCGCCCGCAGCGTCACCATAGCCCTCAACGGCTACTACTGGAACCTCCGTATCCTATCGCTCAACGACCTCCTCCTCGGCGGCGACATAGACGAGGCTGGAACGTACGTCGCTGGGCGGATGGAGAAGAATTTCTCCGACTCGATTGACCCGCCGTTCCTTGCGCTGCCCGACGCGAGCGTCATCCAACAATCCGGCGAGAGGACGAGCATCGGCGCGAGGTCGTTCCTGTCGGCGATCTTCGAGGGCGGTAAGGATTACGCTTACGGCGATATAGAGCGATCCCCGCGGACGGGCGAGTACGCGATAACGCTAGCCAAGGCGATCGTGGGAGAGGATGGCGCGCCGAGGGCCGCCGTATGCGCCGAATTCAGGATGAATAACCTGCTCAAGCTAATCTCGAGCTTCAAGGCCGCCAAGGGCGCCACGATGTGGGTACAGGAGCCTAACGGCAGGGTCATAGCGCATCCGGACGCCTCGGTAATGCTGAAGCTCAATACGCTCGAATCCGACGAGGCCGGCTACCGGGGACTCGCCGAGCTCGGCGAGCGCATACGGAGCGAGGACGAGGGATCGGGTTCCTATATCGACCCCGACGGCATACGCTACGCGGCGTTCTTCTCGAAGATCAAGCTGACGCCCGGTACAGGCTGGAAGCTGTGCCTCTCGATACCCGAGCGGGAGCTGTACGCTACCGTCTCGGGCATCATCCGGCTCCTGGTCGCCATACTCGTAGTAAGCCTCGCGGCGGCGGCCGGCCTCTCCATGGTGCTCGCGAACTCCATCTCCCGCCCCGTCCGGGAGGCGGCCAAGGAGATACGGAACCTGGCTACCGGCGACGCGGACCTGACCAGGACCTTGACCGTCAGGAGCCGGGACGAGATAGGCGAGCTGTCGGGCGACGTCAACCTGTTCCTCGACAAGCTCAGGCGGATGGTGCTGGACCTCAAGCGCACGCAAGCCGAGCTCGGCGTCATGGGCGAGAGCCTGAAGCGGAGCGTCGACGCCAGCGCTACCGCGGTGGGCCGCATAGGCGAGCGCGCGGCGCATATGCTCGGGCGGGCCGTGGAGCAGCGCGAGTGCGTCGCCGAGTCATCGGCGTCGGCTGACCTCATAGCCAAAGCCATCGCCGACCTGGACGGCCGCATCTCGGACCAGGGCGCGTGCATCACCGAGGCCTCGGCGTCCATAGAGCAGATGGTCGGCAATATCGCCTCCGTCACGAAGTCGATCGAATCGATAGGCGCCGGCTTCGCGAAGATCACGGCCGATTCGAACCTGGGCATATCGCTCCAGGCCGAGGTCGGATCCAAGGTGGACGAGATCGTCGCGCTGTCCGCCACTCTCATGGACGCGAACGACGCGATAGCGACGATAGCCACGCAGACCAACCTCCTCGCGATGAACGCCGCGATAGAGGCGGCGCACGCGGGCGCCGCGGGAAAGGGGTTCTCGGTCGTCGCCGACGAGATACGGAAGCTCGCCGAGACGTCAGGCGCGCAGTCGAAGTCCATAGGGACCGGGCTCAAGCGCGTCCAGGGAGCGATCGCCGGCGTAGTGGAGACGACGAAGAGGACGAACGACGCGTTCGAGTCGCTGGCCAGGCGGATCGAAGGGACGTCCGACCTCGCCCGGGAAGTCGGCTCCGCGATGATCGAGCAGAAAGAAGGCTCCGCGCAGATACTGGTCGCGCTGAAGCGGATGAACGAGGAGAGCGGGCACGTACGGACCGGATCGAACGAGATGAGCGCCAGCAACGCCTCGAACCTCGCGGCCATAGCTCGGCTACGGGACGGCGCCACGGAGATAGACCGAAGCGCGGAGCAGGTATCCTCCGGCGTCGAGGAGCTTTCGCGGGAAGCGGCGGCCATCGAGTCCGCAGCCGCGAAGACCGGGGAGCTGATACGCACAATGGAGGACGCGATCGGGCGCTTCCGCGCCTGAGTCCATCGATCGGCCGTCGACGCGCGCGACCGCCCGTCGCCGTTCAAGCATAGAGCCGAGGCTCTCCGTCAAGGGGAGAGCGGAAGTATAGCATCACGCGAAGGAGATACTGATGAGGCTACATCGCATCCTGTGCATCGTAGCGGCTACGAGCCTGGCGCTCGTATCCTGCGAGACAAGCATGGAGTCCAGGGCGAAGACGTATACGCCCGGCACCTACGTCGGCACCGCCATGGGCCTTGGCGGCCCGGTAGAGGTCAGGGTCACGGTCGACGGTTCCCGTATAGTCGACGTGACGATCGAGGGCGATCAGGAGACGGCTACCATCGGGGGGCCGGCCATAGCCAGGCTCCGGGAAGGCATCATCGCCTCCCAGGGCGCCGAGGTCGACGTCGTAAGCGGAGCGACGCGGACGAGCGAGGCGGTCAAGGAAGCCCTGGGCGCGGCGCTCGCGGAGGCCAGGGGCGATAATGCCGCCAGGGTCCTGACGGACGGCAAGTACGTGACCAAGGCGATGGGACACGAGGGTACGCTCACGGTCGCCACGGTCTTTCGCGGCGGCGCCATCGAGAGCTGCAGGGTCATTACCCACGAGGAGACGATGGGCATCGGCAACTACGCGGTAGCGCGGATCCCCCCACGCATCGTCAAGGAGCAGAGCCTCGCCGTCGACGTCGTTTCCGGGGCGACGATTACGACCGGCGCTATCAAGTCGGCCGTAGCGCAGGCCATCAAGGACGCCGGCGGCGACGTGGCCGCCTTCCAGAAGGAGCCCGAACCTGTCCTCGCGGCGAAGGAGCTCGTCGAGCGCAAGGTGGACGTGGTCATAGCCGGCGCCGGCACCGCGGGCCTCATGGCCGGGGCCCGCCTCGCCGAGCAGGGCAAGAGCGTGCTGATCTTCGAGAAGCAGGACATCCCGGGCGGAGCGATGCCCATGACCTATGGCGGCATCCTGAGCTCGGGCACCCAGGTAGGCGCGGCCTACGGCCAAGGCCGGGAGAAGAAGGATCCCCAGTGGAACAAGGACCTGCTCCTCGAGAGGATCAAATTCCTGGTGCAGCCGGAGCACGACCGCTTCGAAAAGGCCCAGCCCTATAAGGCCGCCATGCTCGAGTCATCGGGACCGATGGTCGATTGGATGCGCGATATAGGCATCGGCTTCATGCCCATGGGCAAGTTCGAGGGCGGCCTGCAACTCGGCATGCAGCCGTACATGGCGCCCGGCGTCTATCAGGGCGGGGCCGGATACGCGGCCATGTCGCTCGCCGAGCGCATCGGCGTGAAGGGCGGCACGATAGTCTACGCGACGCCCGTCGTATCCCTTAAGACCGACGGGAAAGGACGCGTCGTCGGCCTCAGGGCGGAAGGCGAGGACGGCAAGAGCTGGGACGTCACCGCGGACGCCGTGATGCTCGCGACGGGCGGATTCGCGTCCAACCGCGAGATGCTCGCCGAGTACTATCCCGCCTACAAGGATTTCAAGTTCAACGGGGTGTCCGGAAACACGGGCGACGGCATCGTGATGGGACAGGCCGTCGGCGCAGCGACGGAATGCCTGGACAGGCCCTTGGGCGCATTCCCCGCCGCCTACGGATCCAATTTCGAGCTGGCCTTCATCACCATGACCGTACCGGGCATCCTGGTAGCCGGCGAGGGCTCGGTAGTCGCGGACTCGAGCCATGTCGGCATAGGCAACGCCAGGCTTGACCCGGCGAACAAGGACCGCTTCTTCTACGTCTTCGACGACGAGGGCGCGGAGGCCATGAAGAAGTCGATGACCTACGGTTTATCCTACGCGTCGGTATTCGAGCGCGGCGAGGCGGTCAGGTACGCCTCGGTCAAGGAAGCGTCGGCCGAGCTCGGGCTCCCGGGGCTCCAGGTGTCCCTGGAGGCGAACAATGCCAACTTCATCGCGAAGAAGCCCCGCTCCTCGTACATAGAGACGCGAGACGGGGTATGGGTCATACGCATCGTGCCCAGCTTCTACCTGACCACGGGAGGGCTGGCGATAGACACCAGGGCGCGCGTGCTAGACGCGTCCGGATCGCCCATACCCGGGCTGTACGCGGCGGGCGACGTCGCCGGCTCCATCGAGGAGAAGGACGGCTCGGTCTACGGCTACGGGTTCCCGTCGGCCCTGACGTACGGCTACATCGCTGCCGAGACCATCGTAAGGGCGGGCAGGTAATCGGACCGCGGGCCTTGCCCACGTCCCCGGCTACAGGCGGGGCACGGGCAAGGCCGTACGCTCGAAGGGAACGCCGTACAGCTCGCCCAGGGCCTCGCAGCTAAGCGTCGCGGCGGTCGGGCCCACCGACCTGAGCCGCCCTCCGCGCAGCATCGCCGCCTCGTCGGCGCAGGCCAGCGCGAAGGCCAGGTCGTGGGTCGACAGCAGCACGCCGGCGCCCGAGTCGGCCAGCCGCCTGATCGCCCGGCCTATCGTCGCCGCGTGGGCCGGGTCGAG
>QKAK01000144.1 GCA_003247225.1 Spirochaetota bacterium | reverse complement strand
ACGGCGTCGACTCGATGGATAGGCTCGACGCCGAGGCCGGCGGCAAGCGCTTCGCGATGCTGTGGCGCGGCGCCGACCTGTCAGGCGAACTGCGGACCGTACTCGAGTCGCTAGCCGAGCCCGAACGCCTGAGGCATTTCTGCGCCTATCCCGAGACCAAGACCTTCTTCGTGCACCTGCGGCCCAAGGAAGGGAACATCAAGGACGATATGTCGGCTATCCTCAAGCTGATGCCGAAGTTCTTCGAAGGCAAGGAAGGATGACCATGGACCTGCCGATGGACGTACGGGCCAAGTTCGACGATATACTCGACGCGGTGATCGAGCCGCAGTCCGAGCTGTCGGTCGCCGAGCTCGGGCTCGTCAAGAAGATAACCTATTACGAGGCGGATACGACCCTCGTGGTATACATGAACTACGCCAAGCCCTCCGTGGCGGATTGCCCGGCCTGCAGCGTGGCGACCGATATGATGAAGTCGACGATAGAGCGCGACCTGAGCGCGGCCCTTCTGGAGGCGTTCCCCGGCTGGACGGTCCGGTTCGATCAGTAAGGCCTATCGGCCCGGAGGCTAGCGGCGGCCGCGGCGGCCGCCGCCCCGGTCAAGCCTCCGTCTCGACGATGGGAGCGTCGGGAGCGTTCTTCTTGACGCTCTCGATGCCGTTCATGCACGATTCCTTAGACTCGTAGGCCTCGCTCGTCGCGATTATCTGCCCGTTGCCGGCCTTGAGCCTGAAGCGGTACTTGTCCTTCTTGTCCTTGAACCATTCGAATTTACCCGCCATCGATACGCTCCTCTCGAAAGATGTGACTAAATCCTAATGCCTCTACGCCAGTCGCGCAAGAACAGCTAGATCGTTGCCGATCAGGCGGGCGCAAGCGCGGTTGCTCCCGAGGGCGTGGATCACGCACGGAGGGGCTATGCCGAATGAACGGATGAACCTGACCGCAGCGCTGCTATCGTTCGCCTGCCTAGCCGCTTGCTCCGGGCAACGGCAGCTGGGCACGGCCAGCGAGGACGCCGTCGGTTCGTATATCAGGGCTCTCGAACGATACTCGGCCGGCGACATGGCCGGCGCGGCGGCCGTGGCGGCGCGGTCGGTCGGGAGCTCAGCGCGCTTCCTGCCGGCGTTGCTGCTGCTCGGCAAGGCGTCGCTACTGTCCGGGGACGACGAGACCGCCGTCAGGGCGCTAAAGCGCGCGCTCGCGGCCACGCCCAGGGCGGGCGAGGCGGCCGTCTGGCTCGCCAGGGCCTATCGGGATAGCGGCATGGCGGCCGAGGCCTCGTCGATCTGCGACATAGCCGTAACGGCCGATCCGGGGTCGGTGGCGGCGCTCAGGCTGATGGCCGGCTTGGAAGCCGACGGAGGGCGGCTCGCCGACGCCAAGGCCTGCCTGGACCGGGCCCTCGAGGCGTCCGCCGAGGTCGGTATGGCCTTCGTCGACCGCGCGTCGATACGGTGGGCGTCGGGCGACCGCGACGGCGCGCTCGCAGACCTCGACGCGGCGGCCGCTGTGCTCCCGCCCGGGTCGGGCGCGCTGGAGGCGGCCGTCGGACTGGCAGAGCGCATACGGGAGTCGGCGCCGTGAGACCGTGGTCGACGGCCGGCGCTGTGGCCGCGGTCATAGCAGCGGCGACGACGCTCGGCGCGTGCGCCGGATACTACGTCGACTACCGCTACGAGTCGCCGTCCGGGCTCGACGCCTCGGCGCCCGCGCGTCCTGGCGACGGGGAACCCGCCAGCGGCGAGCCGCTCGGAGTCGCCGAGGTAGCGGCACGCGCAGTCGCCAACGACGCGTCGCTCGCCTCAGACCGCGAGGCGCTCGACCTGCGCGAAGGCGCCTGGAGGCTCGGATTCCGTTCCTACCTGCCGTCGATCGCGTTGAGCGCCGGCGCCGACGAGACGCTGGCCGCGGTCGGCGCCGAGTCTCGGGCGCGCTCGCTATCGGCCAGCGTCGAGCAGCCGCTATGGGACGGCGGGCGGCTGGCGGCGCGGCGCGCCCTCGAGTCGGTCGAGCTGGAGCTCGCGAGGCTCGAGCTCGACAGGGCGGGCTACGAGACCGGAGAGGCCGCTGTCGCTTCGTACCGCGGCGTCATGACGGCGAGGGCGCGGCTGCGGATACAGTCCGAGGCGCTGGGCGCGGCCCGCCTGAGCCGCGCCGCGCTGGCGTCCGAGCTGGGGCTCGGGCTGGCGTCGGCCGACGAGCTGCTCGAGGCAGACCTGGAGATAGGCGAGGCGGAGATTGCCCTGTCGGAGGCGCGGCTGGAGCTGAGCGAGGAAGAGGGATGCCTCGCCTACGCGCTCGGCGTCGAAGAGCTGCCGCCGCTCGCGGACGACGGCCTGGGGCTGAGGCGGGAGCTGCGATTGGACGCGGACGCTCTGTGGCTCCGCGTCGTCGAGCTGTCGCCGGAGCTCAGGGAGGCTCGTTACCGCGTCGCGGCTAAACGGGCCGAGGCCAGGGTCGCGGCCCTGGGATGGCTGCCGGCCATAGGGCTAACGGCGTCCTGCTACCTGAGCGGAGAGCGCTTCCCCCTGAGCTCGATGTCGTGGTCGGTCGGGGCGAGCGTCGAGTTCTCCAGCCCGCTGGCCGACGTCGGCATGGGCTTGGAGACCGGGGGCGACGGGGCGCGCGAGCGAAGCGCCGCCGATTCGCTGTCGGCGGAGCCCGCGCCGGATCCCGCGGGCATAATCGAGGTAAGGAGCGCCCGCCTGGCCCTGCGCGTCGAGGAGGAAGCCTACGCGGCGACCATGCGCGAGCTGCGCGTACGTACCGTCGCGGCCGTCAGGGCCTACGATAGCGCCTTGGCGAGGCGGCGACTATACCGGGACGCTGATCGCTTGGCGGCGACCAGGCTCGCGTCGGTCCGCCTGAGGCGCGACCTCGGCCGGGCGACGACCCTCGAGGCGATGCGCGCCGGGCTGGAACGAGCGGAGGCCGAGATCGACCTGCTTGAGGCCTGCGCCTCCATCGTCGACGCCGAGCGATCGGTCGAGCGGCTGCTCGGATCGGCGCCCGATACCCTGAGCGCGTTCGCGGAGGGCTTATGAGCGTCAGGCCCGGACCTGCGCCGCGCCCGGGCGCAGTCGCTATCGTCGCCGCTATCGTCGCCGCGCACGCGTTGTCGACGGCGGCCTGCGCGGCGAGCGAGGCGGCCGAGTCCGATGAGGCCGTGCCCGTACGGGTCGCGGTCGCGGCCGCCCTGACGCTCGACGACGAGATCCAAGGCTACGGGACCATAGCGTACTCGCGGAAGGTCGAACTGTCCGCCGCTCAATCGGGCGTGATCGCGTCCTTGCCGTTCAGGGAGGGCGACAGGGTCGAGAAGGGGGACGTGGTCGCCGTGCTGACGAACGCCCGTGCGCTCCTGGCGCTCGGTATAGCCGAGAACGGCGTTGCGAGCGCCCGCGCCGAGCTGGCCTTGGCGGAAGCCCGCCTGTTCAGCGGCCGGCTGAACGCCGAGTCGCGCTTGCTCGATATCGAGCGCGAGCGGATGGAACTGAGCCTGGCGCGGCTCGAGCTGCGCGAGTCGGAGCGCAAGCAGGCCGACCAGGAGGCGCTATTCGCGGCCGGCGGCGTCGCCGAGGAGACGGTGCGCGCAGGCCGCTTCTCGATAGAGTCAGCCAAGGGCGGCATAGAGCTGATCGAACGGGAGATCGCCTCGAACCTGGTCGGGCTGCGCGACGAGGACCTCGAGGCCAGGGGCCTCCACGTGCCCGAAGGGGCGGCGGACCGGGCCTCGGCGCTAGCCGACCTGTGCACCGAGAGCCTGGCCGCCGAACGCGACGCCGCCCTCGCGTCGCTCGAGGCCGCAGTCAAGGAGCTCGAGGCGGCGGGCCTGGCGCTGGCCGAGCTGACCATGACGGCGCCGATAGCAGGCGTCGTCGGAGCGCTGCGCCTCGAGGAGGGAGAGCGGGCCGAAGGCGGAGACCCGGTGCTGACGCTGATCGCGACGGACTGCCCGCGGGCCGTATTCGCCGTCCAGGAGGCGCTGGCGGCGCGGCTGTCCCCCGGCATGGCCGCCAAGGTCGTCGTCGACGCGACCGGGGGCGAATACGACGCGGAGCTGGACCTCGTCTCGCCTATAGCCGACTCGGGCTCCGCTTCGTTCTACGCGCGCGCCGCCCTCGTCGGCGATCACCCCGAGCTCAAGCCGGGCATGTTCGCGCGGGTACGCGTCGTGGCCGGGCCGTCGACCGAGGCCGTGGTCATACCGTGTTCGGCGGCGATCGGCGAGGGCGACCAGGCTGTCGCGCTGGTGGTCAGCGGCGGCTTCGTCTGGAAGAGGCCGCTGACGCTCGGCGACGTAGGGCCGGGCGGACGCGTGGTGCTGTCAGGCCTCGCGGCCGGCGAGGTAGTGGTGGACGAACCGGGCGCGAGGCTCGAGGAGGGACAACGTGTATCGATCGGCCGATGACGATAAGACCGTACCGAGCCGGGGCGCCCGGGCGCGTGGAGGGGCTATCCTCGTAGCGTTCGCGTCGGCGGTGTGCGCCGCCGGCGCGTGCGGGCTGATCGACCTGCGCCCGGTCGAGGTCGCGACCCATCCGTCCGAGCCGTACCAGGTACTGGGCTCGAGGGACGAGGCCCTGAGGGTGACGTTCCCGTCGGCTCCGTCGCGGGCTGACGCCGAGAGGGCCGTGACGGTTCGATCACCGTCCGGGGAGCTCGGCGGAGACGTCTCGTGGGACGGCCTAAGCCTGTCATGGCGCTCGATCGAGGCGTTCGATCCGGGGACGCGCTACCGGTTCTCGCTATCCGGCGACGTGCCGATGGAGGACGGCAGGCTCGCGGACCTGGAGCTGGACCTTCCGTTCTTCGCGTTACGGTCAGGCTCCCTGCCTCGCCTGGCGTCGAACGACCCGGCGGACGGAGCGAGCGTAGCTACGTCGGAGGCCGGGAGCCTGGCGCTCGAGCTGCGCTTCTCGGAGGCGATGAACGAGGCGATCACCGAATCGGCCTTCTCGCTGAGCCCGGGCCTCGACTACGTATTCAGCTGGGGCGGCGGCGGGACGATACTGTCGATCCGCCTCCTCGAGCGGATGTCGCCGTGCGCCTGCTATACCTGGTCCCTGGGCGATGGCGCGAGGGCCGTCGACGGCGCGCCGATAGCCAGGGCGGAGTCGGGCTGCTTCGTGACCGACCTGGACGCGGACGCCCCGTCGGTACTCGGGGCGTGCCCCGCGGCCTTCGTCGACGGGCGCTGGGTCGAGCTGTCGGCCGACCTGTCCGAGACGGACGCCGGCGACTCGATCGCCGTCAGGTTCTCCGAGCCGATGGACGCCGATAGCGTAAGGCGCGCCATCGCGACGACGCCGACGCGTTCCGGCCTGGTAGTCGCCGCGTCGCCCGAGCTGTTCGTCTATACCCCCGAGGAGCCGTGGACGCCCGAGGAGTACGTGCGCCTCGTCGTGCGTACGGCCGCCCTGGACGCGTCCGGGCTCGCCCTGCCGCGCGAGCGCGGCTTCGGCTTCACGACGCGGACGCCGTACCTCCGGCTCGATAGCGTATCGACCCCCGCCGGCGAGACGAGCGCTCCGCCCGGCGAGGCGCCGGCGCTCGCCGTGACCGTAGGCGACGCGCCGGAAGGCGAGCTGACGCTGATCCTCAATTTCTCGGACGCCTTCGGACCCGGCGCGATGGAATCGGCGGCGAGGCTGGTGAAGGTATCGGCATTCTTCCCGCCCGGGCTCTCGTCGCCGAGCCTGAGGAGCGCATGGTGGCCGTCGGCCGACACCCTGTCGATGACCTGGGAGGGGCTCGAGGCGAGCGGCGCCGATTGCGAACGCTACTACCGCCTCGTCGTACAAGGCGGCGACGACGGGCTCGAGAGCGATAGCGGCCTGCGCCTGAGCGCGGACGTCACGCAGATCCTGGAGGCAAAGCCGTGAAAGCCATCGTCTTCGCGCGGACGCTACTGTCGGCGCTGCTGGCGGCGCCGTGCGGCTGCGGCCTGCTACTGCCGTACTCGTTCGAGGTCGTCGCCTGGTCGCCGGGCGCGGACAGGGTCGACGCGGCGGACGGGCCGGCCGTCGGCGTCGTATTCAGCCGGGAGGCGGACCGGCCGAGCTCGGAGAGCGCGTTCTCGCTGAGCGCCGACGGCGAGGCCGTCCTCGGTTCGTTCTCGTGGCTGGGCGAGCGGATGGACTTCACGCCGTACGCGCCGCTGCGCGACAGGACCGACTACGAGCTCCGGGTGGGCGCGGGCGCGATGGACCGAGACGGGGTATCGCTCGAGCGGGCCTTCGAGGCGAGCTTCTCGACGAAGGCCGAGCGCTCGCGGCCGCGCTTCGTATCGAGCGATCCTCCCGACGGCGGGCGCATGGCCGACGATATGGGAATACTGGCGCTCGAATTCGACGAGGCGATCGATCCGATCGGATTCCGTTCCAGCCTGTCGATTACGCCGAGGATCCAGGGATCCTGGCGCCTCGCGGGCGGCG
>QKAK01000057.1 GCA_003247225.1 Spirochaetota bacterium | reverse complement strand
GATGCTGGCGCCGAGTATGCCGGGGATGTTGCCGATGCCCGCCATCGCGACCAGGCAGAAGCTCTTCATCGTGTACGGGCTACCCACAGTCGGGAAGACCGCCGAGCGGGTGATGAGCATCGAGCCCATCATGCCGACGAGGGCCGTGGCGATCGCGAACACTATGCCGTAGGTCTTGTCGACGTCGATGCCTACGATGGCGGCGCCGCGCGGGTTCTGCCCGACGGCGAGCGCGGCCTTGCCGGCGGTGGTCCTCGTCAGGTACCACCTGAGCCCGAACGCCATCAGGGCCGCGGCCAGCAGGAACACGAAGTTGTATATGCCGAACGACAGCTCGCCGATATCGACCGACGCCGAGACGTAGTCGAACGACAGCTTCCTCGTCTGCGAGGTGAAGAGCAGGTTGGCTACCTGCGTCATCGAGATGCCGAGCCCGAAGGTCAGGATGAGCTGGTTGAGCTCCGGGGCCTTGAGGGCCTGCCGTATGGTCAGCTTGTAGATGACGAAGCCGAAGCCGGCGGTCACCGCGGCCACCGGCAGCATCGCCAGGTAGGGGTCTATGCCGAGCGACCTGCACAGCAGGTAGGTCGCGTACGCCGCCACCATCAGGAATTCGCCGTGCGCGAGGTTGACGATGTGCACGATCCCGAGGATGAGCCCCATCGGTATGGCGATGGAGGCGTAGAGGCCGGCCGCCTGTAGGCCGTAGATAAGTACGGTCGGTCGCCAGGCGAGGATGAGCGCGGCCGCTACCGTAATCAGTACGACGAGCGTAGTCGTCTTACGTTTGTTCACCATCTCTATACCTTTGGTCGAGAATTGGCCGCCGGCCCGCATGGGCCGGCGGCCTGTACCAGTACCGGACTAGACTACCGTCACTTCCACTTCGGGAAGGGGTAGATCGGCTTGGCGGTCGCCGCCTCGAACGGCCAGAGGACCTCCTGGCGGCCGTTCTGCCACTGGAGGATCTTCTGGTTCTTGATGCCCTGGTGCTTGATGATGTTGGACGGGGTGAACGTGATGGTCTCGCCGAGCGGCGAGGCGTAGCTCGTCGCCTCGAGGGCCTTGATCACGGCGGCGGTCTCGGTCGTGCCGGCGCGCTTGACCGCGTCGGCGTAGATGTAGACCGCGGAGTACGACAGCGGGGCGAAGTAGGTGGCCGGCTCGGCCTTGTACTTCTTCACGAAGCCGTCGTAGAAGGCCTTGCTCGCCTTGCTCACGTCGTTGATCGACGGGGCCCACATGCCGTAGAGCATCACGTTGTCGGACAGCTTGGAGGTGCCGAAGCCGATCGGCCATCCGGGGGGCGCCCCGAGGTAGATCTTCGGGTTGAAGCGCATGGCCTTGGCCTGCTCGAGCATCGGCAGGGCGTCGGCGTCGTAGCCGGCCCACAGGAAGAGGTCGGGGCCGAATTCCTTGGCCACCTCGAGCATCGAGCCGTAGTCGCCGCCGCCGAGCGCGGCGCTCTTGAACGAGGCGCCGTCGACCACGTAGCGGCCGCCGTCGCCGAAGAGGGTCTTGGTCGCGTCCCAGGACGCCTTGCCGAAGGCCCCCTCCTCGTACGCGAGGAAGATCTTCTTGATCTTGACCGCCGAGTACTTCTTCTGGATCTCGTCCCAGCCCTGCGCGTAGCTGGCGCCCTGGTTATAGTCCCACGGATGCAGGTGGAAGTACCAGTTCGCGTCGGAGCCGAGGGCCTCCTCGACCTTGTACGAGGCCGCGCCGGTGGCGATGACGATCTTGCCGTACTTCTTCATGGCCGGCACCTGGCCGAGGGCCACGCCGGAGGCCATGCCGCCCATCAGCACGTCGACCTGATCGACCGTCACCAGCTTCTCGATGGCGGCGGCGCCCTTGTCGGCCTTGAGCTCGTCGTCGATGACGATCAGCTCGAGCTTCTTGCCGAGCACGCCGCCGGCGGCGTTGATCTCGTCCACGGCCTGCTGGGCGGCCATGCTGCCCTGCTTCCCGGTGATGTCGCCGAGCGGCCAGGTGCCGCCTATCTTGATGGTCCCGCCCGACTGGGCGAAGGCGGGGACGGCGAGGCAGGCGACCATGAGGATCGCGAGCGCTTTCTTCATTACTGTCCTCCTTGTACCTGACGGGCGCATACGCGCCCGAAACTATGCAATCAGGGCCGGGACCGCCGTCGGCGGCCCCGGCCCCAGAGGCCTATAGGGTCAGGCCGCCGTCGACGCGGAGCACCTGGCCGTTGACGAACGAGCCCTCGTCGCAGGAAAGGAACAGCACGCCGTTGGCGATGTCCTGGATCTCGGCGAGCCTGCCGAGCGGGGTACGGGCGATGATCGGCTCGAGCACCTTCTCGGGCACCGTCTCGATCATCGGGGTGCGGGTATAGCCCGGCGACACGCAGTTGGCCCTGATCTTGGCGCCCTTGCGCGAGAATTCCCGCGCCCAGCCCTTGGTCATCGCGACGACGCCGCCCTTGGTCGCGGCGTAGTTCGTCTGCCCGATATTGCCGTCGAGGCCGACGACGCTCGAGATCGACACGATCGACCCGGAGCCGCCCTCCATCATCACCGGGGCGACGTACTTGGTCATCAGGAACGGCCCCTTCAGGTTCACGTTGATGACCGCGTCCCAGTCGGACTCGGTCATCTTCTGGATCAGCGCGTCGCGCGTGATGCCGGCGTTATTGACGAGCACGTCGATGCGCCCGTGCTCGGCCTTGGCCTTCGCGACGAACGCCTCGACGGCCGCGCCGTCGGCCACGTTCACGACCTCGCCCTTGACGCAGGGGATATCCCTCTCGAGCGCCGCGAGGTCGGCGGCGTTCATGTCGATGGCCCACACCCGCAGGGCCCCCTCGCGGGCGAAGGTCTCGACGATCCCGCGCCCTATGCCGCGCGCGCCGCCCGTGACGACGCACACCTTATCCTTCATCCTGTCCATTGCAACGCTCCTTACGTAGGCGTCCGCCGCGCGGCGGCGACGCTATTCCTGATACGGCCCCCAGCGGATCACGCTGGCCGCCCATACGAATCCGAGCCCGGCGCCGACGAGCACCAGGTTATCGCCGTCCTTGATCCTGCCGTCGCGCCGTCCCAGCTCGATCGACAGCAGCTGGTCGTTCTGGCCGACGTGGCCGTACTGGTCCAGGTAGGTCGACTGCGCCTCCGTCAGCCCGAGCTCGGCGAGTATCCCGTCGTGCGCGCTCCGCTTGAAGTGGAGCATCGCGAGGTAGCCGATGTCGGCGCGGCCGAGGCCGCCGGACAGCTCGAGCGCCCGGTCGATCACCGCGTAGAAGTTGGGCATGGTCCGCTCGCCGAGCTTCGCCTTGAAGGCGGGCTCGTCGGGGATGGAGAAATGCGCCCGCCCGAGGTCCTCCGGCCTGGGAGGCCAGGCCTTCGAACCGAGGACGGGCACGACGCAGTCGAGGCTCATCGAGCCGTCGCCGCGGAACGACGAGCCGAGCACGGCGTTCCTGCCCGCGTTCTTCCTGAGCACGCAGGCCGATCCGCCCGATCCTATGTCCATCATCCAGCGCGTCGTCGGCTCCGAGAGGTCGATGAGGTCGTTGTTACGGTAGCCGGAGACGAGCAGGACCGTGTCGAGGTCGTCCCTCGTCAGCATCAGGCTCTTGGCGACGTCGAGCGCCGCCATCATGGAGCCGCACATCGCCTCCATGTCGAAGCTCCAGGCCTTCGTCGCGCCTATCTCGTTCGCCACGTACAGCCCGGCCAGCCAGCACGGGTAATCCTTGTGCTGCGCCCCGCACCAGAGCACGAGGCCGACGTCCTCCCCCGCTACGCCGGCCTCGGCGAGAGCGGCCCGGGCCGCCTTCAGGCCCATAACGGCCGTGGTATCCTCCGGCCCGGCGACCGGCTTGCGCCGTACGCCGAACTTCTCGGCTACGACCGCCTCCGGCACGCCGGTAGCCTTGGATAGGTCCGCGGCGCTCAAATACGTATCCGGTACGTAGGTACCGATACCGATCACACCAACATGCATTATCGCTCCTCGATAGAGGTGAATCATCTCTCAGCTACTTATTGAACGGTTTTTTAATTCCGTCAAGCGAATTCGCATTGGCATCCGCAGATTCGTCGCTACTACAACCATGCCCGAACGAAATCCCTTGCCATATCATCGGTATAGTCCTATAATTCCGCCTAATCACGTGAATCGTCTCTCATCCCCGATATCGTGGAGCTGTATATGGTTCAACAAGGCGCCGATACGCAACGCCGGCTCGTCGAGACCGCGATCTCCCTCTTCTCGTCGCGTTGGTACGCCTCGGTATCGGTAGCCGAGATATGCCGTGAAGCCGGCCTCTCGAACGGCGTCTTCTATCGATACTTCCCGAACAAGGAGTCGATCTTCCTCCATATCCTCGAGGACGTGATAGAGCGGATCGCCGCCGCCCTGGACCGCACCGACGGCGAGACGATAGAGGCCCGGATACAGAGCATGACCGAGATACTCGTCGGCTTCTCGGCCGAGCATCCGGACCTCATCACCGTCTTCCGGGAAGGGCAGTACCGCTACTTCGAGTACGAGCGCAGGCTGACCGAGACCTACCGCCGCATCCTATCCAAGACCCTCGGGCGGCCGGCGGGCATAGCCGAGTACCTCGTCGGGATCGGCGGGCCCCGCTTCGCCGCCGTGCGATCGGCGCTGCAGGGCACGCGGATATCCACCTCCGCCCTGGCGGACATCGCGGCGAACGGCGTGTTCCCCGGGCTGGACTGGGATCCGGAGCGGGTCTTCGGCCTGTCGATATCGCCGCCGCCGATACGGCTCGAGGAATCGAGCCGCGACCGCCTGATGAAGGCCGGCAAGCGCCTGTTCGGCGAGCGCGGCTTCCACGCGGTCAACATCCACGAGATCACCGACGCGGCCGACCTCTCGGTCGGCGCCTTCTATAAGCACTTCGACAGCAAGGAAGGCTTCTTCCGCGAGCAGATAACGTCGGCGGGCAAGGAAGTCAGGCACTTCATCTCCGCGAACATGACCCCGGGCTTGAACCGCCTGGAGGAGGAGATGCAGGGCATGTTCCTGTTCGGCGTGTACCTGTCGCTCGACCGATGGTGCTACAACATCGCCCGAGAGGGCGAGTTCGTCGCGCTGCCGACGGTCAAGGAGTACTACGCCGCGTTCAGGCGAGGCTACGAGCGGCACGGCGCCGCCGGCATGGATCCGGCGGCCGTGGCCTCCGACCCGGCCTACCTCGACAGCGCCGCGGAGTTCTTCATGGGGCTATCCCACTACTACGGGCTCGAGGTCGCCTTCGACGAGTCGCCGCACAACGCGCGCGCGATCGTCGAGGGGGTCGGGAACTACCTGCGATACGGATTGGCGGGGCGCCAATGACGCCCGGACCGGAGGGACGATGGCTAAGGCGAAGATAATAGGTACCGGCGCCTACGCGCCGGGCGAGCGCATATCGAACGACGAGATCAGGCGGCTGGCCGGGGTGGAATTCGACGAGGAGCGGGTGGCCGAGGTCCGGGGCATCCGGGGCCGCCACTTCGCGCGGCTGCGGGGCCTCGACGAGAGCACCGCGGACTTCGCCGAGAAGGCCGCCAGGGCGGCCATGGCCGACGCCGGCGTCGCGGCGTCCGACCCGAGCCTCTTCGTCGTGGCCACCGACACGCCCGAGTACATCAGCCCGCCGACCTCGATGCTCGTGCAGGGCCGCATCCAGGGCGGGCAGGCGGACGCCGAGACCCTCGACGTGAACGCGAGCTGCGCCGGCTTCGTCACCGCGTTCGACCTCGCGGCGAAGCTCCTAGCGGCCGAGCCGTCGTACCGATACGCCGTCGTCGTCGGCGCCTACTGCATGTCCGCGCACATCCGGCCGGGCGACGCGTTCGGCTGGGGGGTCTTCGGCGACGGGGCCGGGGCCGTCGTCCTCGAGCGCGTCCCCGACGACGACCCGTCGGGCTACGTGGCCGGCCGCTTCCTATCGGACGGTACCCAGTGGGACTACATCGGCGTGTACGCCGGCGGCGCCCGGAAGCCGGTAAGCGCGGAGGTACTAGAGTCCGGCGAGTACGGACTCCAGCTGCTCCAGATCATGCCCGGCGACAGGAACCCTCGGCTCTGGGCGCCGATGGTCCGCGCGCTTTGCGAGAAGGGCGGCATGCCGGTCGAGCGGGTCGCCAGCTTCGTCTTCACGCAGATCAGCAAGGCCACGATCCTGGAGACCATGGCGATGCTCGGCCGGCCGGCGTCGCTAGCCGCCCTCGCGATGGACCGCTACGGCTACACCGGCTCCGCCTGCGTGCCGATGGCCTTCCACGAGGCGGTCAGGAGCGGGAGCGTCGCTCGCGGCGATCCGGTCGTCTTCTGCGCCTCGGGAGCCGGGCTCGCCGTCGGCGCCAACCTGTTCACCTATTAAGATTTTAAATGAACGATCAAGGCGAAAGAAGAGGATAAGAGCATAAGAGGCAAGAAAGAGAAAAAAGACTTTTTTGGGCTTTAGCTCTTGCTCATTCCTTTCTCTTTTACTCGTATTCTCTTCGTTCGTATTCGTAAAGGAGGCATTATATGTCGAAATGGGATGACGAATACCGCTCGAGGCTCCGCCCGATAGACGAGGCCATCCAGTGCATAGGCTCCGACTACGACGTCGTGGTGGCCCAGTGCGCCAGCGAGCCGCAGGCGACCATGGGCCGGCTCCATATCCTGGCGCCGAAGGTGAGCGGCGTCAGGGTGTTCTCGGTACTGACGCTGAAGCCGTACGACTTCTACATGAAGCCGGAGATGAGGGGCCACTTCGAGCTGGCCAGCTGGTTCCACGCGCCGGGGTCGAGGGCGGCGCTGAAGGCCGGCGTCGGCACGGTGACCTACGTGCCGAACATGCTGCACCGCTCCGCGGCCGACCGGATCCGCGCGAGGCCGCCGGAGGTGTTCATCGGCACCTGCACGCCGCCCGACCGCCACGGCTTCGTCAGCCTATCGCTCGGCATCACCTACGAGAAGGACATCCTAGAGGCCGCCAAGTACGTGATCCTCGAGGTCAACCCGCGGTTGCCGGTCACCTTCGGAGACACCCAGCTCCGCGTCGACCAGGCCACCTACTTCGTCGAGGCCGACTACGAGGTGCCGAGCCTGCCCGAGCCGCAGCCGAGCCCGACCGACCTGCGCATAGGCGAGCACATCGCCGACCTCGTCGACGACGGCGCCACGATCCAGCTCGGCATCGGCGGCATACCGAACGCCGCCGCCCTCGCGCTACGCGGCAAGAAGGACCTGGGCGTGCATACGGAGATGTTCGTCGACGCCATGATGGAGCTGTACGAGCTCGGCGTCATCACGAACCGGCGCAAGGCCTATAACAAGGATAAGTCGATCGTGACGTTCTCGATGGGCAGCCGCAAGCTGTACGACTGGCTCGACGGCAACATGGGCGTCGAATTCCAGCGCGGCCGCAACGTCATCGACCCCGCGATCGTGGCCAGGAATTCCCGCATGACCAGCATCAACACCTGCCTGATGGTCGACCTGACCGGGCAGGTCTGCAGCGAGACCATAGGCTCGACGCAGTACTCGGGCACGGGCGGCCAGTCCGACACGGCCCAGGGCGCTACCGGAGGCTTCGACGGCCTCGGCAAGTCCATCATCGCGTGCTACTCGACCGCGAAGGGCGGCGCGGTGAGTACGATCGTCCCTACCCTGCCCGAGGGCAGCGCCGTGACCCTGCACCGCAGCTATACGGACCACGTGGTCACCGAGAACGGCGTCGCGAGGCTGCGCGGCCGCACGGTCAAGGAGCGCGCGCTCGAGCTCATCGCCGTCGCGGCGCCGGAATTCCGCGACGAGCTCAAGTCCCAGGCCAAGCGCCTCGGCTATATCTAGGCCTTCGGTCGAAGGCGCGCGGAGGAGGCGGGAATGTCGAAGGTATCTATCGTCGGCGCGTACAACACCAGGTTCGGCAGCCTGGTCAGGAAGGACAGGGAGACGGGCGCGGTCTCCGACCTCGCGAGCCTCTACGAGCTGACGCTCGAGGCCGGCAAGGGCGCGCTCGCGGACGCGGGCGTCCAGGCCGACGAGATAGGCGGCGTCTGGGTCGGCTCCTGCGCGCCCGGGCTCTTCGCCGACCAGGAGCACGTCGCGGCCTTCGCCCCCGAGATCGACCCGGAGGGCCTGCGCTTCAAGCCGATGACCCGCTGCGAGGACGCCTGCGCCTCGGGATCGGTGGCGCTCTACGACGCGCTGTACGCCGTAGAGGCCGGCCGCGTCGAGGCGGCCCTCGTCGTCGGCGTCGAGAAGATGAACCTGCTCGACACCAAGGGCGTTACCCACGCGCTCGCGACCTGCTCGTACTGGCCGGAGGAAGGCGCGAGGGGCATGACCTTCCCGGCCCTGTTCGCCGAGTACGCCAAGGGCTACCGCGACCGCTACGGCCTGGGCGACGGCGCGCTAGCGCGCATGCTCGCGAGCGTCGCCGCGCTGTGCTACCGAAACGGCCTCGAGAACCCGCTGGCCCACTTCGGCAGGGGCGGACCGTCCGACCGCCTCGGGCTCGTCACCGCCGAGGCGATACTCGCGCTGCCGCCCGAGAAGAACCCGATGATAGCCGAGCCGCTGCGCCTGCACGACTGCTCTCTGGTCACCGACGGCGCCGCGGCCCTCGTCATCGTCGGCCCGGACCACCCGGCGGCCAAGCGAGGCCGCGCCGTGCGCATCGCCGGCGTCGGCCACGCGAACGAGCGCCTCGCCATCTCGAGCAGGGAGAATATGTACGAGCTGCAGGCCGCCAAGCGCGCGGCCTCCCTGGCGTTCGCCGAGGCCGGCGTCTCGTCCGGCGACATAGACGTCGCCGAGGTCCACGACTGCTTCACGATCAACCAGCTCCTGTGCACCGAGGCCCTCGGGCTGTCGGCCGACGGCCGCGCGGGCTACGACTACGTCGACGGGCGCTTCGGGCCCGACGACCAGGTCTCGGTCAACCTGTCTGGCGGACTCAAGGCCAAGGGGCACCCGGTCGGCGCGACCGGCGTCTCGATGCACGCGCTCCTCTATAAGCAGCTGGTCGGCGAGCCCATCGGGCTGGCGCCGGCCAAGGCGCCGGAGATCGGGGCGACGCTGAACGTCGGAGGCAGCGCGGCGACGAACTGCGTCAGCGTGCTGCGGCGCGAGCGCTAGCGCGGGCTAGCCCAGCGCTAGCTCGGACAACGCGACGCGGACGTGGCCGTCCCGTCCGACGACCGTCTCCGCGCTGTACAGCGAGTCGAGCGCGGCCGCCTCGACGCACTCGGTGGCGGCCCTGAACAGCGGATCGAGCAGGTCCTCGTGGATCGCCGGCAGCATGATAGCCGGCGGCGGGGCGCCGGCGACGGCCGCAGGAGGATCGTGCGGCAGGGTGTACGCGGTGGAGAACGCGAGCGCTATCTCCCCGGAGCCGCCGCTTATCACGGCGCCGGTGCGCGCCAGGCCGGAGGCCGCGCGCATGCACAGCCTGCGGAGCTGGCGCGAGTCGGCGGGGGCGTCGGTCGCGAGTATGACGATGACCGAGCCGTCGCCGGGCCTCCCGACGCCGGAGCCGTCGGAAGCGGCCGCGCGTACGCGCGCGGCCGCGGGGCCGCCGAGCTCCTCGATTTCCTTCCCGAGCGGCCTACCGCGCGGCGCGAGGTCCGATAGGCGGCCGAAGTTGGTGAGCAGAAGGGCGCCTACGACGTAACGGCGGCCGCCGCAGTCCGCGACGCGGCTGGCCGTGCCTATGCCGCCCTTGAGCCCGTAGCAGCTCATGCCGCGACCGGCCCCGACCGAGCCGCGGTCGAACGCGCCGGCGGGCGGGCCGCCGGCCTCTATCCGCCGCGCCGCCTCCCGGGCCGACCGCAGCGCCTCGGCGACGTGCTCCCGCGAGACGGCGCGCCTGCGCATGTCGGACAGGTAGCCGTCGTTGCACTCGAGCGCGACGACGTTGGCGCTGCCGGTCCCGCGGGCGATGTCGGGGTTCTCCGCCAGCAGCAGGTCGAGGGCGCCGTCGACGCAGGCCGGCATCGCGAAGGTGTTCGAAAGCAGTATGGGCGACTCGACGACGCCGAGCTCCTCGACCTGCAGGAGCCCGACCGACTTGCCGAAGCCGTTGAAGACGCGGCAGGCGGCCGGGACCTTATCGCGGAAGAGGTTGCCCGCGTGGGGCAGCACCGCGGTCACCCCGGTCTGCAGGTCGCCGTCGGCGATGGTCGCGTGCCCGACCGAGACGCCTGGCACGTCGACGATCGAGTCGGTCGGGCCGGCGGCCGGGTTCATTTCCCGGAGCCTCCGAGGGCGGATTCGACGATGCGGTCGTCGGCTATGTACGGCAGCGTTATGGAGCCGGAGCCCGAGTAGACCTCGTTGTACTCGGCGCAGGTCGCCACCGCGTGCTCGTTCCTCGCCCAGGACCGGCGCGCGACGCCGCCCATCACGTCCCAGGGCATGGCCATCGATATGATCGCGTCGACGCGCTCGGAGCCGTCGAGCACGAGGCCGAAGCCGCCGTTGACGCTCTTGCCGATGCCGACGCCTCCGCCGTTATGCAGCGCGATGAGGCTCATGCCGCGGGCCGCGTCGCCGGCGAAGTTCTGCACCGCCATGTCGGCCATCACGTTCGAGCCGTCCTTGACGTTGCTCGTCTCGCGGAACGGGCTGTCGGTGCCGCCGCAGTCGTGGTGGTCGCGGCCGAGCATGACCGGCCCTATCTCGCCCTTGCGGACCATGTGGTTGAACTCGAGGGCTATCTTGGTGCGGCCGATCGCGTCCTGGTACAGGATGCGCGCCTTCGTGCCGACGACGAGCCGGTTCTTCTCGGCGTCCCGTATCCAGGCCCAGTTGTCCCGGTCCTGGCCCCGGCGGTTCGGGTCGATGCAGGCCATCGCGGCGGCGTCGGTCTTGCGCAGGTCCTCGTCCTTGCCGGACAGGCAGACCCAGCGGAACGGGCCGTAGCCGTAGTCGAACAGCTCCGGGCCGAGTATGTCCTCGACGTAGCTCGGGAAGACGAAGCCGTCCTTCTCGTCGACGCCGTTCTTCGAGACCTCGCGCACGCCGGCGTCGTAGACCGCCTTGAGGAACGAGTTGCCGTAGTCGAAGAAGTAGGTGCCCTTGGCGGTCAGGCGCCCGATCACGTCGAAATGACGGCGGAGGCTCGCGTCGACCAAGGAGCGGAACCGCGCGGGATCGTCGGCGAGCAGGCGGGTACGCTCCTCGAACGACAGGCCGACGGGGCAGTAACCGCCCTCGTACGCGGCGTGGCAGCTCGTCTGGTCGGACAGGAGGTCTATCCGCACGCCGTGGGAGTCTGCGTACTCGAGCAGGTCGACGATATTGCCCAGGTAGGCGACGGCGATCGCCTCGCCCTTCGAGCGGGCGTCCTCCGCCCGGGCGAAGGCGCCGGCCACCGTCTTCTCGACGCGGTCGACCCAGCCCTGGGAATGCCGCGTGGCGACCCGGCTCTCGTCGACCTCGGCGATGATGGAGCTGGCCCCGGCTATCACGGCGGCCTTGCCCTGGGCGCCGGACATGCCGCCCAGGCCCGACGAGACGAACAGCTTGCCGCCGAGGTCGCCGTCGCGCGAGACGCCGAGCTTGAGGCGGCCGGCGTTGAGCAGCGTGTTGAAGGTGCCGTGGACGATGCCCTGGGGTCCGATGTACATCCAGCCGCCGGCGGTCATCTGTCCGTAGTTGGCCACGCCGAGGGCGGCCGCGTGGTTGAAGTCCTTCTGGTTGTCGAACATGCCTATCATCAGGCCGTTCGTGATCACGACGCGCGGCGCGAGCTCGTGGCTCTTGAACAGGCCGAGCGGGTGGCCGGACTCCACGACGAGGGTCGTCGTATGGTCGAGCCGCTCCAGGTACTTCTTTATCAGCCGGTACTGCATCCAGTTCTGGCAGACCTGGCCGGTCTCGCCGTAGGTGACGAGCTCGTACGGGTACAGCGCCACGTCGAAGTCGAGGTTGTTGTCGATCATCACCTGGAAGGCCCGCCCCTCGACGCAGGCGCCGGCGTAGGAGTCTATCGGCTTGCCGTACAGCTTGCCTTCCGGCCTGAAGCGATAGCCGTAGATACGGCCGCGCTCCCTGAGCTCGTCTGCGAACTCGGGCGCCAGGCGCGCGTGCCAACGTTCCGGCACGTAGCGGAGGGCGTTCTTGACGGCGAGCGCCTCCTGGGCTCGCGTCAGGCGCGCCTCGCGCCTCGGCGCTCGGCGGATACCCTCCTCGAAGACGGGATCGGGCGGTAGCTCGTCGAAATCCAACCGGAGGCCTCCGGCTATGTCGTTCGTGACCATGGTATCTCCTTTATTGCGGTCCCCCCATAATAGCACCCCCGGCGCGGGCTGAACAGGAGCCATGCCCGGCGAAGCAGATCCGTGCCGAGGCCATGCCGTCCCACCGCCACTCGACGCTGGCGCCGAGCTGGTCCGCCAGCGCGCCTATGAGCGTCAGGCCGAGCGACGGCTCGGGCGGCCGCCCCGACGGCGTACCGCCCCCGTCGTCCGACACGCTGAAACGGTAGCAGCCGCCGCTGCGCCCGAGGGACAGGCGTATCGTACCGGAATCGCGGTCGCCGAGGCCGTGCTTGAGCGCGTTCGAGATCAGTTCGTTGGCGATGAGCCCCAGCGGTATGGCGTCCTCTATGCTGAGGGTGACGGCGTCGACGTCGAGGACCAGCCTGACGCCGTCGCCCCTCGACGCCGAGCGCCCGATGTCGGCGCAGAGGGCGTCGAAGTACTCCCGCATGTCGATGTCGGAGAGGTCGTCGGAGCGGTACAGCATCTCGTGCACGATCGCCATCGAGCGTATCCTAGCCTCGGCCTGCTCGAGGACCTGGGCGTCCGTCGGGACGCTCATCTCCTCCTGCTCCAGGTGCAGGAGACTGATGATCACTTGGAGGTTGTTCTTGACCCTATGGTGTATCTCGCGGAGGAGGACGGTCTTCTCCTCGAGCGCGTCGGACAGGCGCGCGGCGGATGCCGACGACTCGTCGCGCGCGGCGGCGGCCAGGGCCAGCGCGGACTCGGCGGACCGCCTCCCGGCGTCGAGCTTCCTCGCCATGCCTATCACGGTCTCGCCGAGGATCGCGATCTCGCGTATGGCGGACGCCGGCGCGTCGCCGGGCGGCTCGCCGCGCGCTATCCCGGCCGCGCGCGAGGCTAGCGCCTCCAGCGGCCCCGAGACCCGCCTCGATAGCCCGAGGCCGACTAGCAGGGCCGCCGACAAGGCGCAGGCGCCCACCGCCACGCCGCGCGCGAGGATGACGGCGACGCGCCGCCGGACGCCGTCGAGCGACAAGCCGACGACGGCCTCGCCGAGCCGCGTCCCGAGGTACAGGACGGATCGCGAGACGGTGAACGAATCGGCGCGGAGCGTCCCCCAGCCGAACGGTCCGTCGTCGGGGGCGCCGGCGCCTATCGAGGGCCGGAGCGTCCCGAGGTCGCCCCGGTCGAGCGACGCGACCACCCGCCCGTCCCCGTTGACGACATAGGCCTCCGCTATGTCCCGCCGGCCCCGGAACGTCTCGACGACCCCCTCGAGCGAGACGTAGGCCTCGGTAAGGAGCGGATCGATCGACGAGTAGGCCAGCGACTCGGCCATATAATCCGCGTAGGCGCGGAGCGTATGCGTCGCGTCGTCGAGGAACAGGTACGCGCTCGCCGAGAGCGTCAGCGCGAGGGTCGTCAGGCCCGAGACGAGTATAACGGTGAAGGCCATCCGCCGAACGGGCCGGGCGCTCCTCGCGGCCATCGTTCAGCGCCTCATCGTCCGATAGAAGGCGCTGAATTCGTCGTAGGCGTCGTCGCCTACCGCGACGACGCGCTCTATCCCGAGCTCGTCCAGGAACGCCCGCTCGAAGCCGTTCGAGCCGTCTATCCTCGCGAGCGCCGCCCGCGCCGCCGCGGCGGCGCCGGGATCGAGGCCCGAGGCCGCCAGGAACGGGAACTGGGGGATAGGGACGGACCTGGCTATGACGCGTAGGCTATGCATGGCCTTCTCGTAGGCGGCGGATCCGTCGTACTTATGCTCGACGAACACGCCCGCGTCCGCCCTGCCCGTAAGCACGAGGAAGGGGATGGACTCGATCTTCGCGGGGAAACCGACCTCCGCGTCCTCGTAGACGTCCAGGCCGAGGTCGGCGAACAGCCCGCGGAGGAATAGGAAGCCGGCCACCGATTGGGGCGAGACGGCCGCGATCCTGGCGCCCGCGAGGTCGGCCACGCCCCGGTACGCCGAGTCGGCCCGGACGACGACTATACCGTGGAAGGACGGCTCGCCGCGGGCCAGGGCCGAGGCGGCGCCTCGATCCCGGAGTATCAGGTAGACCTCGTTGGTCGTCCAGAGCAGGTCGTACGATCCCGCTAGCGCGTGCGCCAGGAAGGAGTCGCGGCTCTCGGCGGAGACGAGCCGTACCGGCTGCCCCAGTTCCGACGAGAGGTATCCCGCGAGGGGCTGGAAAACGCGGATGGTCGTCTTGGCGTCGTAGAACGGGAATACGCCGAAGCGCAGTTCCGTCGTCGGCGCGGCCCCGTCGTCGGGACCGCGCTGGGCGCTCGCGGGCAGTACGGCCGCGAACAGCGCGCACGACAGCGCCAGCGAAACGGAGAACATGCCGGATACTCCTAATCTTCTATACCTTGTATAGAAGTCTAGGGTTCCGTCCGGGGAAGTCAAGCGCGCGATTAAAAATCCGCTAAATAAAGGACGATAGGGCCGGACCGACTACGCGCCCAACGCCTCCTCGACGGCCTCGAGCGCGGTACCGTCGGACACGAGAGCCTCGGCGGCCTTGATGTCGTCCTGCATCACGCGGTCCCGCTCGACCATCGGCGCGACCGAGCGCAGCGCGCGGTACGCGGCCCTCGTCGCCGGCGACAGGCCGTCCGGGCCCCCTCGCAGGTCGACTGCCTGGCACGCGGCCAGCAGCTCGAGGGCCAGCACGGTCCGCGCGTTGCCGAGTATCTCGCGCGCCTTCCTGGCCGCGATAGTACCCATCGATACGTGGTCTTCCTGGTTGGCGCTCGACGGGATCGAGTCGACGCTGGCGGGATGGGCCAGGACCTTGTTCTCGGAGACGAGCGACGCGGCGCTGTACTGCACGATCATGAAGCCGGAGTTCAGGCCGCCGTCCTTGACGAGGAAGGCGGGCAGGCCGTTCGACAGGGCCGGGTTGACGAGGCGCTCGAGGCGGCGCTCCGACACGTTGGCCAGCTCCGCGAGCGCTATGCCCAGGAAGTCCATCGCGAGCGCGATCGGCTGGCCGTGGAAGTTGCCGCCGGAGATGATGTCGCCGCCGGACGGGTCGTCCGGGTTGGCGAATATGAGCGGGTTATCGGTGGCGGCGTTCAGCTCGCGCGACACCGCGCCGACGACGTAGCCTATGGCGTCGCGAGAGGCGCCGTGGACCTGCGGCACGCAGCGCAGGGCGTAGGCGTCCTGGACGCGCTCCTGGCCCTGCCTGGTCGTATACGAGGAGCCGTCGAGCAGGGCGCGGAGCCGGGCCGCGCACTCTACCTGCCCCGGCTGCCCGCGGACCTCGTGCACGCGCGGGTCGTAGGCGTCGACGATGCCGCGCAGCGCCTGCGAGGTCAGCGCGGCCGCGACGTCGGCGGTCCGCGCCAGCCGCTCGGCGTCGTACGCGGCGAGCGCGGCGACCGCGGTCATGCACTGGGTGCCGTTGATGAGCGCGAGGCCCTCCTTGGCGGCAAGCTCGACCGGCGTAAGCCCCGCGGCGGCGAGCGCCTCGGCGGACGGCATCCGCCTGCCCTTATAGAAGCACTCGCCCATGCCGCAGAGCGCTATGGCGACGTGGGACAGAGGGGCGAGGTCGCCCGACGCCCCGAGGGAGCCCTTCTCGGGCACCACCGGCGTCACGCCGGCGTTCAGCATATCGAGCAGGGCCTGGGCCGTGGACAGCCTGGCCCCGGAGTTGCCGACGGCGAGGGCGTTGACGCGCAGCAGCATCATCGCTCGCACCACCTCGTCGGGGAGCGGGTCGCCGACGCCCACGGCGTGGCTCATGATCAGGTTGCGCTGCAGCGTCGCGTTGCTCTCCCGGCTGATGACGACGTCGCAGAATTTCCCGAAGCCGGTCGTTATGCCGTAGCGGATCAGCGACTCGTCGACGCATCGCTCGACGACGGCCCTGGAGGCGTTCATCCTCGGGATCGCGTCCTTCGACAGTTCCGCCTTCGCCCCGAAGCGGGCCGCCAGCGCCACGTCGCCTATGCGGAGCCCTCGTCCGTCTAGCACTATAGTCTTCATCGGGAACCTCTTCCGGGCCCCGCCGCCGGCGGGACCGCGCCTCAAGCTGGATCGGGCCGCAGTATACCACGGGGCCCGCGGCGGGGCGAGGCGTCCGGGCGATTCTATCGAGCGCGGCGCTCAGAGCCCGAGCAGGCTGAACACGGCCGACCAGAATTCGTCCTCGCCGAGCCGTTCCTCGAGCCTGGCCTTGACGAAGGCCCGCAGCTCCGGGGAGAAGGCCTGCCAGTACTTGTCCTGCCAGGCGTCGATGCCCTCCCATAGCTCCTGCTGCCGCGAGGGCGGCATCAGGCCGAGCGAATAGTCGACGAAGTCCCTGACCATCATCGCGACGGCCTCGGGCGGCAGGTCGTCGGCGGCCGAGCCGGCCCGAGCCCCCGACGAGGGGTCGGACCTGTCGGGCAGGCATTCGTCGAGCAGCGCCTCGATCTGCTCGTCGGTCGCGCCGGGCTCCTTCTGGCGGACGAGGCGGGCCACGTAGTCGCGTACGGTATCGCGCAGCCCGTCCAGGCTGCGCCCGACGCCCTCCTGGACCGAGGCGGCCATCTTCTCCGCCAACGCCCCCGGATTGAGCCCGCCGAGCCCGGCGTACTTGCCCATATCGCGCCGCCTGCGCTCGCAGGCCTTCGCGACGACCTCGAACTCGGACGGGTCCGCCCGGTTGAGGATGAAGTCGAGCGCCGCTTCCAATTCTTTCCTTGACATGCCGCCACTATAGCATCGTCGGGGTCGGCGAGTCTGTCGTCGGCGCCCGCCCTGGCAAAAAGTCGCCGTTCATACTACGATGGTCACGGGCCGCGAAGGCCCGTCCCATTCGCACGAACGGAGGCTCATATGCCGGCAAAACGCGACTTCGGAGTCACCCTGGATCGACGCTCGCCGTCTGAACGGGGAAGGCTCATCGCATACATCAACCTGAAGCTATCGGCCCTCGGCCTGCCGGTCTACGGCAAGGAAGGCACCGCGTTCCTCGAGCTCGCCAACGACATGCTGCTCAACTACCGGGAGAAGGCGCGGCTGCTCGCCGACTACCTCCCCCCGGCCGACGCCCGCATCCAGGCGTTCCTCGACTCGTACCTAGCCGACCTGCCCGACGGCGAGGCGCCCCGACTGCCCTCGAACACGCTGACGCTCGACCGATACGGCATGGCCAGGGAGCTGTCGCTGCCGCCTGACGCCCACGAGTACCGATCGCCGACCCTGGCCTCGTACCGGGTGCGCAACGGCATCCTCCATAACCCCAAGAACGACCGGCGCACCACGAAGGGCGTCTTCCATATAGCCGAGGGGGGCCTGCCGATCCCGCTCGACAAGCTGGCCGTGCCGAAGATAGCGTTCGCCAGGATGCTCGCCGCGGCGCTGAACCCGCCGGACGATCTCCTGGTACTGCCGTTCACGGCCCAGGAGCCGGAGCCCGCCCGCTGCTTCCTGTCCCTGCTGATGAGGCCGACGGTGCGGCCGGAGGTGCCCGGGCTCTACGAGGAGCGCTCGATGGAGACCCGCTTCTTCGCGCCGGCCTCGCTCGCCGCCAACCTCGACTTCGTCGAGAGCATCTTCGGGAACTCCGGAGACCCCTACGTCTCGGCCAACGACGCCGCGCTCGACCCGCTCCACTGGTCGGGCCACACGGGCTGCATCATCCTGGCCACCCACCTCGTCGGGACGCCGAAGAAGGCGCTCGGCCTGCCGTCCTGGGACGAGGCCACCGAGCGCCAGAGGCGCGACGGCATGGCCTGGAAGGATCCGTCCGAACCGTACAACGGCGGCCAGCCGTTCAAGCTCTGCGCCCGCGACGAGCGCGGCGTCATCGTCACCATCATCGCGGACAACTACTTCGGGTACTCCAAGAAGGAGATCAAGACGCAGATCTCCTACTCGTCGAACCTGCTCGGCCTGACCGAGGAGGAGCACGCCGGCGGCGCGCTCGTGCTGCCCAGCTTCAACCTCGGGAACCGCTTCGTGCCGGATACCAACCTGCGCTCGAAGGGCCAGCGCTTCGACGACGTGGTGCGCCTGCTCGGCGACCGCATCGAGCTGCGGCCGGAGGGCTACGCCATCGACGCCGTCTTCCCGAGCGTGATCTACCTGCCGGAGGACGCCGTGCTGTCCATCGACACGCAGAAGGCCGTCTGGCGCAGGGACGGCGTCGAGCAGAGCCTGCGGATACTCCCCGGCGAGACCTACGTGCATCCGACCGGCTACAGGATCGAGATGCAGCAGCACCCCAAGACCGGTTCGTGGCGCCTCATCGGCACGCAGGCCGACGGCCTCCTGTGCCATAAGCCGTGCACGGTCTCCGGCGGCGGCAAGTCCGAGATATCCAAGCAGATCACCGACGCGATGAGCGACGGCCCGATCGTCACCGGCGACTTCGCCGCCGACATGGCGATGGTCAAGGCCGTCATCGAGTATCCGTACGGCACCCGCTTCAAGGACCCCGCGGAGAACCACGGCTCCGCCAGCCGCTCGATCCTGTCGGACAAGCGCTCCCTCGGCAGCGTCATCAAGCTGCTTTCACCCTCGGAGCTGTACACCGACGTGTACAACGAGTGGCTGGCCGCCATACCGGATCGCGTCAAGGCGCTCGTCTTCCTGGTCAAGCGCTTCTACCGCCCGGAGTGGGGCGACGACTGGGCGTCCCATTTCACCACCGACGTCGTCAACGGCGCCGCCGGCAACGTGGTCAAGTACGACGGCCGCCCCGTCCAGGGCTCGTACCTTCGCGTCGGCTTCACCCCCGAAGGCGCCAGGTCCATCCACAAGCTCAGGCAGGACTACATGCCCGCGGCGAAGATCCAGTGGGAGGACGACATCACCGCGTCGGTCATAGCGCCGACGCCGGCCCTGTCGGGCCTGCCCGACGACGTACGGGGCGAATCGGTCAAGTTCGTCAAGAACTGCGAGGCCAGGTTCTTCCAGCGCCCCGACGACGCGATCCATCGCGGCTACGACAAGCAGGCCGAGGCCGACATGGCGCGGCCCGACAACTTCATCTCGAACTTCGAGCCGCTGTCGCGCGCCAACGCCAACGAGATGGTCGAGCGCACCGTGGAGCTGTCCGAGTACACCGAGCCGATGCGCGAGATGATAGTCGGCGCCGAGGGCGACGACGGGTTCCGCTGGTTCGTCGTCTCGTCGAAGCCCCGTATCGTCGACGGCAAGCCGTCCAAGAACCCGCGCTACCTGCAGCTGGACCGCAACTACGCCGCGCCGCTCGATCGCTACCTGGCCGACGTCGGGGCCAGGCTGTTCCGCATGGTCAGGGCCGACGCGCCGGTCTACTACCCGGTCGGCGCCGTGCTGCCGGGCAGGCGCAACAACCCGCCAGAGCCGGAGGCCGGCATCAGGCCGCTGGCCGTCTACGGGCCGGTCCATTACCAGGAGCTGCCAGAGCTGTTCATGGACTTCATCTGCTCGCTGACCGGGAAGAGCCCGTCGACGACCGGCGCCGGATCCGAGGGAGCGCTGACCAAGGGCCCGTTCAACTCGCTGACGCCGACCTCGGACCTGAACAACGCCCTGCTCGGCTTCATACTCGGGGGATACGACGGTTTCTCCACGGCCGCCGGCTACATCGGCCACAAGTACAGGATAGACCACGATATATCGCTGCTAGTGCCCGAGCTGTGGGCCAGGCTGACGCCCGAGGAGCGTGACCCGGCCTTCTTGATCGAGCACGGCTACCTCGAGCGCGTCGAGGACTTCGAGCTCGGCGGCCGGACCATACCGGCGGGCCGGCTCGGCTGGCGCATCACGCCGCTGTTCGCGTCGCACTTCCTCGGCCGCATCTTCGACGCCCCGTCGTCGGTGTTCCCCGAGGAGGTGCTCCGGCCCGAGCTGCAGAGCCTCGAGTACTTCGCCGACGGCGTCCTCAACATCGCCGAGGCCCAGGAGCGCGTCGCGCGCGACTACGTCCAGGACGGCTCGATCGAGGCGGCCATCCCGCCGCTCCAGGCCATCCTGCGCGTGATGGCCGAGGGCTCCTGGAACGGCAAGGGCCTGGGCGACCCCGAGCTGCGGCGCCTGTTCGACCGCGACTACGTGCTGTCCTCGGACTGGTACGCCGCGCGCCTCGAAGCCTACGCCGAGGCCGAGCGCGCGAGGCTCCGCGAGGGCGTCGCCTACCTCGAGGAATTCCTCGGCTCACCGCGCGGCCGCGACGAGCGAGACCTCGCGAAGGCCCGCCGCGAGCTCGCGACCGTCCGGGAGAGCCTCGAGCGGGCGTCGCGGCCGGGATACGCCGCTTCGCTCGTCGGTACGATAGGCGTCGACCCGCTGTACCGCGGCCGCGAGGCGGGCGGGCGATGAGGGCGACGCTGCTGATCGAGAACATCGGCGAGCTGGCGACGCCCGTCGGCTCGTCGGCTCGCGCCGGCGCTCGCATGCGAGAGTTGCGGATCGTCCGCGACGCCGCCGTCGCCGTCGACGTGGAGACGATAGCCTGGGCCGGCCCTGCCTCCGAGCTGCCGAGGCTCGACGGGCCGCCGCCAGAGCGCGTCGACGCGCGCGGAGGCGCCGTCGTACCGGGCTTCGTCGACTCGCACACCCATTTCGTGTTCGGCGGCTACCGAGACGACGAGTTCTTCTGGCGGGCCGAGGGCCTGCCGTATATGGAGATCCACGCCCGCGGGGGCGGCATAGCCAACACGGTGCGCGACACGCGGAACGCCTCGGCCGAGGAGCTCGAGGCGAGCGCCGCCGCCCGGCTCGAGCGGATGCTCGGGCTCGGCGTCACCACCGTCGAGGGCAAGTCGGGCTACGGCCTCGACCTGGAGACCGAGCTCCGCCAGCTCGAGGTCATGCGGCTGCTCGATGCGAGGCAGCCGGTCGATATCGTATCGACCTATATGGGCCCGCATTCCATCCCCGTCGAATACAAGGGAAACCCGTCGGGATACATCGACTTCGCGATACGCGAGGTGCTGCCGCGGGTCAAGGAAGGCGGCCTGGCGCGTTTCTGCGACGTCTTCTGCGAGCGCGGGGTCTTCGAGCTCGACGACTCGAGGCGCTTCCTCGAGGCGGCCAGGTCGATGGGCTTCGGCGTCAAGCTGCACGCCGACGAGATCGTCCGGCTAGGCGGCGCCGGCCTGGCCGCGGCCGTAGGCGCGGTCAGCGCCGACCACCTGCTCAAGGCGTCCGACGACGATCTCGGGGCGATGGCGGAGGCCGGCGTCGTCGCGACCTGCCTGCCGCTGACCGCGTTCAGCCTGCGCGAGCCGTACGCGCCCGCCAGGGCGATGGTAGACCGCGGTCTGGCGGTCGCCGTAGCGTCCGACCTCAACCCCGGCTCGTGCTACAGCCAGTCCATCCCCCTGGCCGCGGCCCTCGCCGTGCTGTACATGGGCATGACGATCGAGGAGACGCTGACCGCGCTGACCCTGAACGCGGCCGCCGCGCTCGGCCTCGCCGGCGACCGCGGCTCTATAGAGGCGGGCAAGCTGGCCGACCTGCTCGTGCTGGACGCCCCGTCGTACCGCCACCTGGCGTACCACGTGGGCATGAACCTCGTCGGCGCCGTCGTCAAGCGCGGCAAGATCGTCGGCGTAAGGGCCTAGCCGGTCGGAACGGGCCTCGAGGAGCATCATGAGCGTTTCACAGAAAGCGGCGACCGGCCCGACGTCGATCGAGGCCGCGCTCGCCGACGATCCGGGCGGCCGAGGGCTATGCGGGGACCCGCGGCTACGCGCCGCGCTACGGGGCGCTATCCGGCGGGCAGCGTCCGGGCTCGCAAGGGCCGACAGGGTCCTGATCGTTACCGGCTTCCTGATAGAGCGGGCCGGGGTCGGCGAGAGCGACGGCCCGCCGGGCGCCGCCGTACTGGCGAGGGCCCTGGCCCGCCTCGGCAAGGACGTCCGCATCGTCACCGACGGCTACTCGGCCGCGTTGGTCGAGGCGGCCGCGGCCGCGCTCGGGGAGCGTCCGCGCGTCCAAGCGCTATCTCCCGCCGACGGGGAAGCCTCCTGCGTCTCCATCCTGTCGGATTTCCGGCCGGACGTCGTCGTGGCCGTCGAGCGGCCGGGCAAGGCGGCCGACGGCGGCTTCTACTCGATGCGCGGCTCCGACATGCGCGCGCTCGTGCCGGACGCCGACGCGCTCGTCGCCAGGGCCGCCGACCACGGCGCCGTCTCCGTGGCGGTCGGCGACGGAGGCAACGAGCTGGGCATGGGCTCCATCGGCGCCATCATAGACGAGCGGGTGCCGCTCGGCCCTACTATAAAGGCCGTCACGCGCGCCGACGAGCTGATCGTGGCCGGCGTGTCCAACTGGGGAGCGTACGCCCTCGTCAGGGCGATCGAGCTGCTGCTGCGCGACCAAGGCCGGACCGTCCGGCTCCTCCACGGACCGGGCGACGAGACGGCCATGCTCGAGGCCGTCGCGGCGGCCGGCGGCGTCGACGGCTGCTCCGGCCGACGCGAACCTACCGTCGACGGCGTCAGCCCCGAGGCCGACCTGGCCGCCCTCGAGGCCATACGCGCCGCTACCTCCATCGAAGGCGAGGGGAATCCCGATGATTAGCGTCGATCTGAATTGCGACATGGGAGAGGGCTTCGGAGCCTATTCCATAGGGGACGACGAGGGCGTGCTGCGCTACGTCACCTCGGCCAACGTGGCGTGCGGCTTCCACGCCGGCGATCCGTCGGTCATGGAGCGCACGGTCGCCCTGGCCGCGGCGGCCGGCGTCTCGGTCGGCGCCCACCCGGGCTTCCCCGACCTCGCCGGCTTCGGTAGGCGGGAGCTGGCGGCGAGCGCCGACGAGGTGCGCGCGATGGTGCTCTACCAGGTCGGCGCGCTCGGCGCGTTCGCCGCTGCCCGCGGCGTCGCGCTGACGCACGTTAAGCCGCACGGCGCGCTCTACAACATGGCGGCGAGGCGGACCGACCTCGCGGTGGCCATAGCCGAGGCGGTAGCCGCCTACGACCCGTCGCTGGTCCTCGTCGGCCTCTACGGATCGGAGCTCGTCAAGGCCGGGAACGCCGCAGGACTCCGCTGCGCCGGCGAGGCCTTCGCGGACCGCGCCTATCGCGCGGACGGTTCCCTCGTCCCCCGCAGCCAGCCAGGCGCCGTCATCGACGATCCCGCCGCCTGCGCCGCCAGGGCCGTCCGCATGGTGAGCGACGGATCCGTGACCGCTATCGGCGGCGAACGCGTGGAGCTGCGCCCCGATACGATCTGCCTCCACGGCGACGGCGACGGAGCGCTCGAGCTGGCGGCCGCGCTGTCGAAGGCCCTCCGCGAGGCCGGCGTCGATATACGGCCCCTTTCCCGCGCCGATGGCTAGCCAGGGCCGCTTCGACTGCGTCCCGCTCGGCGACGACGCGCTGCTCGTCCGGCTCGGGGACGAGCTATCCGAGGAGCTGAACGGGCGGGCGCGCTCGCTCGCGGACGCCGTAGAGGCGGCCAAAGCCGCCGGGCCGGCCGGCGAGGGGATCATCGAGGCGTCCCCGGCCTATTCGTCGGTGCTGGTAGACTTCGATCCGCTCCTGACGACGCACGCGAAGGTCGAGGCCTTCGTCCGCTCGGCGCGGCCTTCGGTCCCGGGCGGCGAGGCGCGGAGGGTCGTACGCGTGCCCGTGGCCTACGGCGGCGACGCCGGGCCGGACCTGGAGTCGATAGCCGCTGAAGCGGGGCTGTCGGCCGACGAGGTCGCGGCCGTCCACCGTGGCAGGGACTATCCGGTATACATGCTCGGCTTCGCGCCGGGCTTCCCGTACCTCGGCGGCGTCGACGAGCGCATCGCCTCGGGGCGGCTCAAGACGCCCCGCCCCAGGATACCCGCGGGCTCGGTCGGGATAGCCGGCCGCCAGACCGGCGTATACCCCTTCGACAGCCCGGGCGGCTGGAAGCTGATAGGCCGCACCCCCATGCGGCTCTTCGACCCGCGAAAGGAGCCGCCGGCCGTCCTGCGTCCGGGCGACTTGGTGCGCTTCTATCCGATCGGCCATGACGAGTTCGAGTCGATGAGCCGCGAACCGGGCGGCATCGCCGATGAGCGCGAAGATCCCTGCGATTCCCCGTCCGGCCCGGAGTCCGCGGCCATACGAGTCGTCAAGCCCGGCCTTTCTACGACGATACAGGACCTCGGGCGCCGCGGCTACCAGAAATACGGCGTCCCCGTCTCCGGCGCCATGGACCGACTATCGGCCCGCCTCGCCAACCGGCTCGTCGGCAACGCCCCGTCGGCCGCCTGCCTCGAGACGACGCTGATAGGGCCGACGCTCGAGTTCCTGTCCGACGCAGAGTTCGCCGTGGCGGGCGCGCCGACGCCTATGACGCTCGACGGAGAGCCCGTTCCGATGTACGCGCGCGTACGCGCCAGGCGCGGCTCGGTGCTCGAGATGCCGCCCGTCGGGCGCGGAGCCCGTTCCTACGTCGCCGTCGCCGGCGGCTTCGCGGTCGAACCGGCCCTTGGCTCCCGTTCCACCTACGCGCGCGCGCGCCTAGGCGGGGTATCGGGCCGCCGTCTCGAGGCCGGCGACCGGTTGCCTATCGGCCGGCCGGGCGCGAACCTCGGCCCCGGCGACCGGGATCGAGAGCCGGTCCGAGCCCGGACGCCCGGCGTCCCGCTCTACGCGGCCGGCGAGACCGCGCGCGTCCGCGTCGTCCCCGGGCCCGAGGCCGACGCCCTCGGGCCCGGATGCCTCGAAGCCTTCGCGTCGCGCGAGTACCGCGTATCGGCCGACTCGGACCGCATGGGCTACCGGCTCGAGGGCCGCGACCCGCTGCCGATGGCCGGATGGGGCGCCCGCGAGATGCTCTCGTCGGCAGTCAACTTCGGTACGGTGCAGGCGCCGCCGAGCGGCATGCCGATCGTGATGATGGCCGACCGGCAGACCTGCGGCGGCTACCCGAGGCTAGCGAGCGTGATCGGCGCGGACCTGGGCGTACTGGCCCAGGTGCCGCCGGGCGGCGTCGTACGCTTCGAGATAGCCTCGGCCGCCGAGGCCGGTGCCGCTCTGCTCGAGCGCGAACGCGAGCTCGAGGCCGCGCTTATCCGCGGCCAGCCGGCGCCGGTCGTCCGCCGCTTCGTGGTGACGGTCGGCGGCGAGCGCTTCGACGTCGAAGTCGAGCCGCGCTAGAATCGGATAGATGGAGGTCGATCATGGATACGAGGCTCTTGGACGGTAGGTCGGCGCGACTGGCGGTACGCTCCGGCGCCTGGACGGGCCCGACGGCCAGCCTGGCCCCGGGCTACGCCCAGGCTAATTTCGTAGCGCTGCCTTCGCGCTACGCCTTCGACTTCCTGTTGTTCTGCCAGCGGAACCGCAAGGCCTGCCCCGTGCTCGACGTCTGCGAGGCCGGGTCCACGGCCGCCGCGCGCGTAGCCGCCGATTCCGACGTGCGTACCGATATCCCGCGCTACAGGGTCTACGAGCGCGGCCGCCTCGTCGCCGAGCCGGCGGACCTGCTCGGTAGCTGGGACGACGACTACGTATCGTTCCTGATAGGCTGCAGCTTCACCTTCGAGGGCGCCCTCGCCGCGGCCGGACTGCCGGTACGCCACCTCGAGCAGGGCCGGAACGTGCCGATGTACCGTACGGACCGGCCCTGCGCCGTAGCCGGCCCCTTCTCCGGGGAGCTGGTCGTCAGCATGAGGCCGATGCCCGAGGCTATGGTAGCCGAGGCCTACGAGGTCACGGGGCGCTTCCCGGAGGTGCACGGCGCGCCGGTGCACGCCGGGGACCCGGCGGCGCTCGGGATACGCGATATAGCCTCGCCCGACTTCGGCGACGCCGTGGATATCAGGCCCGGCGAGGTGCCGGTATTCTGGGCCTGCGGCGTGACCTCCCAGGCCGCGATCATGAACGCCGGCCTTGAGCGCGTGGTGACCCACGCGCCGGGCCACATGTTCGTCACCGACAGGCGCGACGAGGAGCTGGCCTCGATGTGATCCCGACGCGCGCCTAGTCGGCCCCGCCGTCGCGGGCGCGCCTCGGCCTCGTCGCCGCGAACACGACCAGGGCCGCCACGATGAACGCGAAGGCGGCCGCCTTCGGCGCCGTAAGCGTCTCCCCGAACACGAACAGCCCGAGCGCCAGCTGGAGCGTCGGCGAGATGTACTGCAGGAAGCCCATCCTCGACAGCGGCACCCGCTTTACCCCCTCGGCGAAGAAGAACAGCGGCAGGGCGGTCACCGCCCCGGCCAGCACCAGCATGGCCGTCTCGACGCCCCCTGCCCGCCCGAAGGCCCCGCGCCCCGCCAGCTCCTCGAATACCAGGTACCCGATCGCGAGCGGCATGACCGGGGCGGTCTCCATCGCCAGGCCGGTCAGCCCGTCGAGGTTAGTCAGCTTCTTTATGAGGCCGTAGAGCGAGAAGGTGGCCGCGAGCGACAGCGCTATCCAGGGCAGCTTGCCGTACGATACCGTGAGCACCGCTATCCCGACCGCCGCGATCGCGCAGGCAGCCTTGATGCCGCGGTCTATCCTCTCCTTGAGCACGAGCGAGCCGAGGGCGACCGAGACGAGCGGGTTCAGGAAGTACCCTATGCTGGTCTCGACGATATGCCCGGCGTTGACCGCCCAGATGTAGATGCCCCAGTTGAGGCTGACGAGGAAGCCGGCCGCTATCGTCGCGCCGAGTCGCCTGCGGTCGCGCAGCAGCTCCGCGATCAGCCGCCGCTTGCCGAGCAGCAGGGCCAGCGCGAAGGTCAGCGCGAAGGCCCAGGCTATCCGATGCATCAGGATCTGCAGCGACGGCACCGACGACAGCCGCTTCCAGTACAGCGGGAACAGGCCCCAGAGGCCGTACGCGCCCACGCCGAACAGCATCCCGATCGACTCGGTCCCCGACTTGTCCCGCCTATCGTCGCCCATGGTACCTCCGTAATAAAAACGGGAGGCCGCTAGCGAGCGGCCTCCCCTTACGACGCGGACTGAGCCCCGCCTTATTTCTTGTTAGCGATCGTAGCCTTGCACATCTTGCAGATCTTGGTCTTCTGTCCCTCGATCTCCTGCTCGTACAGCAGCTTGACGCCGCCGCGCTTGCAGACGGGGCAGATCCCGCGACCGCCGTCGGGCTGATCGGCTATTCCCTTACCGCGATGGGCCTTGGACATGGTGCTTCCTCCCTTACTCGGCCGACTTGGCCGGTTCGGCCGACTCGGGCTCGGACTTCTTGGCCTCGGCGGCCTTCTTCGTCGCGCGCGGCGCCTTGGCCTTGCCGTCCGCCTTGGCGTCCGGCTTCTTGGCCTTCGGGGCGGCCTTGGGCTCGGCCTTCTTGGCCTTCGCCTCGGGCTTCTTCTTGTCGGCCTTCTTGTCGCCGTCGAGCTTGTGGTCGACCAGCTCGAGCACCACCATGCTGGCGGCGTCCTGGTCGCGGAAGCCGATCTTCAGTATGCGGGTGTAGCCGCCGTTGCGGTCCTTCATCCTGGGCCCGATGTCGGTGAACAGCTTGGCCAGGACGGCCTGGTCGGTGATCTTCTCGCCGACGATGCGCCTGTTGTGCACGCTGTCTTCCTTGGCCCTGGTGATCATCTTCTCGGCGACCCGGCGGACCTCGATGGCCTTCGCCTTCGTCGTCACGATCCGCTCGTGCTTGAAGAGGACGGTAGCCATATTCCGGAGGAGAGCCTTACGATGCGAGGCGTTCCGGTTCAGCTTATTGAAGCCCTTCTTATGGTTCATGGATATCTTCCTTCTGCTTCTCCAGCTTCAAGTGCTCCCGGAGCTCGGCGTAGTCGGTCATGCCGAGGCCCAGGTTCCATTCCTTGAGGCGGTCCTTGATCTCCTGCAAGGACTTCTTACCGAAGTTCCTCGTCTTGGCGATATCGTCCTCGGTCTTGCGCGTCAGGTCGCCGATCGTCTTGATGTTGGCGTTCTTGAGGCAGTTCGACGAGCGGACGGAAAGCTCGAGCTCCTCGACCGGGGTGGTCAGGATGGCCTTGATCTTCTCGTCGAGCTCGTCGCTCTCCTCGTCCATGCTCGGCTCGCCCTCGTCGAAGTTGACGAAGATCGAGAAGTGGTCCTTGGCGATCTTGGCGGCCTCGGCGAGCGCGTCCTCCGGCTTGAGCGTGCCGTCGGTCCACACCTCGAGGACGAGCTTGTCGTAGTCGGAGCGGTGCCCGACGCGCGTCGGCTCGACCGAGTAGCGCGCCTTGCTGACCGGCGAGAAGATCGCGTCCATCGGTATGGTGCCGACGACCTCGATATACTTCTCGTTCACCTCGCTCGGGACGTAGCCGCGGCCGAGGTCGACCTGGAGCTCCACCTCGAGCTTCACCCCGTCCATCAGGCTCATGAGGTGGGTAGCGGGATTGAAGACCCTGAGCGCCTTGTCCTTCATCAGGTCGGCGCCCTTGATCTCGGCGGGACCGGTGAACTCGTAGACGAACGTCTCCTGCTCCTCGTCGTCGGGTAGCTGCAGGCGGAGCTGCTTCAGGTTATTGAGCAGCTCGATGGTGTCCTCGGAGACCCCCGGTATCGTCTCGAATTCGGACGAGACGACGTGCTGGACGCCATCCTCGTCGTGCCTGGTGACGCGCACGGCGGTGATGGCGTAGCCCTGTATCGACGAGAGGAGGATGCGGCGCAGGGTGTTGCCTATAGTGGTACCGTACCCGGGCTCGAAGGGATATGCTATGAACTTTCCGTAATCGGTAGAGCTCTCGCTCTGCTCGTACGTGATGCCTTTCGGCCTCTTGAATCCCTTGAGCAGGTTCTTTCGCGCCATGTCCACTCCTTACTTCGAATAGAGCTCTACCACGAGCTGTTCGCGGATATCGGCCATGTCGACAATGTCCTGGCGCTGCGGTACGACGTTGAACTTACCTTCGAGCTTGTCCACGTCGAGCGAGACCCAGGGCATGACGCCGCTCTTCTCGTACTCGGCCAGGGCCGCGAGAAGGACCTTATTGGTCTTATAGGACTGGTGCACGGTGATCGTGTCGCCGGTCTTCACCTGGTAGGACGGAATGTCCACGCGCTTGCCGTTGACGAGGATGTGCCCGTGGAGCACGACCTGCCTGGCCTGCGAGCGGCTCGTGGCGAAGCGGAGCCTGTAGACCACGCTGTCGAGCCTGCGCTCGAGCAGGCCGAACAGGTTCTCGCCGGTCTTGCCGGGCATGCGCATGGCCTTCTCGAAGGTCAGCTTGAACTGCTTCTCCATGAGGCCGTAGGACCTCTTGAGCTTCTGCTTCTCCCTGAGCTGGACGGCGTACTCGGACTGCTTCTTCTGCCGGGTCTTCGGGTCCTTACCGGGCGCCATGCGCTTGCGGTTGATCGGGCACTTGTCGCTCTTGCACTTGTCGCCCTTCAGGAAAAGCCTCTTACCCTCGGCGCGGCAGAGCCTGCAGCGAGGGCCAATGTAACGTGCCATTCTGTTTCTCCCCTACCTTACATCCTGCGCGCTTTCGGGGGGCGGCAGCCGTTGTGCGGAATGGGCGTCACGTCGCTGATGCTCTTGATCTTGAGCCCCAGCGCGCCGAGCTGGCGGATCGCGGACTCGCGACCGACTCCCGGACCCTTTACGTAGACGTGCACTTCGCGGAGGCCCACGTTGAGCGCCTTCGCCACTGCCTGCTCGGTGACCGACTGCGCCGCGAAGGGGGTGGATTTCTTCGCGCCGCGGAAGCCGAGGCCACCGGAGGAGCCCCACGATATAGCGTTACCGTTCAAGTCGGTGACGGTGATGATGGTATTGTTGAAGGTCGCCTGGATATAGACGTTGCCCTCGTATACGCTCTTCTTCTCTTTTCGTTTCTTTGCCTGAGCCACGAGCCCTACCCTCCTTAGGCCTTCTTCTTATTGGCCACGGTCTTCTTCTTGCCCTTGCGCGTGCGCGCGTTCGTCCGCGTGCGCTGGCCTCGGACGGGCAGGCCCTTCCGGTGCCTGAGGCCCCGGTAGCAACCTATATCCATGAGCCGCTTGATATTGAGGGCCGTCTCCGAGCGGAGCCTTCCCTCGACCTTATACTCGTTCTCGATCAGCTTGCGAAGCTCGTTGACTTCCTCGTTCGACAGGTCGTTGATGTTCCGGTTAGGGTCGACCTTGACCGTCTCGCAGATCTTCCTGGCGCTCGTCCGGCCGATGCCGTAGATGTACGTAAGCGCGATCTCGACGTGCTTGTTGGGGAGGTCTACTCCCGCTATACGTGCCATAGGGGCCTACCTCCTCATCCCTGCTTCTGCTTGTGCTTGGGATTGCTCTCGCAAATAATGCGGACTACTCCGTTCCGCTTGATAACCTTGCATTTATCGCATATGCGCTTCACGCTGGTCCTGACCTTCATCGTCGATTCCTCCGTAAGGTACCGAAAAAGTTTTGTACCACGCCCGGGCCGCCCTCGTCTACCATGCTACAGGTTGCGCGACTTGATGTGGCCGCGCTTCGTGAGCCCGTCGTGGTGGTGCATCTTGAGCTGCGCCTCCACCTGGGACATGGTATCCAAGTCGACTCCGACTAGTATGAGGAGCGAGGTACCGCCCAACAGGTAGGACAGCTCGCTCGGGAAATTGAACACCCGCTGCACGATCGTCGGTATCAGCGCTATGAGCGCGAGGTACAGGGCGCCCGGCAGCACGATACGGTTGAGTATCTTGGACAGGTACTCTTCCATCTTCTCCGAGCGGATGCCCGGGATCGAACCGCCGTTCTCGCGGATGTTCTTGCTTATCTCCTGCGGGTTCAGCGACACCTGCGTATAGAAATACGCGAAGAAGACGATGAACAGGATATAGAAGATATTGTACCACCAACCCTCGGGGCGCAGGAAGTACGCGAAATCGCGCAGCCACTTAGCGCCGCCGCCGAGGCTCTGGGCGATCTGGAGCGGGAACGTCAGCAGGCTGGACGCGAAGATGACCGGGATGACGCCGGAGGGGTTGATCTTGAACGGGATGTAGGTGTTCTGCGCGCCGTACATCTTCCGCCCGACCACGCGCTTGGCGTAGTTGACGGGGATCTTCCTCTGGCCCTGCTGCTCGAAGATGACCAGCACGACCACCGCGACGAACAGTAGCAGCACGAAGATGGCCACCACCGGGTTCACCTCGCCCGAGACCATCTTCGAGAACAGCGCGTACAGCGCGTTCGGGAGCCTGGCCACGATACCGGCGAAGATGATCAGCGAGATACCGTTGCCGATACCGCGCTTGGTGATCTGCTCGCCTATCCAGATGAGGAACATGGTGCCGGTGGTCACCGTCAGCATGGCCAGCAGCGTGTAGGCCTGCGGGCTGATCATCAGCACGTCGGGATGGGTCTTCGCGATGTTCTTGGCGTAGGCGACGAGCGCGAACGACTGGAGCACCGCGACCAGGATGGCGCCGAGCCGGGTGTACAGCGCGATCTTCTTGCGCCCGCCCTCTTCCTCGGCCATCTTCTTCAGGCTGGGGAACACGACGAGCAGGAGCTGCATGATGATCTGGGTCGATATGTACGGCATGACGCCGAGCATGAAGACAGAGAAGTTCTTGAACGCTCCGCCGGCGAAGAAGTCGAGGTAATCGGTGATGCCGCCCTGGGAGCTCACCGACGCGAAATAGCTCTTGAGCGCGCCGGCGTTGATGCCGGGGATCGGCAGGAAGGCGCCGATCCTGAACACGACGAGCCAGGTGAGGGTATAGAGAATGCGTTCCCGCAGTTCTTTTATACGGAACACGTCCGTCAACGCGTTGCCTGCCATAGACCGTTACCTTCTTTCTTGTCGCAATCGCCCGATCAGGGCGTTTCTACCTTGCCGCCGGCCGATTCGATCTTGGCCTTGGCGGAGGCGGAAATCTTATCCACGACGAAGGTCAGCGCCTTTGACAGCGTACCGTTGCCGAGAATCTTGACCGGCTTCTCGGCCTTGCGGACGAGACCCTTTATCGCGAGCGAGACGCCGTCGACGATCTCGCCGGCCTCGAAGCGGGCTTCGATGTCGTTCAGGTTGACGATCTGGAAATCGACCCTGAAGTTCTTGTTATTGAAGCCCCTGTGCGCCAGCCGCCTGTACAGCGGCATCTGCCCGCCCTCGAAGCCCGGATAGGTCTTGCCGCCGGAACGGGACTGCTGTCCCTTATTGCCCTTGCCGGCGGTGCCGCCGAGGCCGGAGCCCTGGCCGCGGCCTACGATCTTCTTGCGGTGCGTGGCGCCGACGGGCGGATGTAGATTGAAGTCGCTCATTTCTTCTGCTCCTGGCCCGGCGCGTAGGGCCTGACCTCGACGAGGTGCTTGACCGCGTCGACCATTCCGAGTATCGAAGGAGTCGCCTCCTGCACCACGCTCGAGCTTATCTTGCGCAGGCCGAGGGAGCGCACGGTGGCGCGCTGCTCGGGCTTGCGTCCGATAAGGCTCTTCTTGAGCTTGATCACGATCATTTCAGCCATGGTTAACCCCACATATCCTTAAGCGCCTTGCCGCGGTTATGGGCTACGACGCGGGCGTCGAAGATGCCCTCGAGCCCCTTGAAGGTGGCGCGGATCACGTTGACGGCCGACCGGCTGCCGACGCACTTGGCCTGGATGTCGGTGATGCCGCCGGCCTCCATGATGGCGCGGACCGCTCCGCCGGCGATGATGCCGGAACCGGGGCAGGCGGGCATCATGATGACCCTGGAGGCCTTGTACTCGCCGATGACGTCGTGCGGAATGGTCCCGTTCTTCACGGGAAGCTTGACCATGCTGCGCTTGGCCTTGTCGATGCTCTTGCGGATCGCCTCGGTCACGTCGTTGGCCTTGCCGAACCCGTAGCCGACGTTGCCGGAGCGGTCCCCGACCACGGTCAGCGCGGAGAACGAAAACCGCCTACCGCCCTTGACGACCTTGGCCGTTCGATTCAGCTTGACGAGCTTCTCGACGTAGATATCGCGGGACCTGTCGTCCCTGTCTCTCCTATCCACGAGTTCCCCCTAGAATTTGATCCCGGCCTTGCGGGTACCGTCGGCGATGGCCTTGACTACGCCATGATAGTTGTAGCCGTTCCTGTCGAACACGACGGCCCCGATCTTCTTCTCGCCGAGCCTGGCGCCCATCAGCTCACCGAGCTTGGCGCCGCCCTCTACGGTCGGCCTGGTGCCCTCGAGAGCCTTCTCGAGGGTACTGGCCGCGGCGATCGTAACGCCGGCCTCGTCGTCGATGGCCTGGACGTACAGGTACTTGTTCGACTTGAAAACCGTCAGCCTCGGGCGCTCGGCGGTTCCGCTTATGCTCTTGCGGACGTGGACCTTGCGAGCCCCGCGCCGCCTGATCTTCTCAGATATCTCTTTCGTGCTCATGGCCGTCCCTTACTTCACGCCGGTCTTGCCGACCTTCTTGCGGATGGTCTCGGTCTCGTAGCGGATTCCCTTGCCCTTGTACGGCTCGGGCTTCCGCAGCCCGCGGATCTCGCTCGCGAACTTGCCTACGAGCTGCTTGTCGATGCCCGAGACAACGACCTTCTGGTTATTGCCCTCGATCGCGACCGCAAGCCCCTCCGGGATCCCGACGTACACGTCGCTGGAATACCCGAGGCTGAGGACCAGGAGCTTGCCCTGCACCTCGGCCTTGAAGCCGACGCCGTTTATCATCAGGGCCTTCTTGTAGCCCTCCGAAACGCCGACTACCATATTCTTGATCAGATTGCGGTACAGGCCGTGGAAAGCCTTGGTCTGCTTCTCGTCGTTGGCGCGGCCGACGTTGATCACGTCGTCCTTAACGTCCACGGTGACGAGAGACGTGGCGAGCTCTTCGGAGAGCTTGCCCTTCGGGCCTTCCACGTTGACCTTGTTCCCCTGTACGGCGATCTTCACGCCCTTCGGTACCGTTATCGGCAGATAGCCTATTCTCGACATGGCGGTTCCCCTCTTCTACCAGACGGTGCAGATGAGTTCGCCGCCGACCTTCTTCTCGGCGGCCTTCTTACCGGTGGTCACGCCCTCTGAGGTCGAGACGATCAGGGTTCCGTAGCCGTTATGCACCCTCGGCAGACCCTTGTAGCCGGCATAGACCCTGCGGCCGGGCTTGGAGACCTTCTCGATGCCGTGGAGGATCGGTTCGTTCTCCTCGTCGTACTTGAGGAAGACCCGGATGAAGTTCTGGTTCTCCTGCACGATCTTCTTGAAGTTCTTGATGAAGCCCTCGGTCTTGAGGATCTTTACGATCTCGAGCTTGAGCCGCGAGGTCGGGATGTCTACCTTCTCGTGGCGAGCCATGCTCGCGTTGCGGACCTTGGTCAGCATATCGGAGATGGGATCGGAAACGCTCATTCCAGTCCTCCTACCAGCTCGATTTGGTTACGCCCGGAATGAGGCCCTCGCTCGCGAGCTTCCGGAAACAAATACGGCACATGTCGAACTTCCGGAGATACCCCCGGGGCCGACCGCATATCTTGCATCGATTCACGTGCCTGGTCATGTACTTCGGCTTCTCGAGCGCCTTCAGTATCATAGCTTTCCTGGCCATTCGATTCTCCCCTACTTCCTGAACGGCATGCCCAGCTTGCCAAGGAGGCTCTTCGCTTCCTTGTCGGTACGGGCGCTCGTAACGATGGCGATGTTCATTCCCATCACCTTCTCGATCTTGTCGTAATCGATCTCCGGGAAGATGATCTGCTCGGTAAGGCCCATCGAGTAGTTCCCGTGACCGTCGAAGGCGTTCGGGTTGACTCCCCTGAAGTCCTTCACGCGCGGCAGGGCGACGTTCAGGAGCCTATCGAGGAACTCCCACATCTGCGCGCCGCGCAGCGTCACCCTACAGCCGATCTCCTGGCCCTCGCGGATCTTGAACGTCGCGATCGACTTCCTCGACTTCGTCTTCACGGCCTTCTGGCCGGTGATGATGCCGATGTCCTCGACCGCGGCCTCGAGGATCTTCTTGTTCTCCTTGGCCTCCCCGACGCCCATCGACACGATGACCTTGACCACTTTCGGGATCTGCATCGTCGAGGTGTAGCCGAACTCGCTCTTGAGTTCGGTCGCCACCTTGTCGGCGTATATCTTCCTGAGCCTCGGAACGTACGCGTCCTTCTGCTGCTTCTCGGCCATCAGAGCGCCTCCCCGCACTTCCGGCAGACGCGCTTCTTCGCGTCGCCCTCGAGCTTGTAACCGACGCGGGTAGGTCCGCACTTCTTGCAGACGATCATCATGTTGCAGAGGCGAACGGGCGCCTCGATCTCTATGATTCCGCCGCGATCGTTCTGGTTCTTCTTCCGCATGGCCTTCTTGACCATGTTGACGCCCTGAACGATCGCCCTTCCCTTGTCGCGATCGATCTTGACGATCTTCCCCTGCTTGCCGCGCTCCTTGCCGGAGATGACCTGCACGAGATCGTCCTTCTTCAGCTTCGTCTTTATCTTGACGTCATTCATCGCCCGCTCCTTAGAGGACCTCGGGGGCCAGCGAGACGATCTTCATGTAGTCCTTGTCGCGCAGCTCCCTGGCGACGGGACCGAAGATGCGCTTGCCCTTCGGGTTCTTGTTCGCGTCAATGATGACGCAGGCGTTATCGTCGAACCTGATGTAGGTCCCGTCAGGCCTGCGGTACTCCTTGTGTACGCGCACGATGACGGCCTTCTCGATGGTTCCCTTCTTGATGGCGGAATTAGGAAGGGCCGCCTTGACGGCCACGACTATAATATCGCCGATGGATGCGTAACGCCGCTTCGAACCGCCGAGCACCTTGATGCATTGCACCGTCTTGGCGCCGGAGTTGTCCGCGACGTTCAGCCTGGATTCAACCTGTATCATACCGGTCCTCTCCGCCGCTTACTTCGCGCGCTCGACTATCTCGGCCAGGCGCCAGCGCTTATCGCGCGAAAGCGGCCGAGTCTCCACGACCCTAACGGTATCGCCGACCTTGGCGTCGTTCTTCTCGTCGTGTGCCTTTACCTTCTTGCTCCGGGTCAAGTACTTCTTGTACAGCGGGTGCAGCTTGCGCATCATGATCTCGACGACGATGGTCTTGTCCATCTTGTCGCTGACCACGACGCCCTGCAGGACCTGCTTCTCTTTCCTTACCGTTGCTTCCATGTCCGGCCTCCGTTAAGCCTTGGCGCCGGCGCCGTCGGCGCCGCGCTCGCGCTGGCAGATGAGGGTGTTGAGCCTCGCGATCTGCCTGCGCATCGTCCGCTTCTCGAGCGGGTTCTCTACATGGCCGATGACCATCTGGAAGCGCAGGTCGAAGTACTTCTTCCTGAGCTCGTCGCGCTTAGCCACGAGTTCCTCGAGCTTCAGCTCCTTGAACGAGTTCTTCATGCGATCACTCCATCTCCATGTCCGCGCGGACGACGAACTTGGTCTTGATCGGGAGCTTGCTTCCGGCGAGGCGCATGGCCTCGGCGGCGGCGTCACGGGGAACGCCGGACAGCTCGAACATGACCGTACCCGGCCTGACCACGGCTACCCAGTACTCCGGGCCGCCCTTGCCCTTGCCCATGCGGACCTCGAGCGGCTTCTTGCAGAACGGCTTATCGGGGAAGACCCTGACCCACAGCTTGCCGCCGCGCTTGATCGACCGGTTCAAGGCCACGCGGGCGGCCTCGAGCTGGCGGTTGGTGATCCACATCGGCTCCTCGCAGACGAGGCCGAACTCGCCGAACGATATAGCGTTACCGGCGGTGGCGTTGCCCTTGACCCTGCCGCGCTGCACCTTGCGGTGCTTTACTCTCTTAGGCTGCAACATTTCCTAGCTCCTCGCCTCGCGCGGCCCGCGGCCGTAGCCCGGGTTAGGTCCGCGCGATCCGCGCTGTCCGCCGCGCTCGGGCCTATCGCCATGCTCGCGGCGCGGGCGGCCCGGCATCAGGCCGGCGTCGTCCTTCTTATCGCCCATCATCGCGTTGTCGCTCTTGCAGATCCACACCTTGACGCCGATCTTGCCGTACGTGGTGTTGGCCTCCCAGAAGCCGTAGTCGATGTCGGCCCTGAGGGTATGGAGCGGCACGCGGCCTTCCTTGTACTCCTCGGTGCGGCTCATGTCGGCGCCGCCGAGGCGGCCGGACATGCGGATCTTGCAGCCCTGCGCGCCGGCCTTCATCGCGGTGCCGACGGCCATCTTCATGGTCCTGCGGAACGAGCCGCGGCCCTCGAGCTGGCGGCAGACGTTCTGGGCGACGATCTGCGAGTTGGTCTCGACCTTCTTAACTTCCTTGATCTTGATGTTGATCTTCTTGGAAGCGTACTTCTGGAGCTCGAGGCCGATGCGCTCGATGTTGGCGCCCTTCTGGCCGATCAGCACGCCGGGCTTCGCGGTATGGATGACGATGGTCACCTTCTGCGGATGCCTGACGATCTCGATCTCGGAGATATCGGCGTTCTTGGCCTCGGGGAGCTGGTACATCCGCTTGCGCAGCGCCAGGTCCTCGTGGAGCGTCTTCGCGTAGTCGCGGGGGTCGACGAACCAGCGAGACTGCCAATCCTTGTTGATGCCGATCCTCAGACCGATAGGATTTACTTTCTGGCCCACCTTACGCCTCCGACCTTGCGATTTCGTCGACGACCACGCTGATGTGGCACATCTGCTTCACGAGCATGTCAGCCCTACCGCGGGCGCGGAACCAAACGCGGCGCATCCTCGGGCCGTCGTTCACCTGCACCTCTTTGACGTAGAGCATGTCCTCGCCGAGCTTCTTGTTCTTGTTCAGCGCGTTCGACGCGGCCGAGACCACGACCTTCTTGATGAGCGCGGCGCCCTTCTGGGGCATGTGCTCGAGGATCGCGACGGCCTCGGTATACGGCTTATTGCGGACGAGGTCCGCCACGGGCCGAATCTTCGACGGCGACCCCATCAGGTACTTGGCGGTCGCCGGGTAACCGGTAATCTTTGCCATGCTAGCCACCTATCTCCTGTCCGCTTTCTTGTCGGAGCCGGCGTGGCCGCGGAACACGCGGGTCGGCGAGAACTCGCCGAGCTTGTGTCCCACGAGGTTCTCGGTCACGTAGACCGGGACCCAGCTCTTGCCGTTATAGACCGACAAGGTGAGGCCGACCATCTCGGGGATGATCGTGGAGCAGCGGGAGAAGGTCTTGAGCACCTTCTTGTCGCCCGCCTTCGACGCCTCGATTATCTTCTTGTAGAGGCTCTTCTCAATGAACGGGCCCTTCTTTACTGACCTGGACACGGTTCGCTCCTATCCTTTACTTGCGGCGCTTCACAATGAAGCGGCTCGACGGCTTGTGCGGATCGCGCGTCTTATAACCCTTACAAGGCTGGCCCCACGGGGTAACCGGCTGCTTGTAACCCTTGCCGCGACCCTCGCCGCCACCGTGCGGGTGGTCGACCGGGTTCATCGCGATACCGCGCACCCGCGGCCGCTTGCCGAGCCATCGGACGCGTCCGGCCTTGCCGAAGCGCTCGTTCATATGGTCTTCGTTGCCGACGCCGCCGATAGTGGCGATGCACTTCTTGAACACGAGCCTGAGCTCGTTCGACGGCAGCTTCAGCGTGACGTAATCGCCGTCCGTACCGACGATCAGGGCGCCGGCGCCGGCCGAGCGGGCGAGCTGCGCGCCCTTGCCCAGGGTCAGCTCGACGTTGTGCACGGTGAAGCCGACCGGGATGTTCTCGAGCGGCAGCGCGTTCCCGACCTCGGGGGCGGCGTCGGGCCCGCTGACCACCGTCTGACCGACCGCGAGGCCGGAGGGAGCGACGATGTAGCGCTTCTCGCCGTCGACGTAGTTGATCAGCGCGATATTGGCGGACCTGTTCGGATCGTACTCGATGGTCGCGACCTTGCCCGGCACGCCGAACTTGTCGCGCTTCCAGTCGATCTCGCGGAGCTTCCTCTTATGCCCGCCGCCCTTGCGCCGCATCGAGATGCGGCCGTTCGAGGCGCGGCCGGCGTTCTGCTTCTTGCCCTTGGTGAGGCCCTTGACAGGCTCGTTACCGACCGTGAGCGCGTCGTTGACGACCTGTACCCGGTGCCTGAGTCCGGGGGTTATCGGCCTGAATGTCTTGATAGCCATAGCGTTCCCCTATTCCTCACGCGCCCTCGAAGGCCTTGATGGTCTCGCCCTTGGCGAGACGGACGACGGCCTTCTTCCACGACGAGGTGTATCCGGAGCGGTAGCGAAGCCTCTTCGGCTTGCCCTTGACGTTCATGATGGTGCACGAGATCGGGTGCACCTCGAAGAGCCGCCTTACGGCTTCCTTGACCTGGGTCTTGGTCGCCCTCGGGTCTACGCGGAAAACGTACTGTCCCTCTTCGCGCAGAAGGTTCGTCTTCTCGCTGAGGACAGGCTCTATCAGTATGCTTTCGTACTGCATTGCTTCAGCCTTCCTTACTTGTCCGCGTAGAATTCGTTGAGGCTCTTCACCGCGGATTCCATCACGATCACGGTCCGTCCGTAGAACAGGTCGTGGGCGCGGAGGCGGTTGAACGACAGGAAGTGCAGCCACGGGATGTTGCGGCCCGCGCGCTTGACCATCGAGTCGTCGTCCTTCAGGATCACCACGGTCCTCTCGGCCTTGCCCTCGGGCACGAGGCCGGACAGGATGGACGCGAGATCCTTCGTCTTGCCGCTCTCGACCGAGAAGTCCTCGACGACCTTCATCGCGGAGCCCTGCGCCTTGAGGCTCAGGATGCTCTTCATCGCGAGGCGCTTGGCCTTCTTGTTGATCGAGTACGAGTAGTCCCTCGGGTGCGGGCCGAAGACGGTGCCGCCGCCGACGTAGATCGGCGACTTGACGTCGCCCTGGCGGGCGCGGCCGGTGCCCTTCTGGGCGTAGGGCCTGCGGTTGGAGCCGTGGACGTCGGAGCGGGTCTTCGTGTCGGCGGTGCCGACGCGGGCGTTCGCGAGCTCGTTGTTGATGGCGTACCAGATGACGTCCTCGTTGACCGGCAGGCCAAACACGTCATCGGACAGCTCTATCGACCGTAGCTCCTTGCCCTGTACGGAAAAGACTTTGCCTTCCATATCAGTCTATCCTCACTTAGCTTTCTTTACGGCCGAACGCACGACGACGACGCAGTTGCGCGGACCGGGGACGGCGCCGCGAATCAGCATGAAGCCGTTCTCGACGTCTACCTTGACCAGCTTCAGGTTCTGAACGGTGACGCGCTCGCGGCCCATGCGGCCCGGCATCTTCTTGTTCTTGAACGTCCTGTGCGGGTAGGTGCTCTGTCCGGTGGAACCGGGCTCGCGGTGGAACTTGGAGCCGTGCGTATTGCGGCCGCCTCCGAAACCCCAGCGCTTCATGACGCCCTGGAATCCCTTGCCCTTGCTGACGGCGATCACGTCGACGAAGCGCGTGCCCTCGAACAGCGATACGCCGAGCTCCTTGCCGACCTCGGCCTCGCCCGAGAAGTCGCGAAGCTCGCGAAGGACCTTCGTCGGGGCCACGCCCTCGGGGAACTGGCCCGCGTACGGCTTGGTTACCTGGACCTTCTTCATGTCCTTGTAGCCGAGCACGACGGCGTCGTAGCCGTCCTTGTCAGCGGTCTTGCGGGCGACGACCTTGTTCGGCCCTACGGCGACCACCGTGACGGGCGTCAGCCTGCCGGCGTCGTCGAAGACCTGGGTCATGCCGATCTTCTTTCCGATCAATCCAATCATCGGTTACTCCTAAGCGTTGAACGGTACGGTACGAAACCGTCCGTTTACTGCTTGATCTCGACGTCGACCCCTGCGGGCAACTCGAGCTTCATTAACGCGTCCATGACGTCGGGGGTCGGGCTCAGAATGTCGATCAGCCGCTTATGGGTGCGCATCTCGAACTGCTCGCGCGCCTTCTTGTGCACGTGAGGGGATCGAAGCACCGTATACTTGCTGATCTTGGTCGGCAGCGGGATGGGCCCCGAGACCTTCGCCCCAGCCCTCTGAACTGTCGTTACGATGGATTTCGCGCTGTCGTCTATAAGCCGGACGTCGAAACCCCTGAGCCTGACACGGATCCTGTCTTTCATGTGTCCTCCAAAGATCGCTTGCGCCGGCATACATCAGGCCGTACCCTGGCGGGCGTGCCCATATACCCGGACGCTCGAGGTCGTGGAACCTCGCGCCGCCGTAGCGTAACCCGCTTACGGCGACTACCCGTCCTTCGCGGACGCCACGGCGCCCAGACGAATAGCCCGGGGATTATGCCCTTATACGGAATAAATGTCAAGGGAAAGTTGCCCATACGAAGCCCTCGCGGCGCCCCGACGAGCGCCATGACGGCTCCCGAGGGGCCATGCCGCGAGGCGTCGGCTCGAGCGACGGCGCTGCCCGACCATGCAGAAAAACGATTCGGCCTCCCGGATCGGCGAATAGTCGCTCCGGAAGGCCAAGATCAGCTCGCCAAACGGCTAGGAGAGAACCTCTCCGCTAAATTTAGTTCGCCGCGTCGTTCCAATCGACGAGCGAGCCGAACACCCACCCGTCGACGGGACTGACGATGTGATACCAATGATCCAGGTAGCCCTTGATCTCGCTCCTCGCGACGGTCCGCTCCGACGCCTTGACGACATCGCCGCGGACGAGCTTCGCGACACTATCCGACTCTATATCGGGCAACGCCCTGACGTTGACCGTTGAATAATCGATTACGAAGCCGTCAAAGACCGCCTTGAACGTTTCAGAGATAGACGGGATCTCCGGTTCCGCCGGTTCCGCTGTGACGGCGGGTTCGCCTCGGAGTTCCAGTATCGCATTATTTATATTCGCGGCGAACCTCGATCCGGAATAGGCCTTGGCGGCACCATCGAGTATGTTCAGCTTGAGTTCGACGTTCTTCGGATCGATCGCCCCGACGACCGCCAGGCTCACCGCCGCTCCTACGTTATCGCCGCCGGTAACGAGGCATTCTCGACGCACCCACTTATCCGTCACCATTACCGAGTCCGCGTTCGCGTAGCTCACCCGCACGTAGCCGTCCTCGAGGACCGTGTTCACGACCGCGACGACCGTCAGGAAAGGCACCACGTCGGTCGTCGCCCCGATAACGCGAGGCTCGTTGTATACGACGCACTTCTCGCTGTCGACGACGGCCAGCATGACGTCCTCGGCGAGGTACGGGGTCCGGACGTAATACCTCGAGCCGTCGGCGACGGCGATCTCGCAATACTCGCGCTTAACCTTATTGTACTCGAGCTCTACAGGCTCTCCGACGATCGTTACGAGGTCGGCGAGGGTCGCCGACTTGGCCCACACGGCGGCATCGCCGTCGCGGGTCCAGAGCGATAGCCCCTGGAGCATGATTATCGCGGGCCGCCCCTCGGGAGTCTTACCGACGGCGGCGACGGGGCTTCCGGCGGGCGCCTCCGTAACGACGGCGGCCTCCTTCGAGCATGACGCGTACAAGGCGGCGATCGCCGCGAGAACTAACAGAAAACGTTTCAAGTCCCTACTCCTCGATATTGAATTATTTTAGCGGCCAGAGGGTCGCGTATCGTCGGTAGCTTAGGACGGCCGGGAGCCCCCTGTCAATGAACCGCCCCTAATGTGGCTCATTTCTCCGTGTCGGTCATGCCGGCTATGAACTGCTTCTGCATGACGACGACGATAAGGGCCGGGGGTATCATCGCGAGCAGGGTCGTGGCCATGACTATCTGCCACTCTATGACTACGTCCGCCCCGGCGAGCATCCGGTTAATACCGATCAGTATGGTGTAATACTCCTGTTTCGTGGTGATCAGCAGCGGCCACAGGTACTGGTTCCAGCCGTAGATGAACTGGATGACGAACATCGCGGCGATCGGCGTCCTGGTCATCGGCAGCAGGATGCTCCAGAAGAACTGCATCGGCGAGGCCCCGTCTATCTGGGAGGCCTCGGCTATCTCGCGCGGGATCTGCATGAAGAACTGCCTGAACAGGAACACCGCGGTCGCCGACACGATCATCGGAAGGATAAGCCCCGCGTAGCTGTTAAGCAATCCCAGGTCGGATATGACTTTATACGTCGGCATGATGCGAACCTCGACCGGCAGCATCAGCGTGATGAATATAGCCCAGAAACAGAAGTTGCGGAGGGGGAACTTGAAGAACACAATGGCGTAGGCCGCGAGCAGGGACACGACGATCTTGCCGATCGCTATGCCGAGGGCCATTATGAGCGAATTCTTCATCATCGTCAGCGCCGAGGCGCCCAGGTTCTTGTTGCCTTCGAGTATCGCCCGCGTGTAGTTCTCGACAAGGTGGGAACCCGGCCTCATCGGCATGGGCGCGGCCAGGATCTCGGCGCTCGTATGGCTCGAGGCGATAAAAACGAGGATGATCGGGAACAGCAGTATGACAATGGCGATCCAAAGGTACAGGTGCGGGGTAAACCTCCGCAGGCGGTTATGCTCGGTCATCGATCGCTCCTCAATAATGCACGCGCCGCTCGATGAAGCGGAACTGTACGACGGTAAGACCGATCACCATGATCATCAGTATGACCGACTGGGCCGAGGATCCGCCGAGATCCAGGTTGATGACGCCGTCGCGCCATACCTTATACACCAGTATGCTCGTCGACTTGCCCGGGCCGCCCGCCGTCACCTGGTGGATGATGGGGAAGGTCTCGAAGAAGCCGTAGACGAGGTTCATCACGAGCAGGTAGAACGTCGTAGGCGACAGGAGCGGGAAGATGATCTTCCAGAAGCGGCGCATGGGGCCGGCGCCGTCTATCGCCGCCGCCTCGATGAAGTCGACCGGTACGCTCTGCAGGCCCGCCAGGAAGAATACGAAGTTATACGATATCTGCTTCCAGCTCGCGGCCAGCGTGACGAGCAGGAAGGCCTGCCCGGAATTGAGCAGGTGCTGCCACTCGATGCCGAAGCGGTTCTTGAGGAACCAGGCGACGACGCCGACGTTCGGGTTGAACATGAACAGCCACAGCACGCCCGCGACCATGGTCGCCACCGCGTACGGCCAGATCATCATCGTCTTATAGAACGACGCGAAGCGTATCTTCTTGTTGGTCTGCGTAGCCAGGAACAGCGCCAGTATCATCGACAGGCCCGCCACGCACACCGCGAAGGCCACCGATACGGCGAACGACTCGCCGTACGAGTACGCCGGATCGGTGAAGAGCCGGACATAGTTCTCGAGGCCCACGAAGATGACCTGCCCGCCGAACGGGTCCTGCAGGAAGAACGATTGCCAGAGCCCCTGCAGCGACGGCCAGAAGAAGAACACGAAGACTATCACCATCTGAGGCAGGACCAGGAGATAGGGAAGCCATTTCGCCTTGAACTCGTATTGTTGAACCATGGAGTATCCTGAGGTAAGGGTCGAGGGGCGGCCGTCGGCCGCCCCTCGTTACGGAAGCGAATTACTTATTGAGGCGCTCGAAATCGCGGAGCTTGGCGTTGCCCTCGCGGACCATCCTGTCGAGTCCGGCCTTTACGGAGATCTTCCCGGCGAGGATATCCTCCCAGGTCTGGTCCTCGATCTCGCGGATGATGTTGAAGTTGCCGAAGCGTATGCCCATCGAGTTCTTGGTCGGGGCCTTATTCAGCAGCTGCTTGATCGCCACCTCGGGACCGGGGTTCTTCTCGTAGAAGCCCTGCGACTTGGTCAGCTCGTACGCGGCGGTGGTTATCGGCAGGTAGCCGGTGTTCTGGTGCCAGAACGCCTGGATCTCGGGGGTGGACAGGAACGAGAAGAACGACGCTACGCCCTTGTACTCGTCCTTCGACTTGCCGTTGAAGACCCAGAGGCTCGCGCCGCCGATGATCGAATTCTGCGGGGCGCCGGCGACGTCGGGATAGTACGGGAGCCGGGCGACGCCGAAGTCGAACTTGCAGGTATTCTTGAAGTTGGCGTATCCTCCGATGGACTCGAAGTGCATGCCTACCTGGCCGGACGAGAATAGCGGGTTGGCCTTGTTCTCGCGGCCGCCGTAGATGAAGGTCTTGTCGAGGCTGAGCTGGTAGATGGTCTCGAGATGGCGCTGGACCAGCGGAGTATTGAACACGAGCTCGGTATCGAGGCCGTCGAAGCCGTTGGACCTGGTGCCGAAGGGCTGGTTATGCCAGGCGGAGAAATTCTCGAGCTGGATCCAGGAGATCCAGTTGGTGGAGAAGCCGCCCTCCATGCCGGAAGCCTTGAGCTTCTTGGCTACCTCGAAGAACTCGGGCCAGGTGACCGGGGGCTTCTCGGGATCGAGGCCCGCCTTGCGGAAGGCGTCCTTATTATAGTACATAACCGAGGTCGACGAGTTGAACGGCAGGGAGAGCATCTCGCCCTTGGACGTCGAGTAGTAGCTCGTGATCGTCGGGATATAGATCTTCGGGTCGAACTTCTGCTTGGTCTCCTTCATCAGCTGGTACACCGGCTTGACGGCGCCCTTGGCGGCCATCATCGTGGCGGTACCGACCTCGTAGACCTGGATGATGGCGGGGGCCGACTTGGCGCGGAAGGCGGCGATGCCGGCGTTCATCGTATCGGAATACGATCCCTTGTAGACCGGGACGACCTTATAGTCCGACTGGCTGGCGTTGAACTTATCGCAGATAGCCTGCACCGTATCGCCGTTCTTGCCGGTCATCGCGTGCCAGAAGTCGATCGTGATAGGGGCCGCGAACGCGGACCCAGCGATCATGACGAGAGCGAGGGACGCTAACAGAAACCGTTTCATGTATGCCTCCATTGCATCGAATGATCGACCCGGGAAACGGATCGTATCCTAAGCGAATAGTAGTGTAAATCCGTTTCGTTAGGCCCGCAACTGTATTCAATTAGAGAAAAATGAATCGTATTCGCGCTTCGAAAGCCCGCGAAGGCGGTCCGCGGCATACCGCGGACCTTAAAAAAAAGGCCGCCCCGACGAGGGGCGGCCAGATTAGCTAAGAAACGATCCGCTTACGCGAGGATGTCGGTGACCTGGCCGGTCCGCGCCGCGCGCTTTCAGCGCGCACGATAATACTTCCTCGCGAGCTTCGCCCGAAGGGCGATAGCCACGGTGCGGCCGCCTTCGCGGTAATGCCCGCCGCTTTCAGCGGCGACGCCGAATAAATTTCCTTGCAGTCCCGCGAAGGAGGCCCGCGGTACGCCGCGGACCAAAAAAAGGCCGCCCCGACGAGGGGCGGCCCGATTAGCTAAGAAACGATCCGCTTACGCGAGGATGTCGGTGACCTGGCCGGAAGCCACGGTGCGGCCGCCTTCGCGGATAGCGAACTTGAGGCCCTTCTCCATGGCGATCGGGTAGATCAGCTCGCCGAAGATCTCGGTGTTGTCGCCGGGCATAACCATTTCCTTGCCCTCGGGGAGGGTGACGGTACCGGTGATGTCGGTCGTGCGGAAGTAGAACTGGGGCCTGTAGCCGGCGAAGAACGGGCTGTGGCGACCGCCCTCGGACTGGGACAGGCAGTAGATCTGGCCCTTGAACTTGGTGTGCGGGGTGATGGAGCCCGGCTTGGCGAGGACCTGTCCGCGCTCCACTTCCTTCTTGTCGATACCGCGGAGCAGGGCGCCGATGTTATCGCCGGCCTGGCCCTCGTCGAGCAGCTTGTTGAACATCTCGACGCCGGTGACGACGGTCTTCTTGGTCGGCTTGATACCGACGATCTCGACCTCGTCGTTGACGTGGACGACGCCGCGGTTGATGGCGCCGGTAACGACCGTTCCGCGGCCGGAGATCGAGAACACGTCCTCGATCGGCATCAGGAAGGGCTTGTCGGTGAGGCGCTCGGGGTCCTTGAAGTAGGTATCCATCGCCTCCAGGAGCTCCTCGAGGCACTTGGTCGCCTCGGCGTTGTCCGGCTCGGACATCGCCTTGAACGCGGAGCCCTTGATGATCGGGGTCTCGTCGCCGGGGAACTTCTGGAAGTTCAGGAGGTCGCGGACTTCCTGCTCGACGAGCTCGACGAGCTCGGGGTCGTCGAGGAGGTCGATCTTGTTGAGGAACACGATGATGGCCGGGACGCCTACCTGGCGGGCCAGCAGCACGTGCTCGCGGGTCTGGGGCATGACGGAGTCGGGGGCGGACACGACCAGGATCGCGCCGTCCATCTGGGCGGCGCCGGTGATCATGTTCTTGATATAGTCGGCGTGGCCCGGGCAGTCGATGTGCGCGTAGTGGCGCTTGTTCGACTGGTACTCGAGGTGCCTGGTGTTGATGGTGATACCGCGCGCCTTCTCTTCGGGGGCGTTGTCGATCTCGTCGTACTTCATGACCTTGTCGCCGAACTTCTTGCCGCAGTACATGGTAATAGCGGCGGACAGCGTCGTCTTGCCGTGGTCGATGTGGCCGATCGTGCCGACGTTCATGTGCGGCTTGTTGCGCTCGAATTTCTCTTTCGCCATTGGTATCCTCCTAGCCTGGTATTACGAAACAATGGAACCGGCGCCGAGCGCAGGTCCCCATAGTATATTCGGCCGGCGCGGCCTGTTCAAGGGTCGCGCCGCGCCTCCCCGCCTTACCAGCGGTAGTGGGCGAACGCCTTGTTGGCCTCCGCCATCCTGTGCGTATCCTCGCGCTTCTTGACCGCGGTGCCGGTGCCGTTGAAGGCGTCGGTCAGCTCGGCCGCGAGCCTGTCGGCCATGGACTTGCCGGAGCGGCTGCGGGCGGCGCCTATCAGCCAGCGCATCGCCAGGGCCTCGCGGCGGGTATCCCGGATCTCGTTCGGCACCTGGTACGTGGCGCCGCCTACCCTCCTGGACTTGACCTCGACCATCGGCTTGACGTTGTCCATCGCCTTCATGAAGGCCTCGAGGGCCGGCGCGCCGGTCTTCTCCTGGAGGGCCGCCATGGCGTCGTACATGATGGTGGTGACGGTGGACTTCTTGCCCTGCCACATCATCCTGCAGATGAACTTGGTGACTATTACGCTGTTATAGCGGGCGTCGGGCTGGTGGCCGCGATCCTCGGACTTCTTCTTCCGTCCCATGATCGTCCCCCTTAGGCCTTCGGCCGCTTGGCGCCGTACTTGGAGCGCGCCTGCTTGCGATCGGCTACGCCGAGCGTATCCTTCGCGCCGCGGATGATGTGGTAGCGAACGCCCGGAAGGTCCTTGACGCGGCCGCCGCGCAGCAGCACCACGGAGTGCTCCTGCAGGTTATGGCCGACGCCGGGGATGTAGGCGGTTACCTCGATGCCGTGCGACAGGCGCACGCGGGCTACCTTGCGAAGGGCCGAGTTCGGCTTCTTCGGCGTTACCGTCATCACGCGGGTGCAGACGCCGCGCTTCTGAGGGCACTCGTTGAGCGCCGGGCTCTTGGTCTTCCAGACGGACTGCTTTCGGCCCATCCGGATAAGCTGGTTAATCGTAGGCATTAAACCATGGTCTCCTGTTGTAGCCGGGCGTCAGCATCGTCCGGCATATTTCATTGGTACACGAAAATACTACGTATTCGCGCCTCCGAGGCGCGCCGAGCATAGACAATAGAACCCCCGGCGGCATCGTGTCAATCCTCCGCCGCCGGGGCTCCGTCCCCATCAGTCCTCGTCGTCCTCCGGCTCCTCGTCGACCGGGCTGAATCCGTCGTCGTCCTCGAACGCGGTGTCCTCCTCGAACGCCGGCTCCTCGACGAAGGGCGCCTGCTCGTCGCCGAGCGGCAGGGCGGATAGCTCGCGCTCCTTGCGCCGCTGCTCGGCTATCTCCGCGACGTACGCGTCGAGGTCGTCGTGCTCGCCGTCGGACAGGTGGATGCCCTTGTACTGGCGCATGCCCGTGCCGGCCGGTATCAGGTGGCCGATCGCGACGTTCTCCTTGAGGCCGTGCAGCGGGTCGACCGCGCCGGCGATCGCGGCGTCGGTCAGCACGCGCGTGGTCTCCTGGAACGAGGCCGCCGAGATGAACGAGTCGATCTTCAGCGACGCCCTGGTGATGCCCATCAGCAGCGGCCTGGCGATCGCGGGCTGTCCGCCCTCGGCCATCACGCGCCGGTTCTCCTCGTGGAAGCGGAACTTGTCGATCTGCTGGCCGTAGATGAAGCGGGTGTCGCCCGGGGCGACGATCTCGACCTTCTTCATCATCTGGCGGACGATCACGCCGATGTGCTTGTCGTTGATCGTGACGCCCTGGAAGCGGTACACCTGCTGGATCTCGTCCATGATGAAGCGCTGGCAGGCGTGCTCGCCGGCGATGTTCAGGATGTCGTGCGGGTTCGGGCTGCCGTCGCAGAGCTTGTCGCCGGCCTCGACGACGTCGCCGTCGCGGACGAGCAGCCTGCGGCCGACCGGCACCAGGTGCTTGTACTCCTTGCCGAACAGGTCGAGGATGTTGATGACGCGCTTGCCCTTGACGATGCCGCGGAAGCCGACCTTGCCGGACACCATCGCGAGCACCGTCTGCGTCTTGGGCTTGCGGGCCTCGAACAGCTCGCCTACCCGCGGGAGGCCGCCTACGATATCCATCGCCCTGGCGCCTTCCTTGAGCGTCCTCGCCAGGGTCTTGCCGGCCTTGACGAGCTCGCCGTCCTCGACGTTGAGGTAGGCGCCGCCCGGCAGCAGGTAGGTGAATATCTCGTTGCCGGCCTCGTCGGCGATGACGATGCGCGGCTGCTTGGCGTCGCGCTCGGTGCCGAACTCGGCTATCTTCTTCTCGACGTTGCCCGTGTCCTCGTTGATCTCTTCCTTTAGCGTCGAGCCGGGGATGATATCCTCGTAGCGGACGTAGCCGTCGTACTCGGAGATGATCGGGTCGGAGAACGGGTCGAAGATGGCCAGCGCGTTGCCGGCCGGCACGACCTCGCCGACGGATACGACGATCTCGGAGCCGTTCCTGACCTCTACGCGGGCTTCCTGGGCTATCGACAGCAGCTTGGCCGGGGCGCCCTTGGCCGTCTCGACGACCTTGGCGTAGGAGATGTCGGTCGCCTTGACGACCTCGCCGGACTTGCGCTTGATCAGCTCGTCGCCGCGCAGGATGCGCCTGCCGTCCTCGACGAGCAGCTTGTCGCCCTTCTCGAGCTCCCACTGGCCGAAGACCTTGCAGGACATCAGGTAGCCCTTGCGGGTGAACAGGGAGTGGCCGTTCGGGAGCGTGACGTATAGGCCGACGATCTCGGTGACGTAGACAGGGTACTTGAGCGCGATGCGGTTCTCCTCGGAGGCCTTCGTCGCCGCGCCGCCGATATGGAAGGTACGCATCGTCAGCTGGGTACCCGGCTGGCCGATCGACTGGGCCGCGATGATGCCGACGGCCTCGCCTATCTCCACCGTGCGTCCGGTCGCGAGGTTGCGGCCGTAGCACTTGCGGCAGACGCCGTGCCTCGCCTCGCAGGTGAGCACGGTGCGGATGATCACCGACTCGACGCCGGCGTCCTCGATCCGCTGCGCGATGTCCTCGGTGATCTCCTCGTTGACGTCGATGATGATCTCGCCGGTGATCGGGTGCTTGATGCGCTCGAGTGTATAGCGGCCGACGATGCGCTCGCGGAGGTGCTCGACGACCTCCTCGCCGTCCTTGATCGCGGCGTGCGCGACGCCGTTGATGGTGCCGCAGTCGTCCTCGTTGATCACCACGTCCTGGGCGATATCGACGAGGCGCCTGGTCAGGTAGCCGGCGTCGGCGGTCTTGAGGGCGGTATCCGCGAGGCCCTTTCGGGCGCCGTTCGTCGAGATGAAGAACTCGATGACGGACAGGCCTTCCTTGAAGTTCGAGCGGATCGGCAGCTCGATGATGTCTCCGCCCGGCTTGGCCATCAGGCCGCGCATTCCGGCCAGCTGGCGGATCTGGTTCTTCGAGCCGCGCGCGCCTGAGTGGGCCATCATGTGGATGTTGTTGAAGCCCTTCTTGTCCTTCTCGAGGGTCTTCATCATCACCGCGGTAACGTCCTCGTTGGTCTTGGACCATACCTCGACGACCTGGTTATAGCGCTCTTCCTGCGTGATGTGTCCCGCCAGGTACTGCTTCTGGATGCCCTCGACCTGGCCGTTGGCGGTGTCGATGAGGTCGTACTTCTCCTTCGGGACGATGATGTCGTCCATGCCGATGGTCGCGCCGAAGAAGGTGGCGTACTTGAAGCCCATGTCCTTGATCGCGTCGAGCATCAGCACGCAGACGTAGGGTCCCTCGTTCTTGTAGATCCACTCGATCAGCGCCCGGAGCTCCTTCTCGCCCATGGAGTAGTTGATGAAGGGCACGGCCGGGGGCATCGCCTCGTTGAACAGCAGGCGGGCGGCGGTGGTCTCGATGGTCGTCCCGTAGGTGACGTCGGGCATGTCCTTGCCGATCGAGCCCCAGACCGGGAGCTTCGGCACGGGCGCCTTGATCAGGGCCTCCCAGTCGCAGGCCTTGGCGTCGCAGGCCATGTAGGCCTCTTCCCTCGACGAGAAGGTGTGGCCCTGGCCCTTGACGTCGGGCTTGTGGCGCATCAGGTAGTAGATGCCGAGCACCATGTCCTGGGACGGGTAGACGATGGTCTTGCCGTTGGCCGGGTCCAGGAGGTTCCTGGCGGACAGCATCAGCGTCCAGCACTCGGACTGCGCGGCGTGGGTCAGCGGCACGTGGACGGCCATCTGGTCGCCGTCGAAGTCGGCGTTGAACGCGCGGCAGACGAGCGGGTGCAGCTTGATCGCCTTACCCTCGACCAGGACCGGCTCGAAGGCCTGGATACCGAGCCTGTGCAGGGTCGGCGCGCGGTTCAGCATCACCGGATGCTCGCGCACCACCTCGTCGAGCACCGCGAAGACCTCGGGGGTCTCCTGCTCGACCAGCATCTTGGCCTTCTTGATGTTGTAGACGACGTCCTTCTCGACCAGCTTCTTCATGATGAAGGGCTTGAACAGCTCGAGGGCCATCTTGGTCGGCAGTCCGCACTGGTGGATCTTCAGCTCCGGGCCGACGACGATGACCGAGCGGCCGGAGTAGTCGACGCGCTTGCCGAGGAGGTTCTGGCGGAAGCGGCCCTGCTTGCCCTTGAGCATGTCGGACAGGGACTTGAGAGGCCGGTTGGAGGCGCCCTTGACGACGCGCTTCTTCTTCGAGTTGTCGAAGAGGGCGTCGACGGCCTCCTGCAGCATGCGCTTCTCGTTGCGGATGATGATGTCCGGCGCGTTGAGGCCCTGGAGGCGCTTGAGGCGGTTATTGCGGTTGATGACGCGGCGGTACAGGTCGTTCAGGTCGCTCGTCGCGAAGCGGCCGCCGTCGAGCTGGACCATCGGCCTGAGCTCGGGCGGGATGACCGGGATCACGTCCATGATCATCCACTCGGGCTTGTTGCCGGAGCCGCGGAAGCTCTCGATGATCTCGATGCGCTTGAGGAGGCGCTTGTCGCTCTTGGCGCCCTTCTCGATCATCTTGGCGCGGAGCTCGCCGGCCATGTCGTCGAGGTCGATGCCCTCGAGCAGGGAGCGCACGGCCTCGGCGCCCATGCCGGCGGTGAAGGCTCCGCCGTAGCGGTCCTGGGCCTCGTAGTACTCCTCCTCGGTGAGGAGCTGCATCTTCTTGAGGTCGGTGTCGCCGGCGTCGATGACGATGTACTTCTCGTAGTACAGCACCGAGCGCAGCGCCGCGACAGGCAGGTCGAGGAGCAGGCCCATGCGGCTCGGCACGGAGCGGTAGAACCAGATGTGGGAGACCGGCGAGGCCAGCTCGATATGGCCCATGCGCTCGCGGCGCACCTTGAAGTGCGTCACCTCGACGCCGCAGCGGTCGCAGATCACGCCCTTGTAGCGGATCGACTTGAACTTGCCGCAGTAGCACTCCCATTCCTTGGTCGTGCCGAAGATGCGCTCGCAGAAGAGGCCGTCCTTCTCGGGGCGGAGCGTGCGGTAGTTGATGGTCTCGGGCTTCTTGACCTCGCCGTAGCTCCAGCTGCGGATCATGTCCGGGCTGGCGAGGCGCACCATTATGCTATCGAAATCCTGTATGTCTCTCATGCAGTCTCCCCCTTAAAGCGGGCTTTGATCGGAGAAGAAGACCACGGAGACACGGAGACGCGGAGATGGAAGGAAAGACATAGAGAAATCCGTTTCCCTAGTATCCTTGATTGATCCTTATCCATCTCTTCTCCGTGCCTCCGTGACTCCGTGGCTAATTCTTGCTAGAAGTTCGATCCTTGCTTGCTGATCAGGTCCTCGTCGCGCTCGGTCAGCGGGATCTGCTTGTTCTTCGCGTCGAAGATCCGCATATCCAGGCCGAGGCCGCGCAGCTCCTGCACCATGACGTTGAAGGCCTCGGGGATGCCGGCCGCGGTATGCGGCTCGCCCTTGACGATGGCCTCGTACACCTTGGCGCGGCCGGTCATGTCGTCGGACTTGATCGTCAGCAGCTCCTGCAGCGTGTTGGCGGCGCCGTAGGCCTCGAGGGCCCAGACCTCCATCTCGCCGAGGCGCTGGCCGCCGAACTGGGCCTTTCCGCCGAGCGGCTGCTGGGTCACGAGCGAGTACGGGCCGGTCGAGCGCGCGTGCATCTTGTCGTCGACCAGGTGGTGCAGCTTCATGAAGTAGATGACGCCGACGGTCACCGTGTTCTGGAAGTGCTCGCCGGTGCGGCCGTCGCGTACGGGCGTCTTGCAGGACGCCGGCAGGCCCGCCTCCTTGAGCTTGGCCTCTATCATCTCCTGGTCGGGCGACTGGAACACCGGGGAGCTGAACCACTCGTCCAGCGTCGAGCCTATCCAGCCGAGCTCGGTCTCCATCAGCTGCCCGATGTTCATTCGGGACGGTACGCCGAGCGGGTTCAGGCAGATATCGAGCGGGGTGCCGTCGTCCAGGTAGGGCATGTCCTCCACCGGCAGCACGCGGGCGACGATGCCCTTGTTGCCGTGGCGGCCGGCCATCTTGTCGCCTTCCTTGAGCTTGCGCTTGGCGGCGATCAGCACCTTGACCACTTCCTCGACGCCGGGCGACAGGTCGTCGTTGGCGGAGCGCTTGAGGCGCTGCACGTCGATGATCGTGCCCTCGATGCCGTGGGGCACGCGGAGCGAGGTGTCGCGGACGTCCTTGGCCTTCTCGCCGAAGATCGAGTTCAGGAGCTTGAACTCCGGCGTGGTCTCGGTCTCGCTCTTCGGCGTGACCTTGCCGACGAGTATGTCGCCGGCGTTGACCTTGGCGCCGATGCGGATGATGCCCTCGGCGTCCAGGTTGTCCAGGCTCTTCTCGCTGGTGTTCGGGATGTCGCGCGTGATGCGCTCCGGCCCGAGCTTGGTCTCGCGGACCTCGGTCTGGAATTCCTTGATGTGGACCGACGTGAACAGGTCGTCGCGGACGACGCGCTCCGAGATCAGGATGGCGTCCTCGTAGTTGTAGCCGTTCCACGGCACGAAGCCGGCGAGGATGTTGCGCCCGAGGGCCAGCTCGCCGTCCTTGGTCGCCGGGCCGTCGGCTATGACCTGGCCCTTGAGTATCTTCTCGCCGTTCTTGACTATCGGCCGCTGGTTATAGCAGGTGTCCTGGTTGGTCCGCTGGTACTTGATCAGCAGGTACTCGTCGCGGGCCTTGGGGTCCGCGTCCGGCTTGATCACGACGCGGAGCGCGTCGACCCAGACCACGACGCCGGAGCGCTTGGCCTTGATCAGCACGCCGGAGTCGTAGGCGCACTTCTTCTCCATGCCGGTGCCGACGCGCGGCGGGTCGGTGAACAGGAGCGGCACCGCCTGGCGCTGCATGTTCGAGCCCATGAGGGCGCGGTTGGCGTCGTCGTGCTCGAGGAAGGGGATCAGGGCGGCCGATACCGAGATGATCTGCTTCGGCGACACGTCCATGTACTGGAGCTCGGAGGCGCCCCTGGTCGTGTAGTCGCCCTGGTGCCGGCACGACACCTGGGTCTCGAGGAAGTTGCCTTCCTTGTCGATCTTGGCGCTGGCCTGGGCGACGTAGTACTTGTCCTCGTCCATCGCGGAGAGGAACTCGATGTCGTCGGTCACCTTGCCGTCGACCACCCTGCGGTACGGCGTCTCGAGGAAGCCGTACTCGTTGACGGTGGTGTAGGTCGCGAGCGACACGATGAGTCCGATGTTCGGGCCTTCCGGCGTCTCGATCGGGCACATGCGGCCGTAGTGCGTGTAGTGGACGTCGCGCACCTCGAAGCCGGCGCGGTCGCGGGACAGGCCGCCCGGGCCGAGCGCGTTGAGGCGCCGCTTGTGGGTCAGCTCGGCGAGCGGGTTGACCTGGTCCATGAACTGCGACAGCTGGCTGGAGCCGAAGAACTCCTTGATCGCGGCGACGACGGGCTTGATCGAGATCAGGTCCTGCGGCCGTATGGTATCGGTCTCCTTGAGCGACATGCGCTCCTTGGCGATACGCTCCATCCGGCTGAACGCGCTCTTCATCACGTTGGCCAGGAGCTCGCCGACCGAGCGGACGCGGCGGTTGCCGAGGTGGTCTATATCGTCGAGGTTGTTCTCGCCGTAGTAGACGGTCATCAGGTACTTCATCGTCGCGATGATGTCCTCGCGGGTCAGCGTGAAGTCCTTGACCGGCACCACGTAGTCGAATTTCTTGTTGAGCTTGTAGCGTCCGACCTTGCCCAGGTCGTAGCGGCGGCTCGTGAAGAACAGCGAGTGCAGGTCGCGCTCGGCGTTCTCCACCGTTATCGGCTCGCCCGGCATCAGGGTCGAGTAGACGGCGGCGAGGGCGTCGGCCTTGGTCGGCTCGTCCTGGCTCGGGTCTTCCTTGATCAGCTTGATGTCCTCGCGCTCGAGGCAGTTGAGGATCATGTTCCAGTGCAGGCCGTCCTCGCCGTCGAAGTCGACGACCTCGAGCTCGGAGACGCCCTGGGCGACCATCTCGTCGACGTCGTGGAGGTGGATCTTCTCGCCGGCGCGGTACAGCTTCTTGCGCTCGCCGTCCTGCTCGATCCAGACCGACCTGGCGAGCACCGCGTTGACGGCGCCGTCCCGGTCCTCGCGGGCCTCGGAGATCTTGATCGACCTGGTCTTGTAGAACGCGGCGATGATGTCCTCGCGCGTCTCGAGACCGACGGCCCTGAGGAACATCGAGCCGAGGATGCGCTTCTTGCGGTCGATCTTGGCGTAGATCAGCTCCTTCTTGGAGTCGATCTCGAATTCCAGCCACGAGCCGCGGTAGGGGATGATGCGCGCGGAGTAGATGCCCTTCTCGTGGCAGAAGATGACGCCCGGCGACCTATGGATCTGCGACACGACGACGCGCTCGGCGCCGTTGATGATGAAGGTGCCGCGGTCGGTCATCAGCGGGATGTCGCCGAGGTATATGTCCTTCTGCCGGATCTCTCCGGTCTTCTGGAACACGAGGTTGATACGGGCCTTGAGGGGGACTGCGTAGGTGAGGCCCTTCTGCTTGCACTCGTACTCGGAGTACTTCATCGCCTCCTCGTCGAGCTGGTAGTGCTCGTACTCGAGGAGCATGTCGCCGTTCGGGCTCTCGATCGGGAAGGTCGCCTTGAAGACCTCCTCGAGGCCCTGCTCGTCGGGCAAGCCGCCCGAGAGCACCTTCTCGCGCTGCAGGAAGCGCTCGTAGCTGGACAGCTGTATGTCTATAAGATCGGGAAGCTCTATCGCCTCCTTGTAATCCTTGCCTATGTAGGTACGGGAGATCTTATTCTCGGTGTAGGCCATCGTTACCCCCTCTCGTGGTTCCGGTGAACGCTTTTTTAACTCGGTCTATGGTAAACGCGCCGCCCCCGGAGGGGCGCCGCGACGACTTGCCGCGCTAGGGGCGCCTTCCGTCGGTTCAGCCGCGGAAGGCGCGAAAAGGTACCGGGCGCGCTAGGGCGCCCGGTACCTCTGACCGCGGCACGGAGCCGCGGCGGGAGTAGCGTTGATTCGACGCTTTCTTCAAGTTCCTTACTTTATCTCGACCGCGCCGCCGGCCTCGGTGATCGCCTTCTTGATCTTCTCGGCCTCGTCCTTGGCGATGCCCTCCTTCAGGGGCTTGTCGCCGGCCTCGACGAGATCCTTGGCCTCCTTGAGGCCCAGGCCCGTGATGGTGCGGACTTCCTTGATGATCGCGATCTTCTTGTCGGCGGGGACGTTGCCCTTGAGGATCACGGTGAACTCGGTCTGCTCCTCGGCCGGGGCGGCCGCGGCGCCGGCGGCGCCGGCGACCATCGCGACGGGGGCCGCGGCGGTGACGCCGAACTTCTCTTCCATGGCCTTGACGAGGGCGGAGACTTCGAGGACGGTCATCTCGGCGATGGCGTCCAGGATCTGATCGGTGGTAAGCGCTGCCATATTATCTTCTCCTTATGGCTAAAGACGATAGCTCTTCCTACGGAGGAGCGTCTTCCGCGCGGGTCGCCCCGCGCGGAGGTATCAAGGCGAACAGGTACGGCAGCTACCGAAGCCTGGACGCCGCGAATCTCACGGTCGGGGCGCTTACGCGCCCTTCTTGTCGGCTACGGCCTGCAGGGTCCGCACGAGCTTCGTCGGGACGCCGTTGATGGCGTAGACCAGGTTCTGGAGCGGCGCGTTCATCGCGCTCATCAGCATCGACAGCAGCTGGCTCTTGCCCGGCAGCTTGGAGAACGCCTCCATCTGGACCTTGTCGTACACGTCCTTGTCGACGAGGCCGCCCTTGAGCTTGACCGAGGTCTCCTTGCCGAACTCGAGGATGATCTTGGCGACCTCGTTCGAGTCCTTCTTGGCGAAGGCGACGGCGGTCGGGCCGACGAGCAGGCCGCTGACGTCGGGGAACTGCTTCTGCTCGAACGCGATGCGCGCGAAGTTGTTCTTGACGATGTGGTACTCGGCGTTCTTCTCGCGGAGCTGCGCCCTGAGCGCGGTGATCTGCTCCACGGTCAGGCCGCGGTAATCGGTGAATATGAAGTCGCTCGAGGCGGCGATCTTGGCGCCGACGGCCTCGATGGCCTCGACCTTGCTAGGCTGGGTCTTCTTCGCTCGTAAGGCCATGTCTTACCTCTCTACCTTGGCCAGGGCGACCTTGACGCTCGGCGTCATCGTGCCGGCCACGTACACGGACTGGACGAATTCGCCCTTCACGTCGGACGGGCGCTTGCGCTGGATCTCGCCGAGCAGCGTCTCGAGGTTGGAGGCGACCTGAGCCGGCTCCATCGACAGCTTGCCCACCGAGATATGGATGATATTGGTCTTGTCGGTCCTGAACTCGGTCCGGCCCTTCTTGAGCTCGCCGATGGCGGCCTTGACGTCGAAGGTGACGGTGCCGGTCTTCGGGTTCGGCATGAGGCCGCGGCGGCCGAGGACCATACCGAGCTTACCGACGTCCTTCATCATGTCGGGCGTCGCGACGGCGATGTCGAAGTCCATCCAGCCGCCCTTGATCTTCTCGATCAGTTCGTCGCTTCCGACGTAGGCGGCCCCGGCCTCGAGGGCCTCCTTCTCCTTGTCGGGCTTGCAGAAGACGAGGACCTTCTTCTCGGCCTTGAACTGATGGGGGAGGACGACGGTGTCGCGGACCGTCTGGCTCTTCTTCAGGTTGAGCTTGATGTGGGCCTCGACCGTCTCGTCGAACTTGGCGACCTTGAGCTCCTTGAGCAGCGCGCAGGCCTCGGCGAGCTCGTACGCCTTGCCGGCCTCGACCTTCTTGACGACTTCCCTGTATTTCTTACCGTGCTTCATCGCTTACCACTCCACTTCGACGCCCATGGCGCGGGCGGTACCGGCTATGATGCGCTCGGCGGCCTCTACGTCGTTGGCCGAGAGATCCTTGAGCTTGAGCTTGGCTATCTCCGTCACCTTGGCGTGGGGGATCTTGCCCACCTTCTGCTTGTGAGGAACCGCCGAGCCCTTATCGAGGCCGATGGCCTTCTTGATGAGGACGGACGCGGGCGGCGTCTTCGTGATGAAGGTGAAGGACTTGTCCTTGTAGACCGTGATGACGCAGGGAATGGTGAGCCCCGCCTCCATCGACTTGGTCCTGTCGTTGAACTGCTGGCAGAACTGCGGCGCGCTGACGCCGTGGGGACCGAGAGCGGGTCCTACGGGCGGCGCGGGCGTAGCCTTGCCTGCTGGGCACTGCAACTTGATGATCGCGGTGACCACTTTCTTAGCCATGATCGACTCCTTTCGTGGTGTCCCGTGACGCCCCATGGCGCCTCGGGCCCCGGTCCTCCCCTCGTTCGAGGGGTCAGGTCGCCGGGGTTAGCGCCTTCCGCCGGGAGAGCGCGACTAGCGCCCTTAGTACGGAAGGCTCCCATCATACGGAGCGGAGTACCGAAGGGGCCGACGAGGCGGCCTATCCGATCCCGCGCCCTACCGGGCGCGCCGCGCGTCTCCGCGCGCTCCTGCTGTATCCCGAACCTATGAGAAGCGCCCTAGGGCGCCGCTTGCCTCGTTACATCTTCTCCACCTGGAGCATGTCGACCTCGACGGGCGTCGCGCGCCCGAAGATGCCCACCATGACCCGGAGCTTATTCTTATCGGGGCTGACCTCCTCGATCGTTCCGGTGAACGAATCGAACGGTCCCTCGATTATCTTTACCTGCTCGCCTACCGAGAACGTCTGCCTCGACTTGGCCGGCCTGTCGCCCTTGATCTCGCCGGCGCGCTGCAGGATATGCCTGGCCTCCTCGCCGGAAATGGGGGCGGGCTTATGGTGCATCGTGGCGCCGACGAAGCCGGTAACGCCGGTGATCTTCTTGATCGTCGAGCAGGTAGCCTTCCAGTCGCTCTCCGGAAGGTCCATCTCGACGAGGATGTATCCGGGAAGCATCTTCCTGGACGACGTACGGCGCTTGCCGTCCTTGACGTCGACCACTTCCTCGCTCGGGATCTTAATATCGGTCACCACCGCGCCGTCCAGGTCCCCGTTGGCGATGAGCATGCGGATGGTCCGCTCGATCTTCGCCTCGTAACCTGAATAGACGTGCAGGACGTACCAGGATTTAGCCATCTGTACGGTTACCGGATCAGAAGAACAGGTCGATGCCGCGGACGAGGAGGAAGTCCACGACGCCCAGGAACAGCGCCACGACCAGCGTCGAGACGAGCACGACCTTGGTAGAGGCGATCACGCTGTCCTTGGACGGCCAAACGACCTTCCTGAGCTCGCCGTAGCTATCCTTAAAGAACTGGACTATCTTTTTCATGCGGGGCTCCTTGCGGCGATATCGAACCCTCGGGTTCGCGCTCTTGCCATACGGCTCGTAAACAGAGCCGCCGCGCCATTCGGCGCGGCTACGAATATGCGGCCGTCAAAGCCGCGCCATGCAAACAGGCCAGGAAGGATTCGAACCCTCAACATCCGGTTTTGGAGACCGGCGCTCTACCATTAGAGCTACTGGCCTAATCGTGCGCCTGCCGGGCTCGAACCGAACCGAGCAGGCGCACGAGGCGACGCGACCGCGGCCGCGTCGCCCGGCGAAGGATTACTTTACCTTCGTTTCCTTATGCAGGGTATGCTTATGATCCCACTTGCAGTACTTCATGAGCTCAAGCTTCTCCTGCTTGGTCTTCCTGTTCTTCGTCGTCGTATAGTTTCGGCGCTTGCATTCGGTGCATGCAAGGGCGATGATCTCAACGACCTGCTTCTTTCCAGCCATGGTCCGACCCTCCCGGAAGATTGACGGCCGCCTCGGCGATCGTCGAAAAAAAATGGAGCCCGGCGCGTCGCGACGCGCCGCGTCAATCGCGCCGACCAGCCCCAGATACCAGTAAAAGCCCTCGATCGGATACCGCGGAGCGGCAACCGACTTGCAGGCCCGGCGCATCCGCGATGCGCATAGAGCCCTCGATCGGACGACGCGGAGCGACGACCGACTTGAACGCCTGGTTCGCCAAACGCGAACAGAGAGCCCTCGATCGGAATCGAACCGATGACCTCATCCTTACCATGGATGTGCTCTGCCAACTGAGCTACAAGGGCGTTATAAGCGCCGGTACAATACCAACCGCCGCCGCCTTTGTCAATAGCGCGGCGACGATTCGTCCTAGTTGGAACGCCTCTTGCTTCTACCCGTCACCGAGGATACCAGGAACCCGGCCGCCCTATCCTTCGTCGCGGCGAGCAGCGCCACGCCGACGGCCCCGAACGCGAGCGCCGACAGCGCGAACGGGACTCCGTAGGCTACCAGGTTGGAGCGCGAGCCGCCGAAGGCCTCGGCCAACGGCTGCCGCAGCAGCAGGACCGGCGCGGCGGCGACGGCGGAATAGGCCAGCAGCTTCAGCACGTAGAGCGCCACGGCCCCGAGGGCCGCCCCCAGCCCGTCCACGCCCATCCTGACCATCATGACGATCAGCGCGCCCGTATTGACGGCGCTCGCTATGGACAAGGCCAGGGCTATGCCCGCCCCGCCCATGACGGGCTGCAGCGCGAACGCCGCGGCCACGTTGACGCCGACCGCGACGATGCCGGACCAGGCCGGCGTCCTCGTATCGCCGCGGGCGTAGAAGGCCGGGGCCAGGATGCGGTTCGCGCCGATGAACGTCAGGCCGAGCATATGGTAGAAGAACGCGCCGGCGGTCTGCGCCACCGAATCGTCGCCGAAGGCCCGGGTCCTGAACAGCAGCGAAACGATATCGAAGCGCTCGAGGATGGCGAGCACCGCGATCGGCACGGTGATCAGCGCTATCGCGTCGAGCGCCCTCGTCAGCCGCTCCCGATAGCGCTTCCAGTCGCCCTCGGCCGCGAGGCCGGACAGTTCCGGCAGGAGCACCGTGCCGACCGACACGACGAACACGCCGAGCACCAGCTCCTGGAGGCGCAGCGAGAAGCTGAGCGCGGTCGCCGCCCCGGTGCCGGCCCGCGTCGCCAGCGACGTCGAGACGAGCCCGTTCACCTCGTAGGCGGCCATGCCCAGGATGGTCGGGGCGATCAGCGACAGCACGCGGCGCACGCCCGGGTTCGAGAAGGCGCGCCTCGGCGACACGAGGCCGAAACGGGCGCCGAAGCGCAGCACGTACGGCAGCTGGCATAGGGCCTGGAGGGTGCCGCCTACGACGACGCCGACCGCCATCGCGCGCGCGGGGTTGGCCGCGAGCCCGCCGAGCATCATCGGCACGAAGATGAAGCTCAGGTTGAACAGTATCGGGGCGAAGCCGGACGGCGTGAACGAGCCGTAGGCGTTCAGGATGCCCTGGAAGAAGGCCGCGATCGACACGAGCGCCAGGAACGGGAACATCATCCGCATCAGGACGGTCGTCTCGACGGGCTCGGAGTCGAATAGCCCGACCAGCAGCGGCGAGGCGGCGACGCCGGCGGCGACGACCGCGCAGACGGCCAGGCTCAGCGCCGTGAACATCGACGACAGGAATTCCTCGGTCTTCTCGCGGTCGCCCTCGGACAGGTAGGCCTTGACCGTCGGGATGAACGCGACGGACATCGAGCCCTCGGCGAACAGGCGCCGGAACAGGTTCGGCACGCTGAAGGCCACCGTGAAGGCGTCGGCCAGCACGCCGGTGCCCATCAGCGCGCCGCGCGTGCGGTCGCGTATCAGGCCGAGCACCCGCGAGACCATCGTCAGCGCCGACAGCTTGCCGCTCTCGCGGACGAGGCGCCCGGTCGCCTCCGATTCATCGCTCATGACGGCACTGTAGCGTCAAAGGCGCCGGCGCCGCAAGGCGCGCCGTCCTCCGGCCGGAAACGACGGCGCGCGAGCGGCCGCGGCCGCGGGCCGGGTCGCTAGGGGCCGATATAGTAGCTGGCCAGGGCCTCCGCGAGGCTCGCGGCCACGGACTTCGTATCGGTAACGGCCAGGCCGCGGGTCATCATGCCGGACGAGACCGGCCCCAGGTCGCTGAAAGCCTCGAGGCCGTCGTCGAACGGCAGCGTCGACGCGATCACCTTGATGAATTCGGTGCCGTAGGGCGGCTCCATCACGAACGCGTAGGGCGCGGCCTCGTCGGGCGGCAGCCGCACGGGCGATCCGGCGGCGATACGGCCGTCGCCGCCGCCGAAGCCGTTCGGCCAGATGAGCTGCACCCTCCCCGAGCCGTCCACGTGGTAGACGCGGGCGTACGCGTCCTCGTTGACGCCTATGATCAACGAGAGCTCCTCGCCTACGCGGTACGCGGCGCCGGCGCCCCGGTCGGTGCTGACCGACACGGACAGCTTGCCCGCGGGGGAGCCCGAGAGCCTCGCCAGCTCGCGCGCCCGGTCGACGGCGCCCGAGGCCGGCCTCACCGACGCGTACGCCGGGATGGCGGAGGCCGGCACGTACCAGTCGCCGGCGCCTATCAGCGTGCCGCTCGACAGCTCGGTCAGCTCGAAACGGACCCTGGCCCGGCCTCCCTCGTCGAAGAAGCGGCCGGACAGCATGGCCTCGGCGCCGGTCTCGCGGATGAAATCGGCGTACGTCGAGCCGAGCACCGGGTCCATCGCGGCCGCGGCGTTGCGGTTGAGCACCCGGACCCTGGACGAGCCGGCCGCCGCTAGCAGGGCGCGATCCTCGACCCATCGCGAGAACGGCGTCGGCAGGCCCGAGTACTCGTAGGTGAAGGTGCCGAACGCCGCCCTGAGCTCCGGCAGGTAATACCCCGACGCGGCGGCGTCCAGGGCCTCGGCCAGCTCCGCGTCCTGGGCCCCGGCCAGGGCCAGAGCGGAGGCGGCCAGCAACGCGGCTAGAAGTCTCCTACCTATCATACGCCCTCCATGTCGACGGCGAGTACGCGCGTAAGTATAGCGCGGATGGCCGGACGGCGCATCCTTTAGATTGGGCATCCGCCCGGAGGCCGTCCTTGTGACGCCCATGCCGGCCGTGGTATAAGGTCCGCATGCCCGTACGACTGATCGCCCTCGACCTCGACGATACCCTGCTGACGCCCGAACTGCGTATCCACCCGGCCAACCTCGACGCGGTGCGCCGCGCCCTCGACTCGGGCGTCGACGTCATGCTCGCCTCGGGGCGCACCGTCGAGTCGATGATGCCCTACGCCGTCGAGCTCGGCATGAGGGGCCGCGGCCTGCCGATGATCTGCGCCAACGGCTCCGAGGTCCGCGACGTCGACTCCGGCGAGCTGACGCGCAGGCTCACCCTTACGGCCGACGCCTGCTCAGCCGCGATCGAGGCGCTGGCGGGCTACGGCCTCCCGGTCCAGGCCTACGACGACGGCGGCATCGTCGTCACCGAGCGCAACCGCTGGACCGACCGCGACCGCGAGCTGACCGGCCTGCCGATACGCGTGGTCGGCTCCAGCTCCGAGATAGCCGGCGCCCCGAGGAGCAAGCTGATCTCGGCCGGCGAGCCCGACCGCATCGCCGAGATATCGCCCGTCCTGAAGCGGCGCCTCGCGGGCATCGCCGAGGTGGTCGTCTCCAAGCCGTACTTCATCGAGGTGCTGCCGGCCGGCGCCGACAAGGGCGAGGCCCTGGCCTGGGTGGCCGGCGCCCGCGGGACGCCGCGCGAGTCGGTGATGGCCGTCGGCGACGCCGGCAACGACGTGGGCATGGTCTCCTGGGCCGGCGTCGGCTGCGCCCCGGCGGACGCCAGGCCCGAGGTGCTGGCAGTAGCCCTCCACGTATCGCCGCTGCCGCACGACTCCGGCGCCGTCGCCGACCTGATCGACCGCCTCGTCCTCCGCCGCTGAATACCCGTCAACTCCCCCGGCCCGCCTGACGAGAATATGAACAGACGGAAAGGAGCGACCATGTCCCAGGAAATGAAGGATATCGGTATCAAGCGCTGCTACGCCTGCATCCAATGGACCGGCCAGCGGACGTTCTACCCGGAGAAGAAGAAGATCAAGGTCGACGAGGGCGGCGACGGCGTCTGCCTGATGACCCATCAGAAGACCAAGGGCTCCGGCCACTGCGAGCAATACTTCCCGCTGCGATAATCCTACCCTAGAGCCCCCCCGGGCCGGCTTCCCCTATCGCTCGGCGGCTTTTTAGCCGAAAATGGATCGAAGGGGAACGCCATGACCACTGTTCGATTCCGCATCCTGGCCGCCTCGATCCTAGCCGCCGCCGTCGCGCTCGAGGCGTCGGCCGACATAGAGTTCGCGGGGCTGGACATATCGCCCGACGACAGGATCCTGTTCAGCGCCCGCGTCGAGGTGCCGGGCGAGCCGGGCTACGAGACGCTGTTCTCGGCGGACGCCGAGACCGGCGAGCTCGTCCAGCTGACCTTCTACCCCGAGTCGATCGCCGTCGTCGACGACGGCCGACGCCTCCAGATACGCAACCGATTCGGCGTGTTCATGACCGAGCGCGGCTTCGGCGGCCTCGCCCCGCTGGCCGGCATACCGTCGTTCGCGCGCGGCTCGGCGGTCCAGCAGGGCCGCCTCGTCGACTCGAGGCCGTCCCCCGACGGCACCATGCTGCTCTACCTGTCGCCGACGAGCCCCGCGCGCGGCGACCTGATCCTGTTCGACCTCTCCGCCGGCAGCGAGACGACGGTCGCGCTGTCGATCGAGTACTCGGCCGACAGCTTCCCCGCCTCGTGGTCGCCCGACAGCCGCTACTTCGTCTACGGCAAGGGCTCGGAGATATACTACTTCTCCACCGAGCAGGCCCGGGCCGGGCGCGTGCCCGACGAGAGCTGGCGCAAGGTCGGCGCGGGCCGCGTGTCGCAGGCGCGCTGGAGCGCCAACGGCAGCCTCTACCTGCTGCGCGACCGCTCGATGTACCGCATCATGCCGCAGGAGTTCTTCACCCAGGCCATCTACTCCGGCATCGTCCAGCCCGGCGTCCTCGTCGGCAAGGCCCCCTTCCCCTACGACCCGAACTTCGACTCCTTCTGGATATCGCCCGACGGCTCCAAGGTGCTGCTCTGCAAGGACGGCCGCAACATCTTCCTGTACGGCCTCGACCCGGACGACTTCGGCCGCGAGGCCGCGGTCAACGCGATGCCCTACCTGTTCCTGCAGGGCAATACCGTCGTCGACCAGGTGCTCTGGCCCTCGAGCGACGAGGTGACCGTGTTCACCGCGTCGCTGCGCGACGGGAAGCGGGTCTGCGGCGCCTATCGCATCAAGGCGCCCGGCGTCGGCGGCGAGAGCCTGTCGGCCGGCTTCCAGGCCCTCGACGTGGCCGGCGCCACCGAGATCGGCCTGTCGCCCGACGAGAGCCGCGTCGCGATCGTCACGCCCGACGGCGTCGTCGTCAGGCGCTACTCCAACTGGGCCGCCGAGCGGACGCTGGCGTCGCCCGGCGCGCTGCACGCCGCCTGGATATCCCAGGACCGCCTCGCGATAGCCTCGTCCGGCGCCATCGAGGCGGTCGGCGTCTCCGACGGCTCGCGGACCCTCGTCGCCCTCGGGCAGCCGGGCCGCTTCGGCTGGTCGGACTCGGAGCCCGGCGTCGTGGTGGCCCAGACGGCGGCCGGCGCGTTCAAGACCGGCGCCCTGAAGGCCGAGTGGGCGCGCGCCGAGTCGTTCGACCCGCGCCCGGCCTCGACCAGCTCCCCCGGCTACCGCGTCTACTCGGACGCGATAGCCTCGGGCTCGTACCTGAACACGATCATGGTGCGCTCGGCCAAGGGGCTCGGCACGAGGAGCCTGCTCCCGGCGCCGGCCCTCGCCTACGCGCCCTTCCCCGAGCGCGACGACCCGCGGGACCCGCTGATCTTCGACCACGGCTCGAGGATCAGGCGGCGCGAGGTCGCGCTCGCGTTCAACGCCTACGACGGCGCCGAGGGGCTCGTCGGCGCGCTCGACGCGCTGCGCGAGTACGGCGTCGTCGCCACCTTCTTCGTCAACGGCGAGTTCATACGCCGTAACCCCGGCGCCGCCAAGCTGATAGCCGAGAGCGGGCACGAGGTCGGCAACATGTTCTTCAGCGTGTTCGACGCCACCGACTCGCGCTACCGCGCCGACGCCGAGTTCATCAAGCGCGGCCTGGCCAGGACCGAGGACGAGTACTTCGTAGCCACCGGCTCGGAGCTGTCGCTGCTCTGGCACTCGCCCCACTACTCGACCAGCGACGACATACTGGAATCGGCGGCCCAGATGAACTATACCTATGTCGGGCGCGACGTCGACCCGCTCGACTGGGTGGGACGCTTCCAGGGCTCGCTGACCCAGGGGCTGTACTCGGGCGCCCACGACCTCGTCGAGCGCGCCGTGGCCGCGGTCAAGCCCGGCTCCATCGTGCCGATACGGATAGGCATACCCGACGGCGGCCGCGAGGACTACCTCTACAACGAGCTGCCGCTCCTTATAAACGCGCTGCTCGCCGAGGGCTACGAGATCGTGCCGGTGTCGGCGCTGATGAAGCACGCCGAGTAGGCCGCGCCGCCGGATCTCTCGACTACGGAGGACACGATGCTCGCCGACGCGTACAGGCTCGATTCACGGACGCTCGACTACTCGGTATCGGCGGCTGACGCCGCCAGGCTCGACGGCGGGGCCTGGGGCGACGCCGTTATAGGCCAGCCACGCGCCCTCGAGGCGCTCGCGATAGGCACCGCCATCCGCGCCAAGGGCTACAACGTCTTCGTGACCGGCGCGGCCGGCACCGGCCGCCGGACGGCCGTGATGAGGACGCTCGCGGCCTACAGGCCGGCCAGGCTCGAGCTGCGCGACGTAGCCTACGTCTACTGCTTCCGCACGCCGCTGGCGCCGCGCGCCCTGTACTTCGGGGCCGGCGAGGCGGCGGCGTTCAAGAAGGACGTGCACGCCTTCGTCGAGAACGTCAAGAAGCTCGTCACCCTGCACGCCGAGTCGGGCGAGGCCAAGCGCCGCCGCGAGGAGACCGAGGCGGAATGGCAGAAGACCGAGAACCAGCGGCTGGCCGCCTTCGAGGCGGAGCTGGCGGCCGACGGCTTCAGGGTCGTGCAGGTCCAGGGCGACGAGGGCGAGGTGTCGACCGACATCCTGCCGCTGCGGAACGGCGAGCCGGTGCCGTTCGAGAGCGTCCAGGCGGAGGCGGAGTCCGGCAAGATCCCCGAGGCGGAATTCTCGTCGCTGCGCGAGCGATACTTCGCCCACATGGACGAGATGCGGACCCTGTTCGTCGAGCTCAGGCGGGGCCGCTCCGAGCTCGAGGAGGCCGTGGGCAGGCTGCGCACCCAGGCGCTGCAGCCCCTCGTGCACCGGGACATAGAGATACTCGCGTCGCGCTACGACGACGAGCGGGCCCGCGAGTGGATACGCGCCCTCGAGCGCGACGTGATGGCCAGGCTGTACCTCTTCCAGCCGCAGCCGCCCGAGGCCGGCCGCAGGACGCGGCTGGCCCGCTACGGCGTCAACGTGCTGACCGACCGCGACGACCTCTCGGCGCCGCCGGTGGTCTACGAGGCCAACCCGACCTACGCCAACCTGTTCGGCAGCCTGGAGCCGTCCGGTCCGGACGGCCAGGGCTCCGGCCGCTCCGCCTACCTCCGCGTGCGCCCCGGCTCGATAGTCAAGGCCGCCGGCGGCTTCCTCGTGATGCAGGCCGAGGACCTGGTGGCCGACGACGAGGCCTGGACCGCCCTGAAGCGCGTGCTCCGCACCGGCAAGGTGGCCATCCAGCCCCAGTCCGGCCCGCTCGGCCAGGCGGCCGTCATCAAGCCCGAGCCGCTCGAGCTCGACGTCAAGATCGTGCTGATAGGCGGCGAGATGACCTACGACGCGCTGTACAACGCCGACCCCGACTTCCAGAAGCTGTTCAAGATATGCGCCGAGTTCGACTCCACCATGCCGCGGAACGACGAGGGCCTGCGGGAGTACGTCTCGTTCGCCCGCAAGATCACCGAGGAGGAGGGCCTCCTCGAGCCGTCGGCGGACGGCATGGCGGCGGTCGCCGAGTACGGCGTACGGCTGGCCGGCAGCCGCGACCGGCTGTCGACGCGCTTCTCCAGGGTCGCCGACCTGCTGCGCGAGGCCGACTACCGCGCCTCGCGCTCCGGCAAGGACGCGATCGACGCCGAGTCGGTCCGCGAGGCCGAGCGCGTGCGCTCCTGGCTGGCCGCCCTGCCCGAGGAGAAGGTAGCCGAGATGATAGTCTCCGGCGAGATACTCCTCGAGGCCGAGGGCAGGCGCGTCGGCCGCGTCAACGGGCTCGCGGTGCACGACCGCGGCTACTACGCCTTCGGCCTGCCCGCCGTGATATCGGCCCAGGTATCGCCGGGCGAGTCGGGCGTCATCAACATCGAGGGCGAGTCCGGGCTGTCCGGCGAGATCTACGACAAGGCGGTGCTGATCGTCGAGGGCTTCCTGCGCAGCCGCTACGCCAGGGAATTCCCGCTCGCGGTGTCGGCGAGCATCTGCTTCGAGCAGTCCTACACCGCCATCGAGGGCGACTCCGCCTCGTCGACCGCCGTCTACGCGCTCCTGTCGGCCATCGCCGGCGTGCCGCTGCGCCAGGACATAGCGGTGACCGGCTCGGTCAACCAGATGGGCCAGATCCAGCCGGTCGGCGGCGTGGCGGAGAAGGTCGAGGGCTTCTACCGCATCTGCCTGCGCGCCGGACTGTCCGGCACCCAGGGCGTGATGATCCCCAAGCAGAACATCGTCAACCTGACGCTGTCCAAGGAGGTGCTCGACGCCGTCGAGGCGGGGCGCTTCTCCATCTACGCCGTCTCCACCATCGACGAGGGCATCGAGGCTCTGACCGACCGGTCCCCCGGCGCCCCGGACGCGCTCGGCCGCTTCCCGAAAGGCAGCTTCAACGGGCTCGTGGCCGAGGAGCTCAAGCGCATGGCGGAGACTATAAAGGAATATCGCGAATGAGATCGACTATAGGGCCGTCGCGTCACGCGAGCGTCGCGGCCGCGGCGCTCATCGTCGCCTGCGCGGCGCTGCTAGCAAGCTCGTGCGGAGGGTCCGGTTCCGGCGATTCGGCGGCCGGGAAAAGCCCGGCCCCGGCCGGCGTCGTCGCTCCGTCGGAGCCGTCGGCGGCCGCCCCCGCGACCGCGAGCCCCGAGGCCGCCGGCCAGGCCGCGCCGGAGGCCGCCGCCGCCCAAGAGGCCGCCGGCGCCGCGGAGGCCTCGGCACCGGCCGAGGCGCCGGCTCCGTCCGCGGCAACCGCGACCGGAACCGGGGCCGCGCCGGCGCCGCGGCGCCTGGGCGAGCTCGTGTTCGCCGAGGGCGCCGTGACGCTCCACCGCGCCGGCTCGTCGCCGCGCCGCGCCGACATCGGCGACGTGGTCGCCGCCTACGACGTGCTGGCGACCGGCCCCGGCGCCCGCGCCGAGGTGGACATAGGCTCCGGCGCCGCCGGCGGCGCCACCGTCAAGCTGGCCGAGAACACGGCCTTCTACTTCGACACCAAGGAGCTCGACGACGCGGCCAGGCGCACCGTGCTGCAGCTGCTGTCGGGCGCCGTGGCTATCAAGGTCGACCGGCTGGCCACGGGATCCTTCAACGTCGCGACCGACTCGGCCGTGCTCGGCGTACGCGGCACCGTCTTCATCGTCGACACCGTGCCGGACGGCTCCATGCTCGTCTCCTGCGACTCGGGCGCCGTGTCGGTGCGCTCCGAAGGCTCGACGACCACCGCCAAGCCCGGCGGCGTCGTCGAGCTGACCGACGCGGGCGGCCTCAGGCTGCTCGCGGTGAAGCCCGAGGACCTCGCGGCCTACCGAGGCGGCTGGCGCGACGAGGCCTACGAAGGCTTCGCAAAGCGCGCCCTGACGTACACCGGCGCCTACGCCAAGGCCGTGGACTCAGGCGCGCCGGCCCTGGACGCGGCGCTCGCCGGCCTGCGGAAGCAGGAGCCGGCCCTGGACGCGTGGCGCGCCGCCCGCGCCGCCGGCCGCGCGCCGCGCTTCACCGACTGGACCGCCGAGAAGAAGGCCGTCGGCGCGGCCCTCTTCGACTGCCTCAAGGCC
>QKAK01000115.1 GCA_003247225.1 Spirochaetota bacterium | reverse complement strand
TTCCCCCTTCTGGGCGAATCGTCGATTCGGGTATAGAGTGGCGCCATGGACATAGCCGAACGATTGGAGAAGCGCTTCATGCGCTACGCGGGAGTGGCGTCGCAGAGCGACGCCGGCTCGTCGAGCCTGCCTTCGACGCCGGGTCAGGCGGAGCTGGCGAGGACGCTGTACGAGGAGCTGCGCGGGCTCGGGGTGAGCGACGTCGAGCTCGACGGGAACGGGATCGTTACCGCCGTGCTACCCGGGCTGCCGGACCGGCCCAAGCTGGGCTTCGTCGCCCACCTGGATACGGTAGACGTGGGGCTCTCGCCGACGGTGCGGGCCAGGAAGATACGCTACGAGGGGCAGGATATCCTCCTCAATGAAGAGGAAGGCATCTACTTCGACAAGGCGGCCCACCCGGAGATAGAGCGCTACCGGGGCGACGATATACTGTTCTCCGACGGCACGAGCGTGCTCGGGGCCGATAATAAGGCCGCCATAAGCGCGGTGATGTGCGCGATCGAGGGCGTGCTCGAGGAGGGCGTTCCGCACGGGGACCTGTACGTCGCGTTCGTGCCTGACGAGGAGATCGGGCTCAAGGGGGCCAAGCGCCTCGACCTCGGCCGCTTCTCGCCCGACTACGCGTACACGATAGACTGCTGCGAGCTAGGCGAGGTGGTCTACGAGACGTTCAACGCCGGCACCGCCTTCATCGAGATCGAGGGCGTGACGGCCCATCCGATGTCGGCCAAGGGCGTACTCGTGAACCCCATCCTGGTCGCCCAGGACCTGATCGCCCTATTCGACCGGCTCGAGACGCCGGAGCGTACCGAGGGCAAGGAAGGCTACGTCTGGTTCAACCGTATCTCCGGCGGGCAGTCGGCCGTATCGCTGCAGGCGTCGATACGCGACCACGACCTGGCCGGCTACGATGACAAGAAGCGCCGGCTACGGGAGGCCGTCGAGGAGATCGGCCGGCGATACCCGAAGGCGAGGGCGTCCGTTAGGATAGAGGACGTGTACGCGAACATCGCGAACCACGCCGACCGCTCGCACCCGGCGGTCGCCGCTATCTACGGGGCGATGGCCGAGCTCGGCATAGAGCCGAGGACGGTCGCCATGCGCGGCGGCACCGACGGGTCGGCGCTGTCCGCCCGCGGGCTCGTCACGCCGAACTACTTCACCGGGGCGCACCTGTTCCACTCGCGCTTCGAGTTCCTGCCGATGCGCTCGTTCGTCGCGTCGTACCGCCTGACGCGCCGGCTGATAGAGAACGCGGGACGGGCACCCGCCGGCGCTCCTATCGCGCCGCGAGCGTGACGAAGGCGGCGATCGCGTCGGCGTCGAGGGGGATGCCGTCGGCCCGGACAATCCTGCCGGCCGAGCTCCATCGGGCGGCGTCGAGCACGGTCGCCGCGCGTTCCGGCCAGAGGGCGTTCGCGGCGACGTACAGGAAGAGCCTGCAGATCGGAGCGAAGACCACCGCGGATCGCTCGTCGTCGAATTCGAACGCGAGCGAGGCGCTATAGCCGCCGAGCTCGGCGGCCTGGCCGGACGCGAGGCGCGCCGACAGCATCATGGCGCTCATCGGCACGGCCCCGTCCCCGAGCGGCAACCTCGCGCGCAGGGCGTCCATCGGGCGCGGCAGGTAGACCGCTATGGGCGCGGCCCACTCGTCGGCCCAGCGCGCTGGAACGGGCATCGGGTTCGGCTCGGCGGCCGCGGCGATGACGGCGTCGAGCGGCGCGGTGCCGACGAACGCGCGCCCTGACGAGGCGAAGGCCAGGTGGAGCCTCCCGTCGCGGGTCGACCAGGCCTGGCCGTCCTTGCGCCACGACGGGTCGGAGGACAGCCGCATCGAGGCGGCGCCGGCGGGGTAGCGGCCCTCAGCGACGGCGACGATGCCGGCCGCGCCGTCTGCGGCCGCGACGAGGGCGAGGGTCATCGAATCGGTACGCTCGGCGATGGCCGAGGCGCCCTTGGCGTCGACGCCGGGCATCGAGGCGAGGGCGGCCGACAGCGAGGCGCCGTCCAGCCTGGCGTAGGCCGTGGCGCCGGCCGGCAGGAGCCGTTCCGGCTCGACGTCGGCCGGCGCGCGCACGACGCTGGCGCACGAGCCGGCGTACAGCGCGACTACGGTCATCGCGGCCGCCGCTAGGAGCCGCCGTTTCGTATCGGTCAATCAGAGTCCTTTCTTGCCGAGGAGCGCGGCCGCGCGCCCGCGGTGCTCGAGCGCGGCCTCGTGCCAGCGGTACAGGTCGGTTCCGTAGAACGACGAATCCGTCCGCACCGCGTCTGCCCGCCGGGTCCCGGCGGCCTTCGATAGCTGCGCCTTGGCCCAGGCCAGCTTGTCGTAGTGCCTTACCCCCGCGAACGGCGAGGCGTCGGGCGGCGACCCCGCCTGCCTGCGCCATAGCCCGCGCTCGTAGGGCCGCAGGTTCCAGCATATCACGTAATCGGCTAAACGCTCGTCCTTGGACGGTTTCGACCAGACGGCCTCGAGCCTGGCGACGACGAGCTCGTCGTCGGAGAAGGGCTTGCCGAGGTACACGCGGAGGTAGCGGTACAGCTTGATCGCGGCGGCGGCGAAGCGCTCGCGGTTGACGATCCGCTCCGAGCCGGCCTTGAGCCTGCGGTCGAGCCATACGCCGTCGGGCTCGTCGGGCGACGATAGTGCCTGGAGGTGGCCGGCCGGCGGCAGGCCGGCGGCCGCGCCGGACGCGCCTATATCGTTGGTCGCGTCCTGGAGCCCGCAGAAATTCTGGTGGGCCCAGCTGTCCGCGAACGCGTGCGCGGCCACGCCCATCAGGTAGGGGTCCTTGTCCTTGAAGGCGGCTACGAGCAGTTCCTTGACATTATCCGAGTTGGGTGTCACGGTATAAGGGGACGATAGGCCGTCGGCCCTCGCCGCCGCCGCCCTGGCCGGGTCGCCCGGCACGAAGTGGAAGGGCAGATAGACGTCGCGCTTGACCGCCTCGTCCCAGAACAGGTAGTTCTGGGTGACCGCGAGGTCGACGCGGCCTCGCGGCGCGTCGAAGGCCAGGGCCGTCGTCGAATCGTCGACCTCCTGGGACGAGGTCGCCAGGACGAAGGCGCTATGCTCGTCGAAGCCGGCTTCCAGGGCGAGCGCGTAGACGGCGTAGTAATGGAATTCGATATTCATCGAACGTAAAGATACTCATACGCCCGCCCGGGCGGCTATCGCCGGGCTCGGGCGCGGCTCTAGGAGATGATATGCCTGCAATCAAGTCGCTAGTACAGTCGCCGAGGAAACGCAAGGCCGCGGGTAAGCGGATGGGGGTGCTCGGAGCGGGGGCCTGGGGCACGGCGGTGGCCAAGGCCCTCGCGGACAACGGCCACGATGTGACGATATGGGCTAGGGAGCCCGAACTGGCCGCCGCCATCAACGAGCGGCACGCGAACGAGGCGTACCTGCCCGGCGTCGCCCTGCCGGCCCGCCTGCGCGCCAGTACCGAGCCGCTCGACGCGGCGAACGGTAGCGAGGCGCTGTTCATAGCGGTGCCGTCGCCGTTCATGCTGCAGGCGGTCAAGCGGGTGCTCACCTCGCCGGATATCATGGAGGGACGTACCCTCGTCGCGGTGCTGACCAAGGGCTTCATCGAGACCGATCGCGGACCCCGCCTGATCGTCGAGACGCTCGAGGACTACCTCCCGGGCTTCTACCGCGACAACCTGGTCTACGTCTCGGGTCCGAGCCACGCCGAGGAGGTGTCGCGCGGGCTGATGACCGGGCTGGCCGCCGCGAGCGTCAACGGGCGCAACGCCATACGGGTGCGCGAGCTCCTGCAGAGCCGCAGCCTGCTCGTCTTCCCGTCGCTCGACGTGGTCGGCGTCCAGGTCTGCGGCGCGGTCAAGAACGTCGTCGCGATAGCCTTCGGTATGCTGGACGCGCTCAAGGCGGAGTCGGACAAGTTCGGCGACAACACCGAGTCGATGCTGCTCGCGGCCGGGCTCAACGAGATCCAGGCCTTCGGGCAGGCGCTCGGCGCCACGCACCCGGAGACCTTCACCTCGATAGCCGGCGTCGGCGACCTCGACGTGACCTGCCGCTCGGTCCACGGGCGGAACCGCCGCTTCGGCCGCGAGATCGTGCAGAAGGACGTGCTGGCGCCGTTCGCCGACGCGGCCGACCTGATAGCCAGGATAGGCGAGCTCGGCTACCTGCCCGAGGGCGCGCCGGCCAGCGGCTTCGTCGACCGGATAGCCGCCGAGAAGCGGCTGTCCATGCCTATCTGCCGAGGCGTGCACCGCATCCTCGACAAGGAGCTGACGCCCAGGGAGTTCATAGAGGAATACCTGGGGAGCCTGTCGGGCTAGGCCGCGCCCGGCGCGACGGCCTCGTTCCGGTCGGCGTAGCCGTCCGGGCCCCGGAACGAGCCGCCGGACGACTCGTCCGACGGCTCCTCCCGCCCCGTATCGGAGCGCCTCGCCCGGGGCTCGGCCGCGATGGCGCGGCTCGTGGGGAGCGTCCTGTCGAGGTCGCGGTAGAAGCGATCCCAGGCGCCGTCCACGAAGGCCGCGCCCGGCGCGTCGGGCGCGCGTTGCTCGAATAGTACGTACATGATGAGATCCGTTCCGTCTGGATCGGCGCTAGGCGCGATCCTCCGGCGCTGGCGCGCCGGCTTTACCGTCTGATGCCTATGAAATAATGCGGAGGGGAGCGGAAACGGCCTGGAAGTCGGGGGTGACTCCCCTCAGCGGCCCGCCTTGGCGGCGTCGAGTACTGAGATCATCGTGAAGCGCCTCCATGCGCAGGGTTCCGGGTATGACGGCGTCGGCCGCGGGGAGCGGCTCTGCGATCCGCCGGGCATGCCCGAATCCGCCATCATAATCTCAGGAACCGACGATAAGGGCAAGTGGACAGAAACACTTTACTCGAACCGTCCTTTATCGGTATCCTATGCTCGCTCAATCACCATCAAGAGAGTACCACGAGGTTTCCGATGCCGACGTACGAATACGAATGCAGAGCGTGCGGTTACACGTTCGAGCGGGTCCAGAGCATGTCCGACGAGCCGATCCGCGAGTGCCCCGAGTGCGGGCAGCAGGTCCGCAGGTTGATCTTCGGGGGCTCCGGCGTCATCTTCAAGGGTTCGGGCTTCTACGTCAACGATTCGAAGGGCAAGAACCCGGCCGCGCCGAAGGCCAAGCCAGGCGCTTCCGAGGCCTCGGCGCCTAAGGCCGCCGAGGCCAAGGCCGGTTCAGACGGCGCCTCCTCCGCGCCTAAGCCGAGCGCGTCGCCCGAACCGAAGCCGACCAAGGCCAAGGAAAGCGTCTGAGGACCGGCAAGGCGCCCCGCTTCTTCTGCGAGCATTGCGGAGCCGAGGTGGGGCGCGACGAACGGGCCTGTCCCGTATGCGGCCGCTTCTTCTCGGCGGTGCGTTGCCCGCGCTGCGGCTATTCCGGCCCCGCCGGCAAGTTCGCGGCCGGCTGCCCGGTCTGCGGCTACAGCATGAGCCCCGACGACGCGTCGGATGCGCTCGAGCCGGCGTCGAGGACGCGCCGCGCCGGGCCGGCCGCGCCGCTGCCGGCCTGGGTCTGGCTGCTCGCCCTGGGACTGCTCGCCGCGGCCGTCGCGGCGCTCTGGTCCATATTGTAGCCGGGGACGTCAGCCCGGGCTGGTATCGAGGTAGCCCGAGCGCAGCAGGGTCGCCTTGGCCCTGACTATGTCCAGGTCGTAGACGTTATAGTTCTTGAGCGGGTCGAAGCCCTCGAGCCGCGCGGCGAAGTTGATCGACGCCGCCCCGGCGTCCCCTGTCGTCGACCTATGGAACACGCCGGCGTGCCACATCAGCGTCGCCGGGCCGTCGAACACGGTCTCGCCGTCATGGACGATGCGCTCCGGCTCCACCACGAACGACTCGATGCGGCGGTGCCTGGCCGCGTACAGCTCGACGCTCCTCGAGCCGTGGAGCACGAGCAGGGTATCCTCCTGGCAGGCGTGCATGTACCAGGGGCGCTCGACCTCGCCGACCGCGCCCGGCGACAGCGCGAAGCGCCGGTGAACGACGCGCTCGATGGCGTCGATGCGGCTCAGGTGCTCCATCGGCATGATATCGAGCGACGCGTCCGAGCCGCGCCTGAGCGGCTTGAGCTCGATGATGCGATAGAAGCCCGGTACCTCGTCGATCACGTGCTTCTCCATACGCTACAGTCTTGCGTATGGCGCCGGGGGAATCAAGGAGCTCGGGCCGGCGATATGCTCACGGCGCCGCCCGCGGCGTCGACGCGCAGTACGCCTCGGCCGGCCAGGCCCGAGATCATCGAGGCGAGCGGCACCGCTATCAGGCGCCTGAACGCCCGCTGCAGGTCGCGTACGCCGAGCTCTACCGAGTAGCCCTCGGCGAGTAGCAGCTCCACGGCGCCGTCGGCGAGCGACAGCTCGACGCCGTACTCCCGTCGTAGGTTGTCATTGGCGTCGCGGACGACGGCGCCGGTCAGGATGGCGCGGGCGTCGTCGCGGTCCAGCGCCCTGAACGGCACGATCGCGTCGAAGCGGTTGAGCAGCTCGATGGGGAAGGCCCTGCGCAGGGCGGCCGTCGGC
>QKAK01000128.1 GCA_003247225.1 Spirochaetota bacterium | reverse complement strand
GCTCCCGCGCCCAGCCCGATCAGGGCGATAGCCGCCGCGAGCGCCAGGCAGCCGACGGCGGCCAGGCGCGCTATGGCCCTGGCGCGGGGCGGCAGGCCGCGAAGCCTCCCGGCCATCGCCGACAGCGCCTTGACGAGCGACGCGCGCGCCGCCTTCGCGACGCCGAGCGAAGACTCGGCTATCGCGCCGAGCCTGGTCGCCAGGGCCGGCGGGAGCCTCATGCCAGGGTCGTCTCCGCGTCGCCAGGGTCGGCGCCGGCGTCAGGAAGGTCGGCTTCGGCTATCGCTCCGCCGTCTGCTTCGGCTATCGCTCCGTCGTCGGGCTCGCCGTCGGCTCCGTTCGACGCGGCGACCTCGCCGGGTTCGGCGGCCGGCTCGGGCGCGTCGCCGGCCGCGTCGTCGGTCTCCGCCGCGGGCTCGGCAACGTCGGCCTTCTTTGCTTTCTTGGCCTCGGGTTCCAGGGCCAGCTCGCGCCCCTCCTCGTACTCGACGTCCTCGTCGATGAACGGCTCGGACGGAGCGGGCATCGTGATCGGCTGACCGTCGGAACGCTCCAGCCTGACGGCTATCACCTTGGTGACGCCGGATTCCTCCATCGTCACGCCGAGCAGGGCGTCGGCGCAGGTGACCGTCTTCTTGTTGTGCGTGATGACGATGAACTGGCTCGTGCGGCCGAATTCGCGCAGCAGGTTGACGAAGCGGATGACGTTCTGCTCGTCGAGCGCCGCGTCGATCTCGTCGAGGAAGCAGAACGGCGACGGCCTGACCATGTAGGTCGCGAACAGCAGGGCGATCGCCGTCAGGCTCTTCTCGCCGCCCGACAGCAGCGTGATGTTCTCGAGCTTCTTCCCCGGCGGCTGCGCGAAGATCTCGATGCCCGACTCGAGCACGTGGTCGGGGTCGCTCAGCCGCAGCTCGCCGCGGCCGCCGCCGAACAGCCGCCTGAACATGTTATGGAAATTCTTCTTGACGCGGTTATAGGTGTTCAGGAACATCTCCGCGCTCTCGTCGCGGATCTCCTGGGTAATGCGCCTGAGGTCGTCCCGGGCCTTCTGGAGGTCGCCGAGCTGGGTCGACAGGAACTCGTAGCGCTCCTTGACCTCGGTGAATTCCTCGGGGGCCATCAGGTTGACCGAGCCGAGGTCCTTGAGCCTCTGCTTGCGGTCGGACAGCCTGTCGCGTAGCTCGGAGGCCTGGGAGCGCAGCTCGTACATCCGCTCCTCGAACTCGACCAGCTCCCGGCCGTACTGCTCGCGGAAGTTGTCCTGGACGTTGCGTATCTCGGTCTCGGTCTGGGCCAGCCCGAGGTGCAGGCGCTCGAGCTCGGTCTGCAGCGAGCCGAGCTTGTCTATCTTCTTCTTCAGCTCCTCCTGGCGCTTGCCGAGGTCGCTGTTCTTGATCGCTATGTCCTTCTCGAGGCGCTCGAGCTCGGCGGTCAGCTCGCGTCCGCGCTTCTCGATGTCGGCTATCTCCTCGTCGATCGACGAGAGGTCCTCCTCGGCCTCGGACAGCCGGCGGGCCTCCATCGCGGCCTCGGCGTCGAGCTCGCGGTAGTAGCCCTCCTGGCTGGCTATCTCCCGCCTGAGCATCGCGAGCTGCTCCTCGGCCGACTGGGCCTGGGTCTGCATCCTGATGCGGTTGCCGCGCAGCTCCTCGAGGGTCTTGCGGTACTCGTCGATCCGGGCGGCCAGCTCGCGGTTCTCCTCGCGGGCGGCGGCGATGCGCTCGCGCCGCTGCGTCACGCCGTCCTTGATCGCCGCCATGCGCTCGTCGACGGCGCGCTTCTTCGTGATGATGCCCTCGGGGGACAGGAACTCGTCGATGAACGACGGCGTCGTCAGGCGGTACGCCTCGTAGCGGTCCTTGAGCTCGCGCGCGCGCTCGGCGGACTCGGCCATCGCGGTCCTGGCGCTCTCGATCAGCGCCCGGGCCTCGGCGGCGCCGTAGTCCTTGAGCCTGGACAGGTCGTCGAGTATGGCCGCCTTGCCCGACAGGCGCGCGATGATGCCGGCTATCAGGGCGTCGATGGCCTCCTCGGCCGCCTTGCGCTCGGCCGCCGAGTAGCCTATGTCCTTGAGCCTGGCGTCCAGTTCGGAGACGATGTCCTCGGTGATCGCGTCGAGCTCGGCCTGCGCGCCGACCAGCTCCTCGTCGAACGCGACGATGTCGGCCTCGGCGCGGGCTATCGCCTGGTCGTTCGCCTTGATACGCTCCTCGGCGTTCCGTATCGAGCCCTCGAAGCCCAGGATGTTCTTCTCGATCTCGGCTATGCGGCCCTTGTGCCCGCGCAGGATGTCGTTCTTCTCGTCCTCGTCCTCGCGCAGCGCCTCGAGCTTCTCCTCGAGCGCCTTGAGCTTCAGCCTGGCCTGGTCGATCTTGGCCTTGGCCTCGGCGACGCGCTCGGACAGGAGCTTGCGCTCCTTCTCCTTGCCTACCCGCTCGACGGCCAGGCCGTAGACGGTCTTCTGGACGTCGACGAGCTTGGCCTCCATCGAGTTGACGATGTCGAGGTTCTCCTCGAGCGACAGGTTGATGCCGTCGATCTGGGCCTTGAGCGCGTCCCGCTCGGCGGTACGCTGGGCTATGTCGCCGTCGCGCCGCTCCTTCTCGTTGACGAAGCCGCGGAGCCTGAGCAGGTGCAGGTCGAGCTCGGCGTTGAACACCTCCTCGCGCAGCGAGCGGTACGACAGCGTCTTCTCCGCCTGGACCTTCAGGGTGTCGTGGCTGCGCTTGACCTCGCCGAGGATGCCCTCGACCTGGCGCATGTTCTCCTCGGTGCGCTCGAGCTTCAGCTCGGCCTCGCGGGAGCGGGCCTTGTGCTTGGTGATGCCGGCCGCCTCCTCGAACAGGTAGCGGCGCTCCTCGGGCTTGGACGAGAGGATCTGGTCGATGCGGCCCTGCTCCATCACCGAGTAGGCGCTCTTGCCTATGCCGGTGTCCCAGAACAGCTCCTTGAGCTCCTTGAGCTTGGCCGGCTGGTTGTTGATGAAGTACTCGCTCTCGCCGGAGCGGTAGAGCCGGCGCTTGATTGCCACCTCGGGCACGTCGAGGTCGAGGACGCCCTTCTCGTTGGAGATGGTCAGGGTGACCTCGGCCACGTTGAGCGCCTTGCGCGACTCGGTGCCGTTGAAGATGATGTTCTCCATCGTGTCGGCGCGCAGCGAGCGCGCCGACTGCTCGCCGACGACCCACTTGATCGCGTCGACGACGTTCGACTTGCCGCAGCCGTTGGGGCCCAGCAGGGCGGAGATGCCCTCGGAGAAGTCTACGCGCGATCGGTCGGCGAAGCTCTTGAAACCGAATATCTCGAGGCTTTTCAGGAACACGTGACGGCACCTCGTACTAGCATGGATTTCTATGAATGAAAGCGACGAATAGTAGCACGGATAGCGCCCTCGGCGCAACGGAAGCGGCGCCGCGGGCCCCTAGACGAAGAAGGCGCCCCGAACGGGGCGCCTCCGTGCCTAAGCCCTGGGGCCGGCGATATCAGTCCTCGTCCTGGGCTATCAGGAGCTCGTAGACGGCGGCCGGGTCGGCGGCCGACAGAATGCCCTCGCGCAGCTCGTTCGACTTGAGCTTGGCGCTGAAGTACGACAGCGTCTGCAGGTAGTAGGCGTGCTGGTTATAGGCGGCGGCGATCATGAACAGCAGCCTGACCGGCGCGTCGTCGAAGGCGTTGAAGTCCTGGATGTCGCACTTGCTGACGCCGACGGCGACGACGAGGTCCGTGACGCTCGACAGCCGCACGTGGGGGATGGCGATATTGCGGCCGATAGCGGTGCTCATGAGGTCCTCGCGCCGGAGCAGCTCGGAGACCAGCTCCTGCTTGCTCTTTATCTGCGGCGCGGCCGAAAGGCGCTCTGCGAGGGCCACCAGGGCGTCGCGCTTGCGCGGATAATCGAGGAACACGACCCTGTCGGGCGACAGGACGTTGCGCATGCGCACCGGATGCAGGTTCGATACCGGCTTATTCGACGAAAGCCGCTCGTTTACCCAGCGCTCGATCTCGCTCTTCTTGAAGCGCCAAACGGTGCCGATCTTGCCCGCGGGGATCTCTCCCTTTTGCGCCCAGTCGTAGACGGTACGCTCGGAAACGCGTAGGTACTTGGCCACTTCTTCTATAGTTAGGATGTCGTCATCCATTGCGGCTCTCCCCATACGGTATGATTTGCAATCATTCTGTAAGAAAGGTGACGAAATGTCAAGGTATTTCTAGGACTCGAGCGACTCGATGGCCTCGTCGACGTCGCCGGATCGCCAGCCGAGCGCTATCAGCCTCGAGCGGAGGCCGTCATGTTCGCCGCCCGCGGACAGCCTCGCCGCGCACCGCGCGATGATCCGCAGCCTATCGTCTCGCCTATCGTCGCCCTCGAAGGCCTCGTCCAAGGCGGCCTTGACGGCGCGCCGTTCGACGCCCTTGGCCGACAGGGCCGCCGCCAGGGTCCTCGGCCCCTCGGCCTTATGCCGTACCCGCTGCCGTATCCATGACGACGCGTAGCGCTCGTCGGAAAGCAGCCCGCCGGACTCGAGGCCGTCGAGCGCGGCCAGTATAGCCGGGCGCCCGAAGCCGCGGGCGGTCAGCTTGCGCTCCAGCCCGAAGCGGTACTGCTCGGCCCTCGCCAGCAGGGCCAGGGCCCTGGACTCGGCATCCGTGGCCTCGACCGCGTCGTCGAGCGCGTCGTCGGGCAGCTCGACGAAGGCGTCGCCGTCGCCGCGGCCCTCGATGACGGGCGACGGAAGGCCGCGCTCCGCCAGCGCCGCGGCCAGGAAAGCGCCCTTGAAAATAAAAAGGGAGCCGTCGTCGGCGACCGCCTTGACGGCGCCGGAGGCTCCCTTCTCGATTCCGACGATCCTGGCCATCCGGCCGTCTCGTCCGCGATCGCTTAGCGCTTGGAGAACTGGAAGCGCCTGCGCGCTCCGCGCTGTCCGTACTTCTTGCGCTCGACCATACGCGGGTCGCGGGTCAGGAAGCCGTTGTTCCTGAGCGCGAGGCTCGACGCGGGGTCGACCTGGCTGAGGGCGCGGGCGATGCCGTGCCTGCAGGCGCCGGCCTGGCCGTTGGGTCCGCCGCCGACCACGTTGATCACGATATCGAACTTGTTGTCGCTGGCGGTCACGACGAGAGGCTGACGGACGGAACCGGCGATCTCTGCGATCGGGAAATACTTCTCGAGCTCGAGGTTGTTGACGGTGATCTTGCCCGTGCCCTCGCGCAGATAGACGCGGGCCACGGCCGTCTTGCGCCTGCCGGTACCTATTCCAAGATTCCTAACCATCGTTTACCTCTCCTAGACTTCGATAGCGACGGGCGACTGCGCCGCGTGCGGGTGGTTCGGCCCGGCGTAGACTTTCACGTTCAGCGCGAGCTTGCGGCCGAGCGGCCCCTTGGGGAGCATGCCGCGGATCGCGATCTCGAGGGGATCGGTGGGATGCCGCTCGATCAGGGACGCGAAGGTATTCTTCTTGAGCCCGCCGGCGTAGCCGGTATGGCGGTAGTACACCTTGTCGTTGAACTTGTTGCCGGTGACCTCGATCTTATCGGCGTTGACGATCACGACGTAGTCGCCGACTTCCTGATGCGGGGTGTAACAGGCCTTGTGCTTACCGCGCACGAGGCTGGCCGCCTTGGCGGCTACGCGACCGAGGCGCTGGCCCTGGGCGTCGATGACGAACCAGGAACGGGCGACTTCCGCGGGCTTTACGAATACGGTCTTCATCAATCTATACCTTCACCTTCGTGGAGTTCGTTAGCGTATAAAACGGCGAGCGGTATAATCCCATACATCGCATATCGTGTCAAGCGGACGAGAGGGCTACTCTTTCTTCTCGGCGGCGGCTTCCTCGGCCTCTTCCTTCTTAGCCTCTATCCTGTCCTTAATGTCGGCGATGCCGATGAACACGGCTATCAGGCCGATGAACGCGGCGAGCACCGGCACGGAGCCACGCAGGAACGCGAGCACGTCCTGCCACCAGCCCAGGGTGCCCGGGAGACAGGCGAAGACGGCGAACGCGATACAGACGATACCGACTATCAAAGCTACCATTATGATCCTCCATGGGTAAGGACGAAGCGGATATAAGCATACCCGAAACTCGATTTTCGTCAATAAGGCCGCCGGTTGCCTCGATGATCCGATCGCCCGTATACTACCGGCCGGTCTCGGACCCTCGAAAGGACTGCCATGATACCCGACGGAGCCCTCGTCTTCTATAAGAATAAAGCCGCCGTAGCCCGCCGCGACGGGGACCGCATCGAGCTGTCGTTCAAGGAAGGCTCTCCGGTACGGGTCCGCGACAAGGACGTCGAGCTCGTCCACCGGGGGCCGGTCAAGACGGTGCCCGCGCCGGCGGCCGGGGGCGAATTCGAGCCGGCCTGGGAGATGACCGCCGGCACGAGCCTGGGCCTGGCCGAGCTGGCCGAGCTGGCCTTCGGTACGGCCGGCCCGGCCGAGGCCCTCGCCTGCCGCCTCGCAGCGGCCGAGGGCTCGCCGTTCAGGATGGACGGCGAGATGGTCGCGTCGATGTCCGCCGACGAGCGATCCGCCGAGGATAGCCGCCGCCGGCGCAAGGAATCCGAGGCGTCGGAGCGCGCCGCGTTCGTCGAGCGGGCCAGGCGCCACGCCGTGGAGCGCGGCGACGAGCGCTTCTGGGGCGAGATCGAGGCCCTCGCGCTCGGCCGGACGCAGAAATCGAGGGCGGCCGGGGATATAGGCGTCGGCGAGAATCCCGAATCGGCCCAGGCCTGGCTTATCAAGGCCGGCATCTGGACCGCCCGCGTGAACCCCCACCCGTCGCGCTCGGGACACCCGTCCAAGGCGCCCGAGCTGGAGCTCGGCCCCGACGACGACGAGGGCCGCGTCGACCTACGCTCGATGGAAGCCTGGGCCATCGACAACGCCTGGAGCCACGACCCCGACGACGCCATCTCGTGGGACGGCGAGGCCGTCTGGGTGCACGTGGCCGACCCGGCGAGCGCGATCGTACCCGGAAGCGCCGCCGACGTCGAGGCGTCCAACCGCTCCGGCACCCTGTACCTGCCGGAAGGCGCTATCCCCATGCTGCCCGACGCGGCGCTCGACCGCTTCGGCCTCGGCCTAGCCGATACGTCGCGGGCCCTGTCGTTCAGGATAGCGATGGACGGCGACGGCCTCGCGCGCGAGGTGACGGTGACCCCTAGCCTCGTCCGCGTCAAGCGGGCGTCGTACGCCGAGGCCGACCCCCTGCTCGCCTGCGGCGCGCTCGCGAGCCTCGCGAAGGCGGCCGAGCTGCGCAAGGCCTATAGGCTCCGTAACGGCGCGGTGGACATAGCCATCCCGGAGGTCCGCGTCTGGGTCGAGGACGGCGAGCCGCGCATATCGCCGGTAGGCCAGTACGCCTCGTCCGCCGTCGTGCGCGAGATGATGGTGCTCGCAGGCGAGGGCCTGGCCCGCTGGGCCTTCGACCGCGGGCTGCCGTTCCCCTACTACAGCCAGGAGGCGCCCGGGTCGCGCGACGACCTGCCGGGCGGCCTCGCCGGGGAATTCGCCAAGCGCCGCCTGATGAAGGCCGGCATGGCCGGAGTCCAGCCGCGCGCCCACCAGGGCCTCGGCGTGACGATGTACGCGCAGGCCACGAGCCCGCTGCGCCGCTACGGCGACCTGCTCGGCCACCAGCAGGCCAGGGCCGCCCTGGCCGCCGAGGCCGGCAGGGCCTATTATCCCGTCCTGCCCGCCGACGAGCTATCGATGCGCATGGCGAGGGCGGCCGCGGGCGCCCAGGCGGTGCGCAAGGCGGAGCGGCAGAGCGAGCTGCACTGGACGCTGGCCTGGCTGCTCGATAGGCCCGGCTGGGAGGGCGACGCGGTCGTCGTCCAGGCCGGGAACGGCGACGCGCTCCTGTACCTGCCGGAGATAGGCCTCGAGACCAGGGTGCGGGCCGCCGTGCCCGGGCTCAACGAGACCCTGCGCGTGCGCTTCCAGCAGGCGGATATATCGAGGCTCGAGGCGCGTTTCAGCGTCCTATAACGCAGTTGACCCGCGGCTCGGGCTATTCTATGCTAGCGCGGTGAGCATGGAACAAAAAGACTATCGCCTCGCGGCGATCATGTACACCGACATCGTCGGCTACTCGAGGATGATGGAGCGCGACGAGGCCGGCACGCTATCGCTGCTCCACTACCATAACGCCCTCGTGTCGGACATAGCCGCCAAGCGCCACGGCACCGTCATCAAGACCATAGGCGACGCCTTCCTGATCGACTTCCGCAACACGGTCGAGGCGCTGCAATGCGCGATGGAGGTGCAGTCGGCCATCTACGAGCGCAACAAGCGCTCCGACTCCCAGCCGCTGCTGCTCCGCATAGGCCTGCACCTCGGCGATATCTACTTCTTCGAGAACGACGCCCTCGGCGAGGGCATCAACATAGCCAGCCGCCTGCAGTCGCTCGCCCGCCCGGGCTGCGTGTGCTTCTCCCAGGACGTCTATAACCAGGTGCTCAATAAGATAGACTTCCAGGCCGAGAAGCTCGGCAAGGTGTCGCTCAAGAACATCACCAAGGAGATCCACGCCTACGAGATAGCCAGCCCGAACGTCGAATTCGACCCGGACCGGGACAAGCCGCGCGCGGGCTTCAAGCCGGCCGCCGACGAGGCCCCGGCCGCGACGAAGCCGTTGCCCGGAGCGTCCAGCCCGTCGGACCGCGGCTACGGCCCCGACGCGGCGCGCGGCGTGCTCGACGACATACGCAAGGCCATCCTCGCCGACACCAAGGCTATGGGCCGCAGGCTGACCGTCGCCGAGGCGCTCGAGCGCTACGGCGAGTACGGCGTCGAGGCCAAGGAAGTGATAGCTTCGATGGCCGAGAAGGGGCTGATACAGAAGGCCCCGGCCGCGGGAGGCGCGTCCGGCGGCTCGGCCGGCGGAGCCTCGGGCGCCCCGGGAAGCTCGGACCTGGCCGCCGACATCGGCAAGGCGGTCGAGGGCATAGCCCGGGCCATAGAGCAGAGCGTCGGCGACTGGCAGAAGGCCGGCCGGAACGGACGCGGCGGGCGCTCGGGCCGCGGCGACTGGTCGGACGAGGGCGTCCGGTCCCGCGGGAACGGACGGGACCGAGAGTCCAGGTACGCGGACATAGGCCGCCGGGTCGAGCGCGGCGCCGAGCGCGTGGTAGACAAGATCGAGCGCGAGATAGGCCGGTCGTCGGTACTCGACGAGAAGAGCGCGATCAAGGCCGAGTTCAAGCGCCACGCGGCCGAGGTCGGCACCGGGAAGTGGGACGCCGAGCTCCGCGACTCGGAGCACTTCAAGCCGAGCTCCGAGGAGATCGAGACCGATTTCGCGCGCTATCGCGACAAGATCGAGGCGAAGGCCCATAAGTCGTCGAGCGGCTTCGTAGGCAACCTGCTGTCGTTCGTCGGCGTCAACGCGCTGCTCTGGTACATCAACCTGAAGGTAGCGCCCGGCTTCATGTGGGCGGCCATCGTCAGCGCCGGCTGGGGCACCGGCATCGTCTCGGGCTTCTTCGCGATGCTCCGCGGCAGGGCCAAGGCCTCCGAGGTCGACAGGATGCCGGAGCTCGAACCGGGCGCGCTCGACCTGTACAAGAAGGTCAACCGCGTCAAGGACAGCATGGCGATGCACTTCGCGAGCATCCTCTCGGTGCCGCCGCTCCTGTTCACGATCAACCTCCTGACCTCGCCCGGCTTCCTCTGGGCGGCCATACCGTCGGGCATCATGGCGCTCAGCTTCATAGGCCACCTCGTCGCCTACCCCGGCACCCTGCGCGGCCTCGAGAAGCGGCTCTTCCGCGCGCTCGGCGTCGACTCGTGGCGGGAGCTGTTCAGGCTCGGCAAGGGCCGCGTGGCGGGAGCGGCCGCCGGCCCCTACGCGTCGGTCTACGCCGAGGCCGCCGCGATCCGCGACGAGATCGTCAAGGACCTCAAGGCCGGCAAGGGCTCGGACGAATTCGGCAAGGACATGATCCCGACCCTGGACCGCTACGTCGAGCAGGTCAAGCTGCTGTCCCACTCGGTCAACGAGATCGACGGCATCGTGTCGACGATCCCGACCGAGGCGCTACGCCGCGACAGGGAGGCGCTCGAGGCCAAGCGCGGATCGGCGGCCAGCCAGGCGCTCCAGGAAGAGTACGGGCGGTCGATCGACGAGATAGCCAGGCAGGAGAAGGCCTGCCGCGACCTGGAGGACCAGCGGGAGCTCCTGCGTCTCCGGCTCGGCTCGTCGGTCAACGCGCTCAAGCAGCTCAAGCTGGACATGGCCAGGATGAAGGCGCTTCCGGAGGCCGGCGAGCGCCAGGCGATGGAGGACCTCAGGCGCAAGGCCGGCGAGCTGTCCGGCTACCTCGACGACCTCAAGAAGGGCTACGACGAGAGCGCTGGCGACCCCTACGCCGAGCTGGAGCGGCTGGTGGCCGAATCCGAGGCTAAGGCGCGCGCCGATGGCGACGATACCCCGGTCGGGCCGGGTCGTTGACAGGCACCCGCTATTCTTTATAGTATTGCCCCGCGGTCCGGTAGCTCACTTGGATAGAGCGATTGCCTCCTAAGCAATAGGTAGTGGGTTCGATTCCCGCCCGGATCACGATACGACGAGGCCGCCCGACGGGCGGCCTTTTTTTATCCCCGCTATATAGCGTCGGGATCGAGCGCGCGCTTCCATTTCCCGGACAGGAAGTAGGCGAAGCCTATGCCGGCCGTCAGGAAGTTCGACGCGAACATGGCCACCCAGATCGACAGGGGGCCGAGCGCCGTCCTATAGGCCAGGAAATACGCCAGCGGCACGCGGACGGCCCAGAGCCTGAACACCGACAGGAACATGATGATCTTCGTGTCGCCGGCCCCCTGGAAGGCCCCGCTCATCGCGAAGAACAGGCCGAAGGTCAAGAGCGACGGGGTCACCACCTTGAACATGATGTCGCCGAGCCTGATGGCCTCGGGATCCGCCACGAACAGCCTGACCAAGCCGCCACCGTAGGCGAAGGCCATCGACAGGAGCGGGATCTCGAACAGCAGCACCATCCACAGCGAGTTCTTGACGACGCGCATCGCCAGGCGCTCGTCCTTGGCGCCCATCGCCCGCCCGACCAGGCTCGTCGTGCCGTTGGCGATACCGTGCACCGGGATATCGAAGAGGTTCATCAGCCGGTTGCCGACGCCGAAGGCCGCGATCGCCGCGGTGCCGAACATGTTGACCACGCCCTGGAGCACGGTGAAGCCGAAGGCCGACAGGCCCTGGCCGACGCTGGCCGGCAGGCCTATCCTGAGCAGCAGGCCCCAGGACCTGGGCGACGGCCTGAGCTCGGCCGCCTTCAGGCGAAGGCCGGCGCGGCCCTTGCCCAGCACCAGCAGCGACAGCGCGGCGCCGACTGCCTGGGACAGGATCGTCGCCAGCGCGGCGCCGGCGACGCCCAGGGCCGGGAAGGGCCCGAGGCCGAAGATCAGCAGCGGGTCCAGGGCGACGTTCAGCGCGACGGCGAGCAGGTGGACCTTGATCGGGGTCACCGTGTCCCCTATCGCCACGAACGACGCCTGGAGCGCGAAGTACATGAACACGAACGGGATGCCGAGGAAGACGATGCGCATGTAGGTGAGGGCGTAGCCGAATACGTCGGCCGGCGTGTTGAGCAGGCGCAGCAGGGGCGCCGCGACGACGGAGCCCACGGCCGCGAGCGTCACCGACGCGACGATCAGCATGGACGTCGTCTGGTTCATGTAGTGGTTCATCTTGGCCTCGTCGCGCTTGCCCTTCGACTGGGCTATCAGCGTCGTGCCGGCGCCGGAGAGGCCGATGCCGAACACGGTGACGAAGAACACGATGCTGAACGCGATCGACGGGGCGCCGATCTCCGCGGTGCCGAGCCTTCCTAAGAAGAACGCGTCGGTCAGGTTGTACAGGGTCTCGACGGCGCTTCCGAACATGACAGGTAGCGAAATTTTCAGGAGCGATTTGAAAATATCCAAAGGGGGAGCCTTGATCGTCATAGCCCCGCATACTACTACCGGAACGAATCGCTAAACAAGCGTCGCCTTGACGGTGGAACCGGCCTCAGGTATGCTCCCGCAATGAAGATCTGGCTAAAGTACCTTATAGCCATCGCCGTCGGCGTCACCGCCGGGCTCGTCATACCGTTCGGCGACGGGGCCGTACTGGACGCCGTCGCCGGCGCCGCGCTCAACGTAGGCCGCTACGTGCTGCTGCCGCTGTGCTTCGCGTCTATGGCCGTGGCCGCCTTCGAGCTGCACGACGAGAAGCGCCTCTGGATCGTCTGGCTCAAGACCGCCGGTTTCGCCGCGGCGACGGTCGTGGCGCTGTCGCTGGTCGGGCTGGCGGGGGCCTACGCGCTGTCTCCGGGCCGCATACCGCTATCGGCCGACGCCGCCGCCGCGGTCGGCTCCGTGCCGCCGCCGCTCGACGTCCTGTCGGCCGTCTTCGCCCCGGACGCGCTCGGCACCCTGCTCTCGTTCGAGTTCCTGCTCCCCTCCTCGCTGTTCGCGATGATACTCGGCATCGGCCTGGCCTTCGACAAGGCCGCCAGCAAGCCGGTGGCCGGCCTGCTCGACTCGGCCTCGAGGATACTCTGGCAGATCAACAGCTTCTTCGTCGAGCTCCTGCCGCTGCCGCTTATCGTCGCGGCCGTTGCCAGGGTCGTCGCCGTCGGGCGCATACCGAGGCTCGCCGTCTTCGGCCCGCTGTTCGCCGCCATCGGCGCCGAGGCGGCCTTCGTCGTCCTCGTCCTGCTGCCCGCGACGCTGTGGCTCGCCGACCGGAAGACCAACCCGTTCAAGACGCTGTTCGCGATGCTGGCCCCGGCCCTCGCCGGGCTGGTCTCCGGCCATACCTACCTCCAGGCCGGCGTCGCCGCCAAGCACCTCAAGGAGAGCCTCGGCGTCAGGAGGCGCGCCGGCGCCGTATCGCTGCCCGTCGCCCTCGCGTTCGGCCGCGCCGGCACCGCGATGGTTACGACGACGGCCTTCGTCGCGATACTCAACTCGTACTCGAACCTCGGGCTCGGCTCGGGCGCCGTGCTATGGATGCTCGCGTCCGCCCCGATAGCGGCGCTGCTCCTCGGGGCCGCCCCGGGCCTGGGCCCTATCGTCGCGCTGACGAGCCTATGCGCGTCCTACGGCCGCGGCTTCGAGTCGGGCTATATCCTGCTCGTGCCGGCGGCCCTGCCGCTCGCCCTCGCCGCCGCCTTCGTCGACTCGCTCTGCGTGAACTGCGTCGTCTACGCGGTCGCCTCGAGCGAGGGGCAGGTCCGGCCCAAGGACGTGAGGCATTTCATCTAGGTTCGGGGGCCGTGACGGAAGGCTTCGATTGACTTTTAGCCGGAGCGCCTCTAGAATCGGCCCATGAGCCTAAGCACCACCCTCTCCGAGGAGACCGCGGCCGTCAGCCTGCGTTCCAAGGATAAACAGGGCATTATCAACGAGCTGCTCGACCTGCTGGTCGCCGCCGGCGCGGTCACCGACAAGCCGGCGGCGCTCAAGGCGGTGCTCGACCGCGAGCGCAAGATGTCCACCGGCATGAAATACGGCATCGCCATCCCGCACGGCAAGACGGACAGCGTCTCGGCCCTCGTCGCCTGCGTAGGCGTGTCGGCCGAGCCGGTCCCGTTCGACTCGCTCGACGGCGAGCCGTCGAGGATCTTCATCATGACCCTGTCGCCGCCCGAGAAGACCGGCCCCCACCTCCAGTTCCTCGCGGAGGTGAGCCAGCTGTTCAAGAGCGAGGCCAAGCGGGCCGCCGCGGTCGCCGCCGGGACGCCGGCCGAGCTGCTCTCGGTAATCACCCGCTGAGCCGGGCGCGGGACGCCCCGCTGCCCCGAATAAGGAACGGCCGCTGGATCGATCGCGATCCGGCGGCCGTTTCAATCTCCTGATCGGGCCGTATTACTCGAGGACGGCGAGGATATCGGAGAACTTGACGATCAGGTGCTCGGCGTTGTCGATCTTGATCTGGGTGCCGGCGTACTTGTCGTACATCACCTTGTCGTTCTTCTTGACCTTGATGACGTCGGTGTCGGTGCCGATGGCTACGACGACGCCGGTCTGGGTCTTCTCCTGGGCGGTCTGCGGGATGATGATGCCGCTGGCGGTCTTGGTATCGCCTTCCTGAACCTTGATGAGCACGCGATCGCCCAACGGGTTTACTTTCATGTCGTATCCTCCTGGAACCTGTGTGAGTGGTTTCGTTAACGCTGGAAATGTACTAAAAACGGCATGGAGGGGTCAAGGAAGAAAGAGGGGCGAGGCTGGCCGATACGCCGTCGGTATTCGTACATTATACCTCGGAGGAAACAATGCCCCGCAAGAACGACTCATGGAACTCCAAGAAGCCTAAGAAACCGTTGAAGGGGCCGCCGATACCGCCGATCAACGGATGGAAATATACGATCGCCTACGTATTCATCGCCATAATCTCGATTACCCTGTTCAACTGGTTCGTCGAGTCGGCGGACAGCTCCATCGTACCGTACAGCGAATTCAAGTCGCTCGTCGCGTCGGGCCGGATAGAGCGCATCGAGATGGACTCGAACTACTATACCGGCTACGGGCCGAAGGGCGACAGGCAGGACGGCCGGCCGTCGGGCGACGCCGAAGCCCGCGTCTTCAAGACCGTGCCGATCTACGACGCCGAATTCACCAAGCTGCTCGACGAGAAGGGCGTTACCTATTCCGCCGTCTCGCGCGAGGGCAACGCCATGCTCGGCTTCGTGCTCAACTGGGTGCTGCCGATAGGGCTGATGTTCTTCCTGTGGAGGATGCTCCAGAGGCGCCTGACCGGCATGGGCTCGAACGTGCTGTCGGTAGGCCAGAACAAGGCGGTCATCGTCGCCGAGGGAGACGTGAAGACCCGCTTCCTCGACGTCGCCGGCGTCGACGAGGCCAAGGAGGAGCTGGTCGAGGTCGTCGACTTCCTCAAGAACCCTAAGAAGTACACCGACATCGGCGGCAAGATCCCGAAGGGCGTGCTGCTCGTCGGCCCGCCGGGCACCGGCAAGACGCTGCTCGCCCGGGCGGTCGCCGGGGAGGCCGGCGTGCCGTTCTTCCGCATGAGCGGCGCCGAGTTCGTCGAGATGTTCGTCGGCGTCGGCGCGGCCCGCGTGCGCGACCTGTTCAAGCAGGCCCGCGAGAAGGCCCCGTGCATCGTGTTCATCGACGAGCTGGACGCCATCGGCAAGAGCCGCGTCAACGGCGTGATGGGCGGCAACGACGAGCGCGAGCAGACCCTGAACCAGCTCCTCGTCGAGATGGACGGCTTCGACGCGACGAGCGGCCTGATCATCCTGGCGGCGACGAACCGGCCGGACGTGCTCGACCCGGCCCTGCTGCGCCCCGGGCGCTTCGACCGGCAGGTCGGCGTCGACCGGCCCGACATCGTCGGCCGCGAGGCCATCCTCGACATCCACTCCAAGGCGGTCAAGCTCGACCCCGCCGCCGACCTCAAGAAGGTCGCGAGGGCCACGCCGGGCTTCGTCGGCGCCGACCTGGCCAACGTGGTCAACGAGGCGGCGCTCCTCGCCGTGCGCGCCGGCCGCAAGAAGGTGCACCAGGCCGACTTCGAGAAGGCCGTCGAGAAGATCATGACCGGCCTCGAGAAGAAGAGCCGCGTGATGAACCCCGACGAGCGCCGCGTCATAGCCTACCACGAGGCCGGCCACGCGATAGTCGCGGCGTTCACGCCCGAGGCCGACCCGGTGCAGAAGGTGTCTATCGTCCCGCGCGGCTTCGGCGCCCTCGGCTTCACGCTGCAGGTGCCGATCGAGGATCGCTACATCGTCACCGAGGATAAGCTGCTCGGCGAGATCGACGTGCTGATGGGCGGCCGCGCCGCCGAGGAGCTGACCTTCGGCAAGGTATCGACCGGGGCGGCGAACGACATCACCAGGGCGACCGACATAGCGCGCCGCATGATAACCGACTACGGCATGTCCGAGCGCTACCGCAACGTGGCGCTGACCAAGCGCGGCGCCGGCATGATGGGGCCGTCGGCCGAGCCGGTGATGGCCCGCGAGTACGGCGAGGAGACGCAGCGCTATATAGACGAGACGGTCGCCGCGACGGTCGCCGCGCGCTACGAAATCGCGAGGCGCCGGCTCGAGGAGCGCCGCGCCCTCCTGGACGAGCTGGCCGGCGAGCTGCTCGAGAAGGAGTCGATCGACGAGGCGGCCTTCAAGGCCATCGTCGCGCCGCCCGCGGAGGGCGAGGAGAGGCTGGCTAGCTCCTAACGGCCGAACGCCTAGACAAACGATACAGTTTGCAATACACTTCAGCGTAGAGGCTTGCCCGACGGCAATCCGTCGGGCCGCCCACTGGAGGGTTACCATGAAATCGATCCACTATAGCGGGCCGCGACGCGTCGCGGCGTTCGTCGCGGCGGCCATGATCGTCGCGCTCGCCTCGTCCTGCGACCGGACGCGGGGCGATACGGCCCCGGCCGACGCGCCGCGAGTCGTCTACTCGGCCCACACCCAGAACTACGTGCCATACGGCTACGTCGACGAGAAGGGCGGCTCGGACGGCTTCGAGATCGCCGTGCTCAGGGCCGTCGACGAACTGCTGCCCGACTACGAATTCCGTTTCGTGCCGACCTCGGACGAGGACCTGTTCATCGGGCTCGAGACCGGGCGCTACCAGCTGGCCACCAAGGGCGCCTGGGCGACCGCGGAACGCCGCGAGAAGTTCGTCTTCCCGAAGAATCCCATCGCCGCGAGCGTCATCGGCATCGCCTTCAGGAGCGAGGACGCCGACGAGATACGGGACCTGGACAGCTTCGCCGCGTACTCGGGCAAGCTCGTGCCGATCTCGCCGCAGAGCGCCCAGTACGCCGTGGTCTCCGACTATAACGCGGCCCATCCGGAGCATCCGATCAAGCTGACGCCGTCGGACGTGTTCATCATCAACGACGCCTACCTCTGGGTGCTCGAGGGCCGCTACGACGCGTTCTTCGATATCAAGCTGTCGTTCCAGAAGAACGTGCTGGCCGAGGACGGGCCGTTCCACAACCTGGCCTCGAGGCTGTCCTACGCGCCGTACAAGGGCATCCCGACCTGGCCGCTGTTCGGCAAGGGCGAGCAGGCCCTGGCCGACGCCTACGACGGGGCGATAGAGAGGCTCAAGGCCGACGGCACGCTCGCCGAGCTGTCGAAGCGCTATTTCGGCGAGGACGTCTTCCGCTTCGCGGAGTAGGCGCGCGGTGGACCGCCCGTTCAATCCCGGATACATCATCGAGGTGCTGCCGCGGCTCCTGGCGTTCCTGCCGGTGACTCTGGGAGTGGCGGCGGCCACGGCGCTGCTCGGGACGCTGCTCGGATTCGTCCTGGCCAAGGCCAAGCTCGGCCGCTCGCGGGTCGCGCGGGGCCTGGCCGACGCGTACACCTGGGTCCTGCGCTGCACGCCGTCGATCGTGCTGCTGTTCCTCGTGTACTACGGCCTCCCGGCCGTCGCGAAGGCGGCCTTCGGCGTCGACGTCAGCCTGCGGCACCGCGCCTTCTACGTCGTGCTCACCTTCACGCTGTTCTTCGCGGCGACGATGTCGGAGCTGATGCGCTCGGCCTACCTCGCGGTAGACCGGGGCCAGCGCGAGGCGGCCCTGAGCCACGGCCTGAGCGAGTTCCAGGCCTTCCGCCGCATCGTGCTGCCCCAGGCGGCCGTGTCGGCCCTGCCGAACGTCGCCACCTCGCTGGTCGCCCTGCTCAAGGAGGGCTCGCTCGCCTACACCGTCGGCCTGGTCGACCTGATGGGCCAGGGCTCGCTGATCATAGCGCGCGGCTTCGGCGCCTGGTCCCTCGAGACCTACCTCGCGGCCGCCCTAATCTACTGGGCGCTCACCGTGGCCATAGAGAAGGCCGCAGGCGCCCTGGAGCGGCGCCTGTCGGTCGGAAGGAGGGGCCTCGCCTAGGGGCCGCGCATGGGACTCGACCTCGACTACCTGGCGCGCACCTTCCTCCTATCGCTGCGCGGCCTGCCGGTCACGCTCGGCATCTGCGCCTCGACCCTGCTCGTCTCGCTGCCGCTCGGATTCGCGCTCGCGATCATCGGGATCTATAGGGTGCGCGTGCTGCGCAAGCTCGCCTCGGTCTACATATCCTTCGCCCGCGGCACGCCCGTCGTCCTCCAGATACTCGTGGTCTACAGCGTCCTACCGAGCCTGGCGAACTCGCTGGCGATCCGGGCGGGCTGGGACGTCGACGTGTTCGCCCTGAACCCGCTCTGGTACGCCGTGGTCGTCTTCAGCTTCAATACGACGGCCGTCCTGTCGGAGATCATCCGGTCGGCCATCCTGACCGTCGACCGCGGCCAGTACGAGGCGGCCCTATCGAGCGGCATGACCGGCCGCCAGGCCTACAGGCGGATCATCCTGCCGCAGGCCCTGCTCGTCGCCCTGCCGAACCTGGCCAACGCGACGATCAACCTGATCAAGGGCACCTCGCTGGCCTTCCTGATGGCGGTACGCGACGTGACCGCGATAGCCAAGATAGAGGCCGCGCGCGGCTACGAGTACGTCGAGTCGTACCTGGCGGTCTTCATGATATATTTGCTCGTCTGCGGCGCCACGCAGGCCCTGTTCACCCTCGTCGAGCGGCGCCTCGGCATCTACCGGGCGCCGGTCGTGGCATTCTAACGCAGCGGAGAGCCGACATGCTGAGCATACGAGACCTGCACAAGAGCTTCCACCGCGCCGAGGTGCTCCGCGGCGTCGACCTGGACGTCGCGAAGGGCGACGTCGTCGCGATCATCGGCCCCTCGGGCGCCGGCAAGACGACGCTGCTCCGCTGCGTCAACTTCCTCGAGCGCGCCGACCGCGGCGAGATGCACTTCGACGGCCTCCACCTCGACATGCATAAGGCGAGCGGCAAGGACGTGCTCGCGATACGCAAGCGGACCGCCTTCGTCTTCCAGAACTACAACCTGTTCAATAACAAGACGGCGCTCGAGAACGTCACCGAGGGGCTGATCATAGGCCGGGGCATGCCGGCGCGCGACGCCGAGGACGCTGCCAGGCGGGCCCTCGACAAGGTCGGCCTGTCGAACCGGCTCGACTACTACCCGTCCAAGCTGTCGGGCGGCCAGCAGCAGCGCGTCGGCATAGCGCGGGCGATAGCGGTCGACCCAGACGTGATACTGTTCGACGAGCCGACGAGCGCCCTCGACCCCGAGCTGATCGGCGAGGTGCTCGGCATCATGCGGCAGCTTGCCCGCGAGGGCACGACCATGGTCGTCGTCACCCACGAGCTGGCCTTCGCCTCCGACGTGGCGAACCGGGTCGTGTTCATGGACGAGGGCCTCGTCGTCGAGAGCGGCCCGCCGGACCGCGTCCTGCACGCCCCGGCCGAGGAACGCACGCGACAGTTCCTCAGGCGCATACTACCCGCGGGCGCGCCGCTCGGCTGACGCGCGGACGCTCCCGCCGTTATCCCGGCCTTTCCATCGCCTTCGCCTTTACATATTGACAGCTTTTGTCTGGTGCGCCATTATTCGCATGACATTTAGCTTGTTTATGTCAAGGAGCGTAGCATGGCCATAACGATAGCCGGCACGGGGGCGTCGATCCCGGCGAACCGAGTCACGAACGAGGAGCTGTCCGAGCGCGTCGAGACGACCGACGAGTGGATACGTTCCCATACGGGCATAGGAGCGCGGCACTTCGCCGCCGACGGCTCGGTCACGAGCGACCTGGCGGTCGAGGCGGCGCGGGCCGCGCTCGCCAAGGCGGGAAAGGCGCCCGAGGACGTCGACCTGATCGTCGTCGCTACCGCGACGCCCGACTTCTTCGGCTTCCCGTCGACCGCCTGCATCGTCCAGGACAAGCTCGGCGCCGTCAACGCCGCCGCGATGGACGTCAACGCCGGATGCACCGGCTTCATCTACGGACTCGACGTCGCCGGCTCGATGCTCGCCTCCCCGTCGCGGAAGATAGCCCTCGTCATCGGCGCCGAGACCCTGTCGCGTATCAGCGACTGGTCCGACCGCGCCACCTGCGTGCTCTTCGGCGACGGCGCGGCCGCCTTCGTCCTCGAGAAGCGAACGGACGCGGGCGGCCGCGGCCTCCTCCACTCCTGGCTGCGGGCCAAGGGCTCCGGCGCCGGGAGCCTCTACCTGAGCCAGCCCGAGCGCACCAAGACCTTCGAGCGGAACCTCGACTGCGGCCGGCCCCCGGCCATCGTGATGGACGGCAAGGCCGTCTACATGTTCGCGGTCAAGGCGATCACCGACACGATCGAGGCCCTGCTCGCCGAGTCCGGCGCGTCGCTCGACGACTTCAGGTGGATCGTGCCGCACCAGGCCAACGCGCGCATCGTCCAGGCGGCGGCCAAGCGCTTCGGCATAGCCGACGAGCGGATCTACATGAACATAGAGGACTACGCCAACACCTCGGCGGCGTCGATACCCATAGCGCTGAACGAGATGGCCGAGAAGGGGCTCCTGTCCGAGGGCGACCTCGTGATGGCGATGGGCTTCGGCGCCGGCCTGACCTACGGCGGCGTCATCATCCGCTGGTGAGCGGAAGCTAGCGAAAGGAGAGCGATATGCGCAAGGCAGTCATAACCGGCATGGGCGTCGTGAGCCCGGTCGGCAACGATATCGATACCTTCTGGGCCTCGATCAAGGCCGGGAAGAGCGGGCTCGGCCCGATCACCCGCTTCGACGCGACGGAGTTCGACTCGAGGGTGGCCGCGGAGGTCAAGGGCTTCGACCCGAGCCTCTACATGGACAGGAAGGACGCGCGCAAGATGGCGCTGTTCACCCAGTTCGCGGTCGCGGCGGCGGTCCAGGCCTGGAAGGACGCCGGGCTCGACGGCGCGTCCGTCGACCTCGGGCGTACCGCGGTCATGCTCGGCAACGGCATCGGCGGCATCGAGATCTTCGAGCAGAGCCACGCCAAGCTGCTCGAGTCCGGCCCGTCGCGGATGCTCCCGCTGACCGTGCCGATGATGATAGGCAACGAGGCGGCCGGCAACATAGCCATCCGTTTCGGCATCAAGGGGCCGGTCCAGACCGCGGTCACCGCCTGCGCCTCCGGCTCGGACGCCATCGGCCAGGCCCTGGACATGATACGCGCCGGCCGCGCCGACGTCGTCGTCGCGGGCGGCACCGAGGCGGCGATCAGCGCCTTCGCCGTCGGTTCCTTCTGCATGCTCAAGGCCCTGTCGACCTCGTACAACGACGACCCGGCCAAGGCCTCGCGCCCGTTCGACGCCGCGCGCGACGGCTTCGTGATCGGCGAGGGCGCCGGCGTGATGATAGTCGAGAGCGAGGAGCACGCGAAGGCGCGCGGCGCCCGCGTCATCGTCGAGCTGGCCGGCTACGGCGCCAGCTGCGACGCCTACCACATCACCGCGCCCGAGCCGTCCGGCGCGGGCGGAGCCCGGGCCATCTCGCTGGCCCTCGAGGACGCCGGCGTCGCGCCGAATCAGGTGGCCTACTACAACGCCCACGGCACCAGCACCCCGATGAACGACCCGATCGAGACCCGCATGGTCAAGGCCGCCTTCGGAGACCACGCCTACGCGATGAAGGTGTCGTCGACCAAGAGCATGACCGGCCACATGATAGCCGCCGCCGGCGCCGTCGAGGCTATCGTCTGCGCCCTCGCTATACGCGACGGCTTCTTCCCGCCGACCGTCAACCTCGATAAGCCGGACGAAGAGTGCGACCTCGACTACGTACCGAACGTCGGCGTATCTGGCCCCATCGAGGCGGCCGCCTCCGGCTCGCTCGGCTTCGGCGGCCACAACGCCTGCCTCGTCCTCAGGAAGTACCGATGAAGGCGTCCGGCGTCGAGATCGAGGCGATCCTTCCCCACCGCGCGCCATTCCTGTTCGTCGACGAGGCGGAGACCCTGCCCGACGGCTCGATACGCGCCGAACGCCGGTTCCGGCCGGAGGAGCCCTTCTTCGCCGGCCACTTCCCCGGCTACCCGGTCGTGCCCGGCGTCCTCCTCGTCGAGACCCTCGCCCAGGCGGGAGGCGTCGGCGCGATACTCGGCTCGCGGGAGCGAGCCGCCGCCGCCCGAGAGGCCGGCGGGGCGGCGCGCGACGCGCTGTACTTCCTGGCGAGCGTCGGCAGCGTCAAGTTCCGCCGCCAGGTCCGCCCCGGAGAGCTGTTCGAGATGGCGATAACGACGCTGCGCGACTCCGGCAAGATCATCAAGCAGTCCGGAACCGGTTCCGTAGGCGGCGAGCTGGCCGTCGAGGCCGAGTGGCTATGCATCGCGGGCGAGGCTCCGGCCGGGCTGGGCGCCAGAGCCGGGGGGAACGACGAAGGAGGTCGACTATGAAGCCGATGATACGCGGCAACATCTGCCTGAACGCGCATCCCGAGGGATGCGCCGCGATGGTCGACGGCTGGATCGCGCGGGCCAAGGCCGCCGCTACGTCCATGACCGCGGCGGCCGAGGCCGCCGGGAAGCCGCTGCCGCGGGCGACCCTCGTCCTCGGCTGCTCCACCGGCTACGGCCTGGCCTCGAGGATAACGGCCGCCTTCGGCTGCGGCGCCGCCACCGTCGGCGTATCGCTCGAGCGCGAGCCCAGCGACAGGAAGCCAGGCACGCCCGGCTGGTACGATAACCGCGCCTTCGACGCCGCGGCCGCCCGCGACGGAATCTTCTCGGCGACCATCGACGCCGACGCCTTCGCCGACGAGACCCGGGCGGCCGTCGTCGCCCTGGCCCGCGAGCGAGGCCTCCGCTTCGACCAGGTCGTCTACTCGCTCGCCAGCCCCGTACGCGTCGACCCCGCGACCGGCGTCATGCACCGCTCCGCGCTCAAGCCCATAGGCGAGCCGTTCACCGGCCGCACCTTCGACGTCGTCGACGGCCGCATGAGCGAGGTGACCATCCAGCCGGCGACCGACGACGAGGTCGAGGCGACCGTCAAGGTGATGGGCGGCGAGGACTGGGAGCTATGGATCGGCGCCCTGAGCGAGGCAGGCGTCCTGGCCCCCGGCTGCGTCACCCTCGCCTACTCCTACGTCGGCCCGGCGCACACCTCGGCCATCTACCGCGGCGGCTCGATAGGCCGCGCCAAGGAGCACCTCGAGCGGACCGCGAAGTCCATCGCCGACCGGCTATCCGCATCGGGCGGCGCGGCCTACGTCGCCGTCAACAAGGCCGTCGTCACGCGCGCCAGCGCCGTCATCCCCGTCGTCGCCCTCTACGTCGCGGCCCTCTTCAAGACCATGAAGGAGCTCGGGCTCCACGAGGACTGCCAAGATGCTCAGGCTGTACCGCGACCGACTCCTCGCCCCCGGCGCCGTGCCGACCGACGACGAGGGCCGCATACGCCTCGACGACCTCGAGATGCGCGCCGACGTGCAGGAAGCGACCGCCCGCCGCTTCTCCTCCGCCGCCGAGGATAACCTCTCCGCGACCGTCGACCTCGACGGCTTCAGGCACGACTTCCTCGAGGCCCACGGCTTCGACGTACCCGGCGTCGACTATGACGCCGACGTGGCGTTCAGATAGGGCCAATATCAAGGAAAGACTAACCACGGAGACACGGAGGCACGGAGAAAACGTGTTTTAGCTAGAAGCTAACCTCGCTCTGCGTCTCCGTGGCCAATTTGACTGGACAATCCCCCGGGGAGACGACCGCCCGAACCGGGGGCGAATGCGGACCTGCCGGCCGCCGCGTTACTCGAACGGACCATAGGAGGTACCAGGAAAGGCATCGACTACTCATTCCTAACGGATACCGCGCCGATCAGCCATCGGCGCTCCG
>QKAK01000165.1 GCA_003247225.1 Spirochaetota bacterium | reverse complement strand
GCTGCACCGGCTACGGCTCCATCAGGCGGGCCGCCGCTAGGCTCGCGGCCGACTTCGCCGGGCTGCCCGCCGGCCTGGCCGAGCGGCTGACCGTACTCGCCGAGCGCCGCGTGCTGCCGGCGGGCCTCGCCGCCCTGATGTCCGTCCCGCCGCGGGCGGCCGACGCCGACGGAGGCGAGGCCGGCGAGAGCGTGGTCATAGGCGGCGGCACCGATTATTTCGTGCGCAATCCGGACCCCCAGCCCGGCCTCGCCCCTTCGTTCACCTATCGCGGGCCGGAGGCCAGGTCGATAACGCGGCTCGAGCGGGGCGGCAGGGCTCTCGTCAGGCTCGGCCCGGCGGTCAACGCGACCGATTTCTTCGGTTCGGCCGTCGTCCGCGAGGCCGTGCCGGGCATCGAGCGGCATGAGCGGGACGTCGCCTCGCCGCCGATACGCAACCGCGCCACCCTGGCCGGCAATATCGTCAACGCCTCGCCGATCGCCGACATGACCGCGATGCTGATGGCGCTCGGTACCGAGCTGGTACTGGCAGGCCCCGACGGCGAGCGCAGGGTAGCCCTCGAGAAGTTCTTCCTGGGCTATAAGAAAGTGGACCTCCGTCCCGGGGAGACGGTAGCGGCTATCGAATTCGAGGCCGGATGGAACCGCTTCGCGTTCGAGAAGGCGAGCAAGCGCGAGCGCCTCGACATAGCGACCGTCAACTGCGCCGCGGCGGTCCGCATGGCGGCCGACGGCACGATAGCCGACGCCCGCTACTCCGCCGGCGGCGTCGCGGCCACCCCGCTCAGGCTGACCGAAGCCGAGGCGGCGATGCGAGGCGAGCGCCCGTCCGCCGCGCTCGCCAGGGAGCTCGGCTCCATAGCGGCCGGCTCGGGCAGCCCGATGAGCGACGTCCGCGGCTCGTCGACCTACCGGAAGCGCCTCCTCGAGAGGCTCGCCTGGGCCGCCTCGTGCAGGCTCTGGCCCGAACTCAAGCTTGAAGAGGAGCTGCTGGCATGAAGCGCAATCCCGATTCAGCCCTGAACGTGATGGGCAAGACTACCTATATCGACGACCTGCCCGAGTCCACCGAGATGCTGCACGCGGCCATCGTCTGCTCGCCGAGCGCCCACGGCCGCTACGAGCGGCTCGATACCGCCGCCGCCCTCGCCTACGCCCCCGGCGTCCGGGTGCTCGAGGCCTCCGACGTGCCGGGACAGAACGAGCTGTCCACCTCGATACCCGACGAGCCGATGCTCTCGACCGGCGAATGGCATTTCCGCGGCGAGGTGCTCGCCCTCGTGCTCGCTCCGAGCCGCTCGGTAGCCAGGCGCGCGGCGGCCCTCGTCAAGCTCGTCGGCCGCGAGGACCTGCCGGCCGTCGTGGACCCGCGCGAGGCCTACGCCCAGGGCAAGCTGATCATGGCCCCGCGCACCCAGCGCCTCGGCGACCCCGAGGCCGCCTACGCCGACTGCGACGTCGTCGTGACAGGCCGCGTCGAGTCGGCCGGCCAGGAGCACGTCTACCTCGAGACCCAGGGAGCGGTAGCCTACCCCGACGACGCGGGCGGCGTGCGCGTCGTCTCGAGCACGCAGAGCCCCTCGGGCGTCCAATCCATAGTCGCCCGCATCCTCGGCCTGCCGATGAACAAGGTCGAGATCGAGACGCGCAGGCTCGGCGGCGCCTTCGGCGGCAAGGAGGACCAGGCCTCCGGCTGGGCCGCGCTCGCCGCCCTCGGCGCCTACCGCACCGGCAAGCCGGTCAAGCTGTACCTGAACCGCCGCGACGACATGACCAGCACCGGCAAGCGCCACCCCTATTCGTCCGACTTCAAGATCGGCCTCAAGAAGGACGGCACCATCCTGGCCTTCGAGGCGGACTACTACCAGAACGCCGGCGCGGCGACCGACCTATCGCCGGCTATCATACCGCGCACGCTGTTCCACGCCGCCAACGCGTACCATATCCCGAACGTCAGGGCCACCGGGACGATGTGCCGCACGAACCTCGTGCCGTTCACCGCGTTCCGCGGCTTCGGCGGCCCGCAGGGCGTCTTCGTGATCGAGTGCGCCATCGAGAAGGCCGCCCGCGCCCTCGGCGTCGATCCCGTGAAGATCCAGCGGAAGAACCTGCTGTCCGAGGGCGACGTATCCCACTACGGTATGAGGATGGACGACGTGCGCGCCACGGACACCTTCTCGCGCTGCATGGACAAGGCGAAGTGGACGGAGCTGCGCGCCGGGATCGCGGCCTATAACGCCGCCAACGCCGCCACTAAGAGGGGCGCCGCCGCGATCCCGATATGCTTCGGCATCAGCTTCACGAAGATCATGCTCAACCAGGGCGGCGCCCTCGTCCACGTCTACAGCGACGGCTCGGTCAGCGTCTCGACCGGCGCCGTGGAGATGGGCCAGGGCGTAGGCAGGAAGATAGCGGTCGTGTCGTCGAGGACGCTCGGAGCCCCGATCGACTCCGTCAGGGTAGAGAGCACCAGGACGACTACCGTAGCCAACACGGTGGCGACGGCCGCCAGCTCCGGCGCCGACATCAACGCGATGGCCGCCCAGGTGGCCTGCATCGAGATCAAGAAGCGCCTCGTCGCGCTGGCCGCCAAGCTCCGCGGCGCCGCTCCCGAGGCCGTCGACCTGCGCGACGGCTACGTCACCGTCGGGGGCGTGGCCGACGGGGAGCTGAGCTTCGCCGCGATAGTCGCCAAGGCCTTCGAGAACCGCGTCGACCTGTCGGCCCACGCCTTCTACGCGACGCCGGGGCTCCACTACGACATGAAGGCCGAGTTCGGCACGCCGTTCTACTACCACGTCTACGGCTGCGCCGTCGTCACCGCGACGCTCGACGTGATCCGCGGCTCGTACCGCTTCGACGACGCGATCATCGTCCACGACATCGCCGAGTCGATCGACCCCCTCGTCGACATGGGCCAGGTCGAGGGCGCCTTCGCCCAGGGCCTCGGCTGGGCCTGCCTCGAGGAGCTCAAGTTCGACGACGCGGGCCGCCTCTTGGCCGACACCCTGTCCACCTACAAGCTGCCCGACGCGCATTTCATGCCGAGGATGGACGTCGAGTTCTTCACCAAGCCGAACCCGAAGGTCGTAGCGAACTCGAAGGCCGTCGGCGAGCCGCCGTTCATCTACGGCCTGGCCGGCTACTTCGCGGTGCTCGACGCGCTCAAGGCCGCCAGGCCCGAGGGGCCGTCGTTCCACGACCTGCCGATGACGCCGGAGAAGGCGATGCTGTTCCTGACAGGCGACCTCGGCGCCGCGGTAAAGGGGCTGTGACCATGCTGATCAAGGGCGGCCTGTGCGCGCTACCGGGATCGGAGCGGCTCGAGCGCCGGGACCTGAGGGTCTCCGGGGAGCGCATCGTCGCGATAGCCCCGGTTATCGAGCCGGAGCCGGGCGAGGACGTCGTCGACGCGTCCGGGCTCGAGGTATTCCCCGGCGCGATCGACCCGCACGTCCATTTCGACGAGCCGGGCTTCACTCATCGCGAGGACTTCCATCACGGCACGATGGCCGCCGCGCGGGGCGGCGTGACCGCCGTGATAGACATGCCGTGCACGAGCCTGCCGCCGGTGACGAGCGCGGCCAACCTGCGCGAGAAGCTGGCGGCGATGGGCGGCAAGGCCGTCGTCGACTTCGCGCTGTACGGCGGCGTGTCCGGCCACCTCGTCGAGGAGGCCCTTGCCCGCGACATGGAGGCGCTCGCGCCCGACGTGGTCGGCTTCAAGTGCTACTTCGTCTCGGGCATGGATACCTTCACCGCTGTCAATCATTACGACTTCGGCCGCGCCGTCGCCAAGGCCGCGGAGCTCGGCCGGCCCCTCCTCCTCCACGCCGAGGACGCGGGCGTCGTGCTGCCGGCGACCGCCGCGATGAAGGCGCGATCGGCGGCCGAGGGCCGCGAGCCGTCCTGGGCCGACTACGTCGGCTCGAGGCCGGAGAGCGCCGAGACCGTCGCCGCCGCCGCCGCCGTCGCGCTGGCGCGCGGGCGAGAGCGGACGCTGCATATCGTCCACGTCGGCACGGCCGAGGCGGCCGAGGCCGTCGCCGCGGCCGGCGCGAGCTGCGAGACCTGCCCTCACTACCTGGCCTTCTCGAGCGACGACTTCGCCGACAAGGGCTCGTCGCTCAAGACCGCGCCGCCGGTCAAGGCGCCCGGCCAGGCCGACAGGCTCTGGAAGCTGCTCGATTCGGGCGTCGTCTCGTACGTCACGAGCGACCACGCGCCCGCCCCGGCCGCCGAGAAGCGGACCGGCTCGGCCTGGACCGACTACGGCGGCATACCCGGCACGGGCACGCTCTTCCCGTACCTGTACTCGGAGGGCCTCAAGGCCGGCAGGCTCGGGCTCGGGGCCTTCCTGAGGGCTACCTCCGGCGGGGCCGCGGCCAGGTTCGGCCTGTCCGGCGCTAAGGGCGCGATCGCGGTCGGCATGGACGCGGACCTGGTCCTCGTCGACCCGGCCGGCGCCTACGTCGTCCGCGGAGACGAGCTACTGAGCAAGGGATCCATTACGCCGTTCGAGGGCATGCGCCTGCGCGGCTCGATACGCCTGACGATGGTCCGAGGCCGCGCCGTATGGGACGCCGACGCGCGCGAGCGCTCGGTCGACCCGGCCGCCGGCGTCGTCGTCGAGGCCGGATACGGAAAACAACTACGATGGGGGTACCGGTGAGTAAGATCATGAAATCCATGCCGATGCGCGAGCTGATGGCTCGGGTCGTCGGCGAATGGACCGAGCGCGATAGCGCCTACGACATCCCTGGCGCGACGGTCAGGCGCGTCCTCGAGCTCGAGGCCGGATCGCCCGGCTTCAAGGTGAACGGGACGGCAATAGGCCTGCCGGTCGGACCCGCTGCCGGCCCGCATACGCAGATAGCCGCGAATATCGTGGCGGCCTGGCTGGCCGGAGCGAGGGTCTTCGAGCTCAAGACCGTTCAGGAGAACGACAGGCTCGATATCGAGAAGCCGTGCATCGACGCCCTCGACGAGGGGCATAACGTCGAGTGGTCGACCGAGCTGCTGCTCGAGGAGGCCCGCGCCGAGTACCTGAACGCGTGGATAGCCATCCACGTGCTCCGGGCCGCGCTATGCGAGAAGCCCGTCGAGGTCATGTTCAACATGTCGGTCGGCTACACCCTGGACGGCATCAAGGGCGAGCGCGTGAACGCCTTCATCGAGGGCATGCGGAAGCCCGCCGGCACCCCGATCTGGGAGACCGCGCTGGCGGAGGCCAAGGCCGCCGTCGGCTCTCCGTCCTTCGCCGCCGCGTTCGGCGAGGCCGGCGCCGAGCGGGCCAGGCTCGCCGTCGGCGCGATGCCGAGCGCGCCGGTCCACTCGGTGACGCTATCGACGATGCACGGCTGCCCGCCCGCCGAGATCGAGCGTATCGGAGCCTATTTAATAGAAGAAAAAGGATTCGATACCTACGTCAAGCTCAATCCCACCCTGCTCGGCTACGACGAGGTCAGGGGCATACTCGACGCCACCGGCTGGGAGCGTATCGGGCTTAAGCGCCCGACCTTCGAGCACGACCTGCAGTTCGACGCGGCCCTCGCGCTGATCGCCTCGCTGCGCGCCAAGGCCAAGGCCAAGGGCGTGCGCTTCGGCGTCAAGCTGTCCAACACCCTCGCCAACGTGAACGACGGCAAGCGGATGCCCGGCGGCGAGCGCTATATGTCCGGACGCGCCCTGTTCCCGATCACCGCGAGGCTCGCGGCCAGGCTGGCCGCGGCGCTCCCGGAGCCGCTGCCGTTCTCGTACTGCGGCGGCGTCAGCGCCCATAACGCGTACGACTGCATGCAGGCGGGCCTCGGGCCGCTGACCGTCGCCACCGATATCCTGAAGCCGGGCGGATACCTCCGCCTCGAGCCGATGGCCCGCGAGGCGGTCCGCTCGCTCGCCGCGGGCGTGCCGGCGGCTCCGGACGCGGCCCGCCTCGACGCGCTCGCTAAGGCCGCGCTGACCGACGCGGCCTACCGAGGCGACGCCAAGAAGGGCGAGGCCGTCATCAGGAAGAAGCTGCCGCGGACCGACTGCTTCGCCGCGCCATGCGTCGAGGCCTGCCCCGCGGCGCAGAAACCGCCCGCCTACATGAAGGCGCTCGCGGCCGGCGACGCCGAGAAGGCCCTGAGGATAATCCTCGCCGATAACCCGCTGCCGCACGTCACCGGCGTGCTATGCGACCACCAGTGCATGTACGCCTGCTCGCGCGTCGACTACGAGGGCTCGGTGGAGATCCGGTCGATGAAGCTAGCCTGCGCCCGAGCCGCGACCGTCCCGGCCGTCAAGAAGCCGGCGATATCCGGCAAGGGCAAGACGGCGGTCTTCGGAGCGGGGCCGGCCGGCCTCGCCTGCGCCCATTACCTGGCGCTCGAGGGCTATCCGGTAACCGTGTTCGATACCGCCCGAGAGCCCGGCGGCGTGCCGGCCAACGTGATCCCGCGCTTCCGCATCTCGCGCGACGACATCGCCGCCGATATCGAGCGTATCAAGGCCCTCGGCGCCAAGTTCGTCTTCGGGCATTCGGGAAAGATCGACAAGGCGGCCCTCGAGTCCGAGGGCTTCAGCTCGATACTGATAGCCACCGGCTCGCCCGTCCCGAGGGAACTGCCGCTCGAAGGCTCCGGCGTCCGCG